>CBDUIJ010000014.1:0-35955 GCA_965367215.1 uncultured Granulosicoccus sp.
TTGCCCCGCAACTGGTCAAGGTAGCCCTGCTGTTCGGACCTGCCGAGTACTTCGCCCTGTTCACCCTGGCCTTTGCCACCCTGGGCGGCATCACCTCGAAGAATCAGGCCAAGGCCGCTTTCGCCGCCGCTCTGGGCATCGTGATTGCCATGGTCGGTGTGGACGGCCAGACAGGCGTACCTCGCTTCACCTTCGGCGAAGTCCATCTGTATGACGGCATTGATTTCCTGGTGGCCATCGTCGGACTCTTCGCACTGTCCGAGGTGTTCCTGTTTCTCGAACACCGCGGTGACGGCACTGGCGAAGGCAAGGCCGCCAGCGTTGGTATCGGTCGCATCACACCCTCCTGGAAACTGCTGAAGAGCTGCACACCCACCATGCTGCGCACCTCAGTCATCGGCTTCATTGCGGGTGTTCTGCCAGGTGCCGGCGCCTCTCTGGGTTCCTTCATCTCCTATTCGATCGAAAAGAAGCTGGTCGACAAGGAAGGCACGTTCGGCACCGGTGACCCGCGTGGGGTTGCAGCACCGGAGGCGGGCAACAATGCGGCGGCCGGTGGTGCACTGGTACCGATGCTTGCGCTGGGTGTTCCGGGTTCAGGCACCACGGCGGTACTCCTGGCCATGTTGCTGGCGCTGAACATCACCCCCGGACCTCTGCTGTTCATCTCCAATCCCGATGTGGTCTGGGGTCTGATTGCGGCACTGTTTCTCGGCAACTTCATGCTGCTGGCCATGAACATCCCCATGGTGGGCATGTTCGTCCGGGTCCTGTTGATCCCACCGCGCATTCTGATGCCCATCGTCGCCATGATCTCCTTCGTGGGTATCTACGGCATCTCCGGCTCCACCTTCGATCTGATGGTCATGATCGTCTTCGGTCTCATGGGCTGGGTTCTGCGCAAGCTCGATGTACCACTGGTGCCCGTCATTCTCGGCATTCTGTTGGGCAACAACATGGAAGACAATCTGCGTCGCGCCATGACCATATCCGATGGCGACTGGAGCATTCTGGTCAGCTCACCGCTGGCCATCGGTCTGTGGCTCGTGTCCATCATCGGTTTCGTTCTGCCCATCCTGCTGGGCGGCATCATTCGGCGTCGCATGCGCCGTGATGAGGTAGGTGCCGTTCAGGACTGAGTCATCGTCTCAGTTGCCTGACGATCAGGCAGTACCAGTCCCTGCGCGATGCAGGGCACAGGCTTCACAGGGCAAGGACGCCCTTGAAGACTGCAGGCAGAACCCGTAAACCAACCCTGCCTCGATGACCTTGCTCAGGCATAGGAAGGCATCGCCTCCACTTCCCGGAACAACCACTCCTTGAACAGCACCACCCGATCATCATCCGTGGTGTTCTCCAGGCTGATGACATGGTAGGCATGCTGCAGGCGGACCCGATGTTCGAAAGGCACCACCAACCGCCCCATCTCCAGATCATTGGCTGCCAGCTGCTCCAGACTGAGCACCACGCCCTGCGCCTCGACGGCCGCGGCCAGAGCCAGCGAGACCCGGTTGAAGCGCATGCCGCGTGTACCGTCCACCTGAGTGGCGCCCACAGCTTCCAGCCAGCTGGTCCAGTCCGGTCGGCCCTCATAGGGCGTCTCGTCATGTAACAGAGTGTGATTTTCCAGATCGCTCGGCGTGCGCAAGGGCCGCTGCTCATCGTTGAGCAATGCCGGACTGCACATCGGCAGAGAGGTGACACTCATCAGTTTTTCCACCCGGCAACCCGGGTAATTGCCGCTGCCGAAGCGGATGGCGACATCGATATCATGCTTGCGCAGTATCTCCTCGCTCAGCGACGGCGCCGACACATTGGTATCCACCAGATCACCACTGGCCGACACACGCAGATCAATCGAAGGGTGCTCTTCCACAAAACGATGCATGCGCGGCATCAGCCATTTGGAAGCAAACGACGGCGCCATCCAGACATCCAGACTGTCGGCCGAGGGTTCGGCCCGGATCTGTTGAACGGCCTCATTGACGCTCTGGAACCCGTCTTGCAGTTTCTGCAAACCGGACTTGCCAGCCCCGGTGAGTGCCAGACCGCGATTCAGGCGATGAAACAACTGGACCCCGAGTAACTCCTCGAGCATGCGTATCTGCTGACTGATAGCCGCCGGTGTCACGTTCAGCTCCTCGGCGGCCTTGCTGAAACTCTCATGCCTGGCCGCAACTTCAAAGGCATTCAAGGCATTGAGTGGAAGTGGTCCTGCCATATGTCATTCACTGAGTAAGTTGTACTAACAACTACCGAAAGAAAATGTCGTTTGTCACTCTCGGCAACGATGCCTACATTGAACACAAGCCAGATACGGCTATCAGTTGGCTAGCTCAATGAAGTGTGAGAGCAGAAACAGCCTGGATTGATGAATCAATTTTCATGCAGCTTATCAGGAGAGACATATGTTCAAGGCACTCAAGAAAATAGCGAATGGGTACGAGCGTTACATGACCTACCGTGGTCGTGACATCGCCCGCGAATATCTTCTGCGATGCGATGACCGCATGTTGGCAGACAACGGCTTTTCACGTGAACTGCTGACACAGGGCGTCAATGCCTGGCCATGGCGCACCATGGAAGAGCAGGAGCACGTTCTCAGGGCAAGCATCGACCAGGCTACAAAACGGCAGGCCATGAAGGACCTGAGCAGCATGACAGATGCAGAACTGCATGACCTGGGTATTACTCGCGGCAACATCGAAGAAACCGTCAAATCAGGTCGCCCCGGTGTGGAACGCGACGAAGCATTGAAAGTGGCCTGATCATCATGGAACTGCCGGTGACATGATTGTCATATCAGCGTCGAGGCAAGCCTCGAACTGAAAGGACAATCATGTCGCCACGGCATCCTGCACCGAACTGAGCACGATACCCCGCTCGCTCAGGACATTCAGCATGTCCTGTGTATCCAGAACCTTGTCCCTGCGACTCACGAAGATGGCATCCGTGCTGCCGTCGATGGAATGCTCCCGATCTGACAAGGGAACCATTCTGGGCGCCCCACGCCGGGGCAGACCCAACACTCCCCGACTCGACTCCCGCCAGGCCTGCCACAATGCAAGCTGGTCATGAAACCAGGCTACTTCATTACCGGGCTTGCGTTTTGTCGTACCGTCGGTCTGCTGTGTCAATTGCGCATAGCGATCCAACAGCCTTGCCGCAGAATCCGTGCGCATGAACGTCAGCACGGCCACGGCGAAACGCGCATGTGCACGCTTGCGGGATCGATAGGTCACCGCAAAGTCCCCTTCCGCTGCAATACGTTCCAGCATGGGCGCCATGGGTTGCAACAACAGCGTATCGGCATCAACCCAGGTAACAGGTTCCTTGCAGGAGTGATAGCTTTCATGCAGCAGCCGCACCTTGAGCCGCAGTATGGCAGCGCTTCGTGGCACCGGCCCTTTCATTTCCATGGGCTCGCCATCCTGCAGGTCAGCATGGCCATGAAATCGGGCATTTGGATACAACTGCCTGGCGGCTTCCAGATAGGCCTCTGGCCAACCGATGGCATGAACTTCCAGAGGAATATCCGGGTTGCTGGCACGATGCGAGGCCAGCAACAGGCATAACATGTCCAGATAATTGAACGTTGCGCAGGTAACGAGCATCGCCTATTTGTGTCGCAAGGCAAAGTTACCCGTTATTTCATACTTCTTGAAACGACTGTTCAGCGGGTAGCCATACATGATGCGTGACGGCTCGAACAGGTCGTAGACGCATTTGTTGAAGATGGCCATGTTCAGATTGGCAATCTCGCCACGCTCGGTCAGACCGTCGAAGACTTCGATCATGTTATCCATGAGCTGCATGACAGGCTTGCGGTTTCCACCGCAGATGCCGGCATTGAGTTTTATCTGATCTTCGTAGTACGCCTGCCCGAAGGCGGCCACCATCTTGTTGCGGTTGAGCTTGTCGTTGTATTCACCGGCATCGCCGCCGCAGTAGATATCGAAATTCTCATCATCGATCAGGTCGAAGGGATTACTGAAGAATTCGATATCAAACAGGTCGAGCATGAAGATGCGCTCGATATCCGGGTTGGCCACCAGGTATTCCTGATAACACTGATAGCGTTCATCGTTGACCGAACGCGGAGTCTTCAGGGTATAGCGCTCGAACTTCACTTCCGGCCTGGTCCACTTGTCGATGAAGGGCTGGCTCAGACGATCGTGAAAGATGACAGCTTCACAGCCTACCTTCAGCAGGCTTTCATACCAGACTTCGATGCGCTCGTATTCATCCTCACGTGCAATGCCGGGCAGCTCGGAGCGGGCACCACCGCGACGACTGCGCGCCCAGGTCTTGAAGTGCTTGAACCAGTTGCTCTTCTTCTTGGCGCCGGATTGCGGATCCGGCTTACCCGTGAAGTAGGTGGTGAATATGACATCCCTGCCCACGGCCTCAGGCTCCCGCAGCAGCAGTATGACGATAGTGACGATGCTCACCGGAACCACGCACATTGTTCCAGGCCAGCTCGTAACCACGTGCCAGCATCCAGTCCTGGATGGTGGAACCGTCAGGCATCAGATCGCCGTCACCTTTCGGGTGCACTTCCAGGAAGACATCCGCTGGTGGAGAGTCCTGCAGCAAACCGTCCATGCCGGCCAGCACCTGCCCCTCTGCCCCCTCGACGTCGATCTTGATGATGTTCGGCGTGACGTTTTCCCGGGCGCAGAAATTGGCCATGGTGGTCAGTTCCACAGAGATGGCTCCGGTTGCGCCCTTGCTGGTCGCAATGGAATGACGCCCTTCGCCTTCGCTGCCACGAATATGCAGTTCCACCTGGCCTTCTGATGCGCCCAATGCGAGTTGATGTGGATGTACCCGTGCAGACAGATTGTTGAGACCGATGTTGTTGCTCAACTGCCGGAAATTGCGCGGCTCGGGTTCGAAGGAATGCACCTGTGACTGGCCGCCCTTCTCGCCATTGGCCAGCAATATGCTGATCAGTCCGATATTGGCACCGATATCGAATATCGTGTCGCCCTCGCGCAATACCGCGCGCATGTGCTGTACCAGCTCCGACTCTATCTCGATCTCACGTGCCCGCCGGATCTCGCGCGGTGCAGCAATGCCCAGCGTGACCTTTTGTCCCAGCAGCTTGAAATCGAACACCGACGGCTTGCCAGTGAGCTTGTTCAGATAAAATCGGAATAGATTCATGCGTTTGTGACAATGAAGGGTGGCGTGGAATACCACTTGAATGATAAACCACGCACCTTGTCAAAGTACAGACAAGCCGGAATCAGCGTTCAGCCGCCGCTTTTATCAGTGGCCTTGCGGATACGGCCGCGCAGACGCCCCCAGCGGGAGCCGCTGGCATAGCGCCCCTTCTCGGCATGCCGGATGCGATACAGGTTCTGTACTTCGATGGGCACACCGTCATACTCGATGACACGCCTGAATACGGTGTCTTCGAAGGTCTTGCGCCAGACATCCGTGGGTTTCTGGTACAGCGCAATGGAACCACAATAGCCCACGGCTCTGGCGACATCGCCGTGCACGATCTGAAAGGCCCCCTTGGGCTTGCTGATGACATTGTTCCGAAATAGTGCAGGATCGATATCGATCGTGCCTTCCTTGTCCAGCGACTGGTTGAGCATGGGATGGTCTGCCGGCAGCAGGTCGGTGATGCCCTCATGGTCGGGATAACACAGCCCCGTGCGCTGCGAGGCCACGGCTCTGGCCACGGAGTCCAGACAGCCAACATGAAAGATCAGGTCGCAATCGGCAAACCAGATCCAGTCTGCCGTACTGGCCAGCGAGGCACGGTTGCGACCGATGGCACGACGGAACAGCTCTGCCTTGGGCAAGACCTGCCAATCCCAGGTCACATTGGGTACATCGATCTTGTCGAAGCGATCGATCAGTCGGCGCATGCCCGTATCTTCGGCCGCATGAAACAGGGTGTAGGTCAGATCGCACTCACGCGGCGGATGGTTCACCAGAGAGCTGAGCTGGAATTGCGACAGGTGCGCGTATTGCCAGGAGTGACTGACCACCTGCAGTTTCAGCCGTCCCTCGGGCATCGACAGCTCTTCGGGACGCGGCGCTCTGGGGGCAAACCATGACAGCGGCAGTACCGACCCCATCACTCGGTTGTAGAACTGGTTCTGCAACCAGATGAATCCATCCGAGCTCATGCGTCCAGTGCCTTGATGACGCGCTTGCGGAACACATTGATCTCCTTGGCAGTCTGCATGTCACCGTTGGCCTCGGCCACCTTCTCACCTTCATCAAAGGCATCGCGGGCTGCCTGCAGCTGTCCATCACCGGCCAGCGCACGGCCCAGCACTCGCCAGGCAGCAGAATAATCCGGTTTGATATCCACGGCCTTGCGCAGATGTTCGATGGCCTTGCCGTACTCCTGCTGATTGAAATAGGCATTGCCCAGCGTATAGCGAAGCATCTCGCTGTCCTGACCGCGGGCCAGCATGGCTTCAAAGGTTTCTATCTGATTCATGGTGACGGTACCTTGTCTTCAGGAGCCCCTGCCTGATCAGGATCGGCGCGCTATCAGTTGCGCTTCTGCCTTGCCGGATGGATCCGGTTCGGGTTCATGGTACTCAAGAATGCTCAGGGTATCGAACAGGTCGAGCAATTCATTGGGTTCGAGCAGGTAATCGGCATTGGACAGGCCGTGCGTGAACGTCTGGTAGAACAGCACGCCGCCTGGCTTCAGCGCCTGCGCGATGGCCGGACACAGGGCACGATCCAGGAATCGTGATACCACGATGATGTCGAAACTCTCCGCAGACGGCGGCTGTACGCTGACATCACGCACCTCGCACTGCGCAATCAGTGCTGGACGACGCTGCCGGATCTGCTCGATGACGCGCTCGCTGATATCCCAGGCGGTCACCCGATAACCACGCTCTGCCAGCCACTGGCCGTTGCCGGCCCGGCCGCAGGCCAGATCCAGTGCGTTCAAGGCATTGTCCGGATCGTTCTCCGGCAACCATTGCGCACCCTGCTGCAACACCCTGGCAGGCTCCGGCACCACATCAGTAGTGTCGGCGTAACGCGCATTCCAACGATCACCTGCCTCGCCCATTACTGCCGCCAGAATGCCGGTGTGAAAAGAACCAGCAAGGTAAAGATCTCCAGACGGCCGAACACCATGGCAAGACTCAGCACATACAGTGAGAAATCACCCAGGCTGGAATAGTTGGCGGCAACCGTACCCAGTCCCGGGCCCAGATTGTTCAGACAGGCCACCACCGCCGAGAACGCACTTTCCTGATCCAGACCCGCCGCCATCAGCAACAGCAGCATGATGGCAAGCAAAGCCACATAACTGGCGAAGAATCCCCAGACCACATCGATCATGCGGTTCGACATGGTCTGCCGCCCTACCTTGACCATGATCTTGGCATGCGGGTGCACCAGCCTGGCCATTTCACGTTGCCCCTGCTTGAACAGCAGCAGTACCCGCATGACCTTCATGCCGCCGGCCGTCGAGCCGGTACAGCCGCCCGAGAAGCTGGCGAACAGCAGCAACACGGGCAGAAAGCCCGGCCAGTTGAAATATTCCTCGGAGGTGAATCCGGTCGTGGTGCCGATCGACACCACATGAAACAGAGCATTGCGAAAGGAGATCTTCCAGTCCGAGGTCTCGGTCAGAAACAGATAGCAGGCCGTGATGATGGTCAGCACCACCGCGATGCGGATATAGGTACGAAATTCCTCGTCACGCCAATAGTGCTTGAGACTGTACTGACGGGCTGCGGTGAAATGCAGCGCATAGTTCACCCCGGATATCAGCATGAACACCACCGCAATCATTTCGATCACGGTGCTGTCGAAATAACCGATGCTGGCATCGTGGGTCGAGAAGCCGCCTATGGCCACCGTCGAAAAACTGTGACTGATGGCATCGAAGACGCTCATGCCGGCCGCAAAATACGCAACGGCACAGGTAACGGTCAGGCCCAGGTAGATATACCAGAGCGCCTTGGCCGTCCCGGCAATGCGCGGCGTGAACTTGCCCTTGCTGATACCCGGTGTCTCTGCCTTGAACAATTGCTGCCCACCGACACCCAGCATCGGTAACACGGCAATGGCCAGCACGATGATACCCATGCCCCCCAGCCACTGCATCTGCTGGCGATAGAACAGGATGGAGCGCGGCAGCATGTCAAGTCCGACAATGACGGTAGCCCCGGTGGTAGTCAGCCCGGACATGGACTCGAAAATGGCAGCCCCCAGACTCAGGTCCAGCGGCGAGTACAGATAGAACGGCAGGCAGCCGAAGATTCCCAGTACCGCCCAGAACAACACCACCACCAGAAATCCGTCTCGCGGACGCAAGGTGCCCACATGATGTCTGGCCGGTAACGCCAGCAACAGCCCCACTCCCATGGTGGCCGCGAAGGCTTCGAAGAACGGTACGATCGAATTGTAGGGATCATCATGCAGCCACCCCACCAGAACCGGGGTGATCAGCGTGATGCTGAACATCGACAACAGGATTCCAACGACCCGCTGGACAACCTTTACCTGAATGGGAATACCTGACACGGTGTCGCTCGCCCTCTATACAAACGTCACGCCGACCTGGAAAAGCTTTTCCACCTCGGCAATCTGCTGTTTGTTGGTAATGAGCACGATCAGATGATCCTCGGGTTCGATGACCAGATCATGATGCGCCACCAGAACTTCATCGCCGCGTACGACCACACCGATGCTGGCACTCTTGGGCAGCGGCAGTTCGGCAATCGTGCGCCCGACCAGTGATGAGGTATCACGATCCCCGTGAGCCACCCCTTCCAGCGCCTCGGCCTCGCCGCGCCGCAACGAATGCACGGCAACCACATCGCCCCGCCGTATCAGGGTCAGCAAGGCACCGATGGTGATCTGCTGCGGCGAGATGGCGACATCGATGATGTCCCTTTCCACCAGTTCGACATAGGCGGGCCGGTTGATCAGGGACATGATCTTCTTTGCCCCCATGCGCTTGGCCAGCATCGCGGACAGGATGTTGGCCTCGTCATCGTTGGTCAGCGCACAGAAGACATCCATATCCTGGATGTGCTCATTGATGAGCATTTCCTGGTTGGCCGCATCACCGTGCAGCACCATGGCGCTGTTCAGGGTCGAGGCCAGAAACTCGGCACGATCCTCGCGCGCTTCGATGACCTTCACCCGGTACAGGCGTTCCAGTGTCTTGGCCAGCAGCAAACCGATGTTGCCACCACCGGCGATCATGACGCGCTTGCAGGGCACATCGACATGGTGGAACTGTGCCATGACCTTTGACGTGTCACGGCGCTTGCCCATGAAGAAGACGATATCTTCCTTGCGAACCAAGGTGTCACCTCGGGGAATGATGACCTCGTCACCGCGATAGATGGCAACGACACGGGTTTCGATATCTTCCAGCAGGTAAGTCAATTCACCAATGACACGCCCCGCCATCGGCGCACCTTCCTGTACTTCAATGCCGACCAGACGTACCTTGCCATGCGCAAAGTCGACTACCTGCACCGCACCCGGGTGTTCGATGATGCGTTGTACATATTCGGTGACCAGCTGTTCCGGGCTGATGATGACGTCGATCGGGATGTTGTCATTGTCGAACAGATGCTTTTCGCGCATGTACTCGGCAGAACGGATTCGCGCAATCTTGTAGGGCGTCCGGTACATGGTGTAGGCAATCTGGATGGCCACGATATTGGTCTCATCCGAATCGGTCGCGGCGATGATCATGTCGGCATCTTCGGCGCCAGCCGAGCGCAGCACCTCCGGATAGGACGCAGGGCCCAGGACCGTGGCCAGATCGGAGGTGGCTTCGAGTTCTTCGAGAATGGCGGCGTTGGTATCGACCACCGTTACCTCGTTGTCCTCGAGTACCAGATTACGGGCTACCGTCAGGCCGACCTGACCGACACCCAATACAATTATTTTCATGAGGTTTCCGTGCTGGCAGCTTATTCGCGGACCTTGTCCAGATCGATATCGAGACTGCGCAGTTTTCGGTACAGGTGTGTGCGTTCCATGCCCACATGCTTGGCAAGATCACCGATATTACCCTGAGTTTCTGCCAGACAACGCAACAAATACTGTCGTTCGAAATCCGCGCGTGCCTCCCGTAGCGGCAGATCGTGGCGTAGCGCCAGTGTCGTGTCACTGTTAACCACCACACCCAGCACGCGATTGATCTCGGGTACTTCGATTTCAGCCGTGCCACCCAGCAACAGGATGCGCTGCACCAGATTCTTCAGTTCCAGCAGATTACCCGGCCAGTCCAGGTTGCGCAGGCGGTTCTGCGCAGCCACGGTGAAGTGCCGGTACATCAGGCCTTCTTCGGCGACGTGCCAATCCACCAGACCTTCCAGCAAGGCCGGAATATCCTCCGGATGTTCGCGCAGTGGCTTCAGGTGCAGGGTTTCGCTGGCCAACAGTCGAGCCAGGGCCGCATCCAGTGCGCCCTGTCGAACCGCCAGCGACAGCTCTGTGCGGCTGGAGGCAATCAGTCGCGCGCGGAAAGGCACGCGCATCGAGCCACCCACGCGCGTGAAGCCCTGCTGTTCGATGGCCTGCCGCAGGTAGTGCTGGGCGCTGGAAGGCAGCAGTTCGACATCGGTCAGAAACAGCGTACCGCCGGCTGCCGATTCCAGAAAGCCCATGCTGACTGCCCCGGAACCTTCATCGCCATACAGCTCTCGATGGGCATTGGCCGATGACAGGGTATCGCAACGCAGCTGCGTGAAACGACCGCTGGTGGACGGATCATGATCATGAACATGCTGCGCAAACAGCGCCCGACCACTGCCTGCCTCGCCAATCAGAAGCAATGACTCGCTACGATTGGCCTGCACTTCGATCTGCTCCCGCATCTGCTTGACGTAGTCACTGACACCGAGCAACAGCGGCAATCGTCGCGGCGTTGCCATGTCTACCTGGTTGCTACCGGTCTCCGGTGTGCGACTGGCTTCTGCCAGGGCCTTTTCGACGGTCAGCAACAGCTTGGCCAGCGACAGGGGTTTTTCGATGAAATCCACGGCCCCATGACGCGTTGCCTCCACGGCGGTTTCCACCGTACCGTGACCGGAGATCATGATGACGGGGAAATCCAGTGTGCCGCTGCGTTTCCAGTCCTTCAGCAGCGATACACCATCCATGTCCGGCATCCAGATATCCAGCAGCACCAGATCCGGCTTCGATTCCTCCACACAGGCCTGGGCTGCTGCCGCTGTATCGGCTGTCGACACGGCGTAACCTTCGTCTTCAAGAATCTCTTGCAGCAGACTGCGAATATCCGGCTCATCGTCAACGACAAGCACAGCACGCTCATTCATACGCCGACTCCGGCAGGTTGCAGATTGGATGGATACGGCAGACTGATGATAACGGCAGCACCTCGTTCCGGGCGATTCTCAGCACGTATTCTGCCATTGTGCTCTTCAACAATCTTCTTGACGATGGCCAGCCCGAGTCCAGTGCCCTTGGGCTTGGAGGATACATAGGGTTCGAACAGACGATCCATGATTTCTATGGGAAAACCCGGACCATCATCTTCGGCGACGATTTCCAGCACGTTCTGCAGCTTCTGCTGCCGATAACGCGTGGACAGACGGACGGTCTTGCGTGACTGCGACTGCTGGGCTTCCAGCGCGTTCTTGATCAGATTATGGATCAACTGACGCATGCGTGGCTGGTCCAGCAGGATATCCGGCGCACTCTCGTCCAGACTCAGCTCGATACTGACCGTGTCCTCGGCATCACGGTACAAGTCGGCAATCTCTGCCAGCAGGACGTTCACACTGGTCCGGACCAGCGCCAGATTGGGGGTCGAGGCATACTCGGCGAAGGCGTTGACCATCGACTTCAAGGCATCCACCTGATTCTCGATGGTGCGTGTCAGGCGTTCCAGCAGGTCAAGATCGCGCCCTTCCAGCTTTTCATGAAACTTGTGTCGCAGGCGTTCGGCCGAAAGCTGAATGGGCGTCAATGGGTTCTTGATCTCGTGTGCCAGGCGTCGCGCCACTTCACTCCAGGCAGCATCGCGCTGTGCACTGATGATGGTCGTCATGTCGTCAATGACGATGACCCTGCCCGTCAGATGGCCGGCAGCGTCCAGCAGTACCGTACCGCGGCAGAACAGAAAGCGCCGACCACCCTGGTCATACACTTCGATCTCGCATGACCATTCATGATCACCGGCCTGCTGCAGCGGCTTGCTGACCTGCTCACTGAATTGCGAGGCAACGCTGTTGTCACTGACGTCGTGCTCCAGTGGCTGCCCGCGCATCTGCAACAATTCACCGCCGAGAATCGTCACGGCCGCCGGATTACTGGTGCGTATGCAGTTTTCCGCATCGAGCGTGATGACGCCGGATGATATCTGCCCCAGCACCGCCTGCAGTCGAGCCCGTTGTCGCTCCACCTGCCGCTGGCTCTGCTCGGCGTTCTTGCGACTCTGCTCCAGTTGCAAGGTCATGTAATTGAAGGACTGCACCAGAAAACCCAGCTCATCATTCTTGCTGCGTTTGTAGATGCGTGTGGCGTAATTGCCTTCAGCGACCGCTCGTGTGCCCTCCACCAGATCGTGAATCGGCATCATCATGCGTCGTGCCGCATACAGCGCGAACCAGACAGCCATCATGACGGATAACAGCAAGGCCAGTGACAGCGTCAACATGGAACTGAGCATCAGAGGACGACGCAGGAACACCAGCTGCCGGTACTGCTGATAGCTGGACTGAACGCTCTCTGCCAGATCGGAAGAGCGCTGCGCGATCGGGTACAGCGCCTGCAGTACCGAGTTCTCCAGGGTCGGATCTTCGGACAACACCGGCGTCACCACCCGAATGTACAGATCCCCACCCCGGACGGGATCCACCCCGACATAGGACAGGCCCTGCTGTGCCCGTGCGATCAGATCGTTCTCCGGCCGATTGGGCTGCACACTGATACTGTCGAGCAGACCGGTGGATGCCACGATGCGATTATCAGGACCGATCAGTGTCATCTCACTGGCTTCGGTCTCGGCGGTGAGGGTGTTCAGCGCCATGACGGCCACCGATTCACTGACCCCCACCAGTTGCTGCGCCACATTGACCGTATCTCGCTGCAGGGTGCGCATCTGCAGACCCAACGACTCGCGACTGAGCTCCAGTGCATCATCCAGCGCCTGCTCTATTTCCAGGTCGAAGTAGCTGTTGATGTTGGCGCGCAGAAAGCGGATGGAAAAGCCGTAGACCAGGGTGACTGGTACCAGTGCCAGCATGACCGAGACGATGACCAGCTTGACGGTCAGACGTGAGCCTGCGATGCGTTGCCGGAACTCACGCACCAGGCGCCAACCGTTCATGATGATCAGCACCGCAATGAAGCTCAATGCAAGCCCGTTACCCAGCAGCAGCCAGTGGTAATACTGGCCGAACCGGTCCAGCTGCAGGGCAATGGTTCCCAGCACGTACAGAGAGGCGATGAGCACGATGAACAACAGCGCCATCAATACAGCACTGGTCAGTGTCCGTCGCCGCAGTCTGCTCAGTTGACCTGCCACTGATACTCCTCGCTGGCCAGTCGCCAGCTTGATGCAATCAGCGGTTGCAACGCCAGTGGCAATGATTGGGAATCGAGCCGGAAATCCAGCGCCGCCATGACGATGGCATCATCCTCGGCCAGGGCTTCGAGCAAGACAGTCTGCTGTTCGTCGGCGGGATCAGTCACCACCGGCAAACGATCGAAATCACCCAGACCGGTCAATGCAGCGCTCAGGCTACGGTAATTGCGACTTTCATCGGTTTCCACCGCATATACCCGGTAATGACGCGTCAACTCATAGTATGTCAGACGGTATCGATGCCGATAACTGGCCAGAGTCTTGTCCAGCCAGTAACGATACGGTCGCTTGAATTTCAGGTTCAGGATGAAGTCCAGCGGCACGCCACTGTCCAGGCCTGCCTTGATGGGTTCAGGCAAGTCGATCTCGGCATCGGCGGACAGATACCACTGACCTGCTTCCCCTTGCCGCAGCGATGCATCCTCCAGCTGTATGCTGCCCATCGCCACGCCGCGTAAGGACAGGCCTCGCGCCGACAGACTCACCAGCAGGATGAAGACCAGCAGCGTTGCCAGCGGCACCAGCAACATGGCCAGCGCCCAGCGTCCTCCCTCGGGTTCAGTAGGCACCCGGCATGCTCATCCGCCCTGCTTGCGAAGGGGGGCATAGAAGAAACCGTCCATGCCGGATTCACCGGGCAGAATCTGCCGGCTCTCAGCGAGGGCTTCTGCATCAGCGGTGCGCTCGAGAAAGGCGGCTATCTGTTGTTCATTCTCACGCTTCAGAATGGAACAGGTGGCATACAACATGAGTCCACCGGGTCGCAGCGTTTGCCACAGACGGTCCAGCAGACTGGCCTGCAATGCGGCCAGGGTGTCGATATCACTGTCACGACGCAGCAGCTTGATGTCAGGGTGTCGACGAATGACGCCCGTGCCCGAGCAGGGAGCGTCGAGCAGGACGGCATCAAACGGCACCTCGTCCCACCACTGTTCGATGTCAGCGGCATCCACCGCCTGCAGTTGACAGTTCTCACCCAGACCCAGTCGCGACAACGTCGCCTCGACCCGTTCCAGCCTGGACGCATCCTGATCCAGAGCCACCACCTCGGCAAACGCACCGCTCTCCAGTGCATGAGCAGTCTTGCCCCCGGGCGCTGAGCAGGCGTCCAGCAAGCGCCCACCTTCCGGGCAATACCGCGCCAGATAGCCGGCAGCCAGTTGCGCGGCGGCATCCTGCACGCTGACATCACCCGCCTCGAAGCCGGGCAGCTGCGCTACCGGTACCGGACTGTCCAGACGCAATGCCGCAGGTGCATCCACCACAGGCTGCGACTCGATACCCGCCGTCGACAGACGTTGGCGATAGTCCTCGACTGTCCCGCGCCGCAGGTTGACTCGCAGCGTCATGGGCCCCTGAGTGTTGTTCTGCTCGCAGATGTCCTGCCATTGTTCAGGCCAGTCATTCTGTAGTCGTGACAGCAGCCACTGCGGATGGCTGAGACGCTGTACATCGGTCAAGGCCGCTTCGAGTTCTTCGGCACGGCGCTGGTAATTTCGCAGCACGGCATTGATCAGACCTCGCGCCCAGGGCTTCTTCAGCTGTTTGACTACCTTGACCGTTTCATCGACCGCCGCGTGGGCAGACGTCGGTGTATGACGCAACTGGAAGACACCCAGCTGCATCAACAGATAGACATCCAGATCCTTCTTCTTGAGCGGCTTGTCCAGCAGTTGATCGACGATGCCCTCCAGCTCCCCGGAGTAACGGGCGAAGCCGTAGGCCCAGGCCTGCAACTGTGCCTGTTCGCGCTCGGCCACACGGGACTGGGCTTCCGGCAGCAACCGGGTCATGGAACCGCTGCTGCCAAGCAACTGTTGCATCAGCTGCACACAGGCCAGCCGGATTCCGATGGTACTGGTCTTGCGCGCCGGTGCACTCATAAGGAGGTAAACGCCTCGCCCTGCAGCTCACGCCCCTGACTGAAGACAGCGGCATCCTGCATTTTCTTGCCAGGCCACTGCAGCTGCAGCAGGTCGATCAGGCCGTCGCCGGTGCGTACTCGCACGGCGTCTGCCAGTACATCCACGACTGTGCCAGGAGCAATCTGCGCCAGCGCCGACACAGATATGTCCTCCGCAGGCACCTGTCGACTCGACCAGATTCTGACACGCTCTCCGCGCAGACTCGCTTCAGCCACCGGCCATGGATTGAAGGCCCGTATCTGGCGATGCAACTCGCTTGTCTGCGCTGAAAAATCCAGACGCGCTTCGGCCTTGCTCAGCTTTTCAGCGTAGCTGACCCCCTCCTCCGGCTGCACGACAGCCTGCAACTCACCTCGACAATGGGCGGAAAGAGTGTCCATCAGCGCCGCGGCGCCCAGTGCGGCCAATCGATCGTGCAGCTGTGCTGCCGTTTCATCCTCGCCAATGGTGAGCTGTCGTTCGAGTAGCACATCCCCCGTATCCAGCCCTGCATTCATCTGCATGATGCAGACACCGGTCTGGGCGTCCCCGGCCAGAATGGCCCGGTGAATGGGGGCTGCGCCGCGCCAGCGTGGCAGCAGCGAACCATGAATGTTCAGACAACCCATGGCAGGCATGTCGAGTACGGCCTGGGGCAGGATCAGCCCGTAGGCGGCCACCACCAGTACATCCGCGCCCACCGCTGCCAATTCGGCCTGAGCGGCCTCGTCTCGCAGGCTGGGCGGTTGCTGCACCGGGATTCCGGCATCCAGAGCGCGCTGCTTGACGGCACTGGGGGCCAGCTTTCTGCCGCGCCCTGCCGGTCTGTCCGGCTGAGTCAGTACCACCACGACATCGTGTTCGCTGGCAATCAGCGCATCCAGCGCGACGGCGGCAAATTCAGGAGTACCGGCAAAGGCCACCTTGAGTCGATCACAGTTCATACCGGTAGCCATGCTGCTCAAGGACGCTCGGGGATATCGTCAAGATCAGCGCCATCGCGAATCCACTTTTCCATGCGCTTGCGGATGCGATTGCGCTTCAGCGGCGACAGGTAGTCCACGAACAGCTTGCCATCGAGGTGATCGATTTCATGCTGAATGCAGACGGCCAGCAAGCCATCGGCGTCCAGTTCGAAGGGATTGCCCTCGCGATCAATGGCCGCGACCCGCACGATGGCCGGACGCTTGACGCTCTCGTACACCCCGGGAATCGACAGACAGCCCTCCTGCATTTCCTCTTCCCCTTCGGACGTCAGTATCTCGGGATTGATGAGAACCAGCGGGGTGTCGTTCTCTTCAGACACATCAATGACCACCAGGCGCTCATGCACATTGACCTGGGTAGCTGCCAGACCGATGCCCGGCGCGGCATACATGGTTTCCAGCATCTGATCGGCCAGCCTGGCGATCTTGCCATCCACATTGGTGATCGCGCTCGCCGTACGGCGCAACTGGGCATCGGGGTAATAAAGAATATCTAGCAGTGACACGTGAAATTCCGAAACATTGTCCAAACCGGAATTCTAACAGGGACGGGAGAGGCATCCCCCTTGCATATCAAGGTTTCTGTGCGTCCGCCGATGCATCGATAGACCACGACCAAACAACGAGGGAGAGTTCCCGCACATGGCACTACAACTGACTGCACCGACTGCTCGACTTGCCATGGCAGTCTGTCTGTCCACGCTGCTCGCCGCCTGCGCATCCGATAAGGGACCTGCGGTAATCGTGGTGGAAGCTCCGCCTGCCCAGATCAATGACCGATTCAGCGAAGATGGCCTGAGCACCCCGGCAGAGGCTGTCATCGAGCCACAGACCTATATCCGCGCCGATCAGCTGGAGACAGATGCCCCTTCCTCCTATACCGTGGTGAAGGGCGATACCTTGTGGGATATCTCCGATCGATTCCTGAAAGAGCCATGGCTCTGGCCGGAAATCTGGAGCTACAACCCGCAGATCAAGAACCCGCACCTCATCTACCCCGGTGATGTACTGGCTCTGGAATACGTCAACGGCCGCCCCACCCTGACACTGACGCGTAACGGACAGTCACTCGGATCGACCGGCAATGTGTTACTTGATGCCGACGGCAACCGTCTGTCGGGCGATCGGGTACGTCTGTCACCACGCATTCGCTCCGAATCACTCGACGATGCCATACCGACCATCTCCGGTGACTCCATTCAGCAATTTCTCGTCCACCCACGTGTGGTGGATGCCGAGACGCTGGACAACGCTCCTTATGTCGTGGGCAACTACGACAGTCGTCTGATCAGCGCCGTCGGGCACCGGGTCTTCGTGCGCGGCGAGCTGAATCGAGACCAGACAGCTTACGGTATCTTCCGACGCAACAAGGAGCTGCGGGATCCGACCACCCAGGCCTTGCTGGGCTATGAAGTGACCCACGTGGCCGATGCCAGACTGCTCAGCGTCGGCGACCCGTCCGCACTGGCCATCACCCTCAACAAGATGGAGACCATGAATGGCGATATCCTGCTGCCCAGCCACGAAGGTTCCATCACGCATGTCTACACGCCACGCCTGCCCGCCCTCACCGGCGAGGGACGTATCGTCTCTCTGGTGAACGCGATTTCGCAGACCGGTCGGGACCAGGTGGTGGTGCTGAATATCGGCGCCGAATCGCAGATCCAGGAAGGCGACATGCTGGCCATCGAGTCACGTGGCAATACCATTGTCGATTCTCGTGGCAAGGACGGGCACGAACGCATCACATTACCGAATCAGCGAACCGGCGTCATGATGGTATTCAAGACCTATGAGAAGGTAAGCTATGCACTGGTCATGGAATCGACCCGTCCGGTGATGATCAACGACATCGTCACCGGTATATAACCTGCCCGACGTCATGACAGTGACTGCGGGCGCAACCCGCGGTTACTCGTCATGGAAGATGCAACACCCTTTACACCTGCAGTACCCACCGACACCTGGCTCAGGTTCGCACTGGCCTTCAAGGACAGCACCCGCCTCTGTCGTCATCTGCGCAGGAGCTGCCCTGAACCTGCCGACGCCGGCAACCGGATTCAGCGCTATCTGAGCGATTCCCAGGGCGATCTGCCCGAACTACTGGGGCAAGACACCAGTGAGCGACAGCTGGCGGCCCTGTTCAGTGATGCCACCACACAGCGTTGTGAACAGGCCCTCGCCTGGCAGGCACAAAGCCCCCTGAATCACCTGCTGGGTCTCGACCATCCGGCCTACCCCACGCTGCTGCAGAACACCGATGATGCCCCGCCACTGCTGTACGCCCGTGGCTCGCTGAGTGCGCTGGACTACCCCTTGCTGGCGGTTGTGGGCTCGCGCAAGGCCAGCCACGCCGCCCTGGCCCACACGCGCTCACTGTGTCAGGAACTGGCCGATATGGGTATCGGCATCGTCAGCGGCCTGGCACTGGGCGTGGATGCCGCCGCCCATCACAGCGCCCTGCAGGCCAGACAAGACGGTCGCCGCGGCGGCCCGACGATCGCCATCGCGGCCACACCGGCAAACCGGGTCTACCCTGACAGACATACCGAGCTTGATGCGCGCATTGTGGATTCAGGTGGGCTGGTTCTGACCGAATATCCGCTGGGTTCCGCCACCCGGCCCTGGCATTTTCCGCGGCGCAACCGCCTTATCAGTGGTATCAGCCTTGGGGTGCTGGTCATGGAGGCCGGCCTGCCCAGCGGCACGCTGACCACAGCCACCCACGCCATGAATCAGGGCCGGGAGGTCATGGCGGTACCCGGTTCGGTCAGCAATCTGCAAAGTCGAGGTTGCCATTTTCTCATCAAGCAGGGAGCGGCCCTGATCGAGCACACCCGTGATGTGGTAGACGTTCTCGGCCCCTCGCTGAACCAGGCACAAGCGGCGCTGAGCAAGGCCCCCGTTGACGCGAAGCAGACCGAACTGCCACTGGACGGGCCACCGCTCAGCCCCGCAGAGCAGGCTCTGCTGGAGACCTTGAGAGCCGGCAGTGCCACCCTCGACGAATTGATGACACACTCCGCCCTGAGCATTTCGCGGCTGGCATCTCTACTGGGTCTACTTGAAACGAAAGGCTTGATCACCACTACTGCAGGGGGTCGTTATGCCTGTTGCTAGCCGTCTGCGTGCAGTCAGACTGCGGTTTGCGTGAAAGAAAAATTACACGGCTCCGTTGACAAAGTACGATCAAGCGACGACGCTAGTGCCAAATGCCGCTGCGCCCGCTATCCGGTGCCGTCACAGCTGCCATCACAATCTATCTGGTATTCATGAGCAAAAATCTGGTCATCGTAGAGTCTCCTGCCAAGGGAAAGACCATCGAAAAGTACCTTGGCAAGGACTACAAAGTGCTGGCCTCCTACGGTCACGTGCGCGATCTGCTGCCCAAGGAGGGCGCTGTCGATCCCGACAATGACTTCGCCATGAAGTACCAGATGATCGAGCGTAACGAAAAACACGTCAACGCCATCAAGAAGGCGCTGAAGAAGGCCGACAACCTGCTTCTCGCAACTGACCCGGATCGCGAGGGTGAGGCCATCAGCTGGCATCTGGTCGAGCATCTGAAGGAATCCGGCGATCTGGAAGGCAAGCATGTCGCCCGCGTGGTGTTTCACGAAATCACGAAGAAAGCCGTGCAGGAAGCTGTCGACAACCCACGCGAACTGGGCTACGACCTGGTCAACGCCCAGCAGGCGCGCCGCGCCCTGGATTATCTGGTGGGTTTCAATCTCTCGCCGCTGTTGTGGCGCAAGATTCGCCGAGGCCTGTCAGCCGGCCGGGTACAGTCCCCTGCCCTGCGCATGATCTGCGAGCGCGAGAATGAAATCGAAGCCTTCATCCCGCAGGAATACTGGAGCATTCTGGCCGAGCTGGAAAAGGATACCCAACCGTTCACGGCCCGCCTGTCCCTGCTCGAAGGCGAGAAGGTCAAGCAGTTCACCGTCACCAACGGCGAGCAGGCCAACAGTGCGCGCGACATGCTGATGGGCAATGCCGGCGGCACATTAACCGCCGTCAAGGTGGAAAAGAAGCAGCGCAAGCGTAACCCGACAGCCCCGTTCACCACGTCCACACTGCAGCAGGAAGCCTCGAGGAAGCTCGGTTTCGGTGCTCAGCGGACCATGCGAACTGCCCAGAAATTGTATGAAGGTATCAAGATCGGTGAGGAAGGCCCAACCGGCCTGATTACCTATATGCGTACCGACTCAATCACCCTGTCGCAGGAATGCCTGGACGAGCTGCGTGAACTGATCCCCCAGCGCTTCGGCAAGGATTACCTGCCCGAACAGATCAACACCTACAAGAACAAGTCGAAGAACGCACAGGAGGCTCACGAGGCCATCCGCCCCTCCTCCGTGATGCGAGCTCCGGAAGAGATCAAGCAGTTTCTCGAAGAAGACCAATACAAGCTCTACAACCTGATCTGGAAGCGAACCGTGGCCAGTCAGATGATCTTTGCCACCATCGACCAGGTGGCTGTCGACTTTGCCTGCGGCGAAGGCAATCTGTTCCGCGCCACTGGCTCCACCATCAACTTCCCCGGCTTCATGACGGTGTACAAGGAAGACGAAGACGACAAGAAGAAGTCGGATGATGATGAAAAGGTCTTGCCGGAATTGAAGGAAGGCGATCAGGTGCCTCTGCAGGACATCAAGCTGACCCAGCATTTCACGGAGCCACCACCACGCTTCTCCGAGGCCAGTCTGGTCAAGACACTGGAAGAATATGGTATCGGGCGACCGTCCACCTATGCCTCCATCATCTCGACCCTGCAGTCGCGCGAATACGTCGAGATCGAAAGCCGCCGCTTCTTCCCGACCGATACCGGACGAGTGGTAGCCACCTTCCTGGCCAAGCACTTCGACAAGTACGTGGACTACGACTTCACCGCCAATCTGGAAGATGAGCTGGATGCCGTCTCCCGGGGTGAGAAGGAATGGGTCCCCTTGCTGGCTGATTTCTGGAAGCCGTTCAAGGAGCAGGTAGAAGACAAGCTGGAAAATGTCTCCAAGGATGAGGCCATTCAGGCTCGTGAACTGGGCACCGATGCCGAGAGCGGCAAACCGATCACCGTACGTATCGGCCAGTACGGCGCGTTTGTACAGATCGGTACTCGCGATGACGAGGACAAGCCGAAGTTTGCCGGCCTGCGTCCCGGTCAACGCATGAATACCATCACGCTCGAAGAAGCCATTCAGCTGTTCGATCTGCCACGTGCTCTGGGCGAATCACCCGAAGGCGAAAAGATCACTGCCAACATCGGTCGCTTTGGCCCGTACATCAAGTACGACTCCAAGTTCGTCTCCCTGAAGGAAGACGATCCGTATACCGTCACGCTGGAGCGTGCGCTGGAGATCGTGGCCGAGAAGAAGATTGCGGACGCCAACAAGCTGGTCAAGGCGTTTGAAGGCACCGACATCCAGATTCTCAATGGCCGTTGGGGCGCTTACATCACCGATGGCAACAAGAACGCCAAGATTCCCAAGGAATTGAAGGAAACACCGGCAGCCATCGATCTGGAGACCTGTGAAAAACTGCTGGCGGAAGCGCCGGAAAAACGCGGGCGCGGCAAGAAGAAGGCAGCGGCCAAGGTAGAGTCCAAGAAAAAGGCGGTCGCCAAGAAAAAGACCAAGAAGAAAAGTGCTGCAAAGAAGAAGAGCAGCGCCAGCAAGAAGAAGAGCGCGGCCAGCAAGAAGAAAGCAGCCTCCAAGAAGAAGGTCGCGGCAACAGCTGCCAGCTCGACGGTTACCGCCAAAACCGAGTGAACGAAGACAATCTGCGCAAGGCAATCTCGGCCTTGCGCACCGGCGGCGTAATCAGCTACCCCACCGAAGCGGTATTCGGTCTGGGTTGCGATCCGCGTAACGACGCCGCACTGGCCCGCATCATCGACATCAAGGGACGGGCTGCGCACAAGGGCTTCATCCTCATCGCCAGCTCGCTGGACCAGCTGCTGCCCTTCCTCGCTCCTGTACAGCCGGAATGGCAAACGCAGTTCGATAGCGTATGGCCCGGACCTGTCACCATGGTCGTACCCTGCGCCGCCGGTACCAGCGACTTGCTGTCAGGCGGACGCGATACGCTGGCCGTTCGCGTCAGCGCTCACCCACTGGTACGGGCGCTCTGCGAACAGTACGAAGGGCCCATCGTCTCCACCAGCGCCAATCGTTCAGGACAGGAACCCTGTCGTGATACCGCAAGTGCGACACAACTGTTCGGGACCGAGGTGGATGTCACGGTTGATGGCGAGGTGGGCACCCTGAGCGCGCCGACGCAGATTCTGGATGTGCGCACCGGACAAAGACTACGCTGAACCTGCCGAGGCTTTACTGAGGCTTCTGTTCATCAAAGCTGTATCTCACTGCACAAAACGAAGGCGCAGACTCTGCTAGCCTTTGCCTCTTCATTCCAATACCAATCACGGATAGAGAGGTATACATGAGTACTTTTGCACGCCTGTTGCGTACTTGTGCAGCCCTGAGCTGCAGCACTCTGCTCACCGCCTGCATGGGACTTGGGGTCATGGCACCTCACACCCAGCACCGACAACAGACGCCCGCCGACAAACTGGCAGCACCCGGACTGATAAGCACCCGCGACGAAATCATCGCAAGGCATGGTGAGTCGGCCCTCCACTCGATCAGGCTGAACAACGGCATCGAGCAGATAACGGTGAAAACCGGTCGTACCAACTGCGGCGTTCTGCTGCTTGTGCTCCCGATATTCCCGCCTTTCTGCCCGGCACGCACCCAGTATGACCTGGTAGACGACCAGGTCATCGCCACCCACAGGCGAAGCTCGCGGTTCTACGGCATCACTTGCACTCCCTTCTTCCCCCTCCTCGGCAAGAACGAGCTCTGCGTCCTGTTTCCGAACTGATTGATCGGACAGTTCACGACGCGCGAACCCCGCAGGATTCGATTCCAGAATCAATGCAAGTTAATTTGCAATTAACGCAAATTTGCGTATAGTTGCGTTAATTCGCAAACTTTGGGATCTAGTCAATTGGCCCTTCAACAGGCAGAACGGAGTACCTCGAGCATGCTGAACGCTTTGATCCAGCTACCGGAACGCAGTGTCAATGTGCACTTCGACAGCGACTCAAAAGCCTTGTTGGACAGGGTTTGCCAGTCACTTGAGCAGTATCCTGCAGAAGCAGAGTCGTCCGCCCTGCTCGAGACGGCCAATGTGCTGATCACTGGATGGGGTTCTGATCTGTACGATCTGGAGGCCGTGCAAAAAATGCCCAATCTTGCACTCATCGCACACCTGGGCGGTTCGGTCAAATCGGTAGTCACCCGCGATGTCATCGCCAGCGGCATCCATGTCACTCAGGCAGCCTCGGTCAATGCACGCCCCGTCGCCGAATTCACGCTCGCCACCATACTGATGCACTGCAAGCAGGTTCGTGGCTGGGAGGCGCTCTACCGGGAACAACGCTCCTCGATCAACACCCGCACCTCATCACTCAGTGCGAGTGTGGGTACTCGCAGCAAGGTAATTGGCCTTGTCGGCGCATCGCGCATCGGGCGCCGTGTCATCGACCTGCTGGCCCCGCATGGCGTACACGTGCTTTTGCATGATCCCTTCGTCGATGCCGGTGAAGCCGAGCGACTGGGCGTCGAGCTGGTCTCAATGAATGAGCTGATGAGCCGAAGTGATGTGGTCTCGCTGCATCAACCCTTGCTCCCCAGCACAACACACTCCATTGGCGAAGAGCAGTTCGCACACATGCGCGATGGCACTTTGCTGATCAACACCGCTCGAGGCCGTCTCATCGATCATGACGCGCTCATCGCGGCCTTGTCCAACCGACCTTTGCAAGCGGTACTGGACGTCACCGAACCGGAACCTCTGCCCGACGACTCACCGTTATGGAATCTTCCCAATGTGCAGTTGACGCCGCATATCGCGGGCTCCATGGGGGGTGAGGTTTCCGAAATGACGGCACTGGTGATCGAAGAGATCGAACGCTTCGGCCGCAACGAAGCCTTGCAACACGAAGTCACTCTGGACGACTGGGATATGCTCGCGTGAGTACTGAAAATTCTGTGATTCCTGCCTTGTGCTCGGTCACCTTCCGCTCGCTCACACCTGAAAAACTGATTCCGCTGGCGAGCAAGAACGGCGTGAAGGCGATCGAATGGGGCGCCGATGTGCATGTCCCGCTCGGTGATCTTGCCCGTGCACGACAGGTCTCCGAACTCTGCCGGAAACACGATATCGATGCGGCCTCCTACGGCAGTTATGTACGTGCAGGTGATCCTCTTTGCAGGGAAGAGTTCAGCCAGGCCGTCGACACGGCCAAGGCACTGGGAGCCACCAATATTCGCGTCTGGGCGGCTCGTAACACCCCGGAGAACTACAGTGATGACGAGCTGCGGAACATCGCCGCGGATCTGAGAAGCATGGCAGATGCAGCTGCTGCACAATCCATCACTGTCAGCATCGAATTCCATCGCAACACCCTGACCGAAAGGCTTCAGGACACCGTTGATCTGCTGAAACAGGTCGATCACAGCAACCTGTTCACTTACTGGCAACCGGTACCGGGAAGATCCACGGCAGAGAGACTCACTGAAATTACATCTCTGGCCCCTTGGCTGGGTCACGTACACGTATTTCACTGGATACCCGCCGATGAGGGAGACGAGCGGCGCCCCCTGGCTGAAGGGCTGCCTCTCTGGGCACCCATCATCAATGCCTGGCAAACCGCCCCTCATTGGTCACAGCCTCGCCTTGCCATGCTCGAATTCGTTGCCAACGACGATGTCGAGCAATTCGAGCAGGACATGCGAGCTCTGCGCCAACTGTGCAGCGCTCGCTGATTACACCAACCACCGCCACACGGAGAGACACGACACCATGAAAACACCGAGCCCCACCCCTCTGCACCGACATCGCATGACGATGCTGGCGCTGGGCGCCAGCCTGATCGCAGCCCCTGGCGCGTCCCTGTTTGCCGCCGACTACCAGGAAGCCCCGCAACTGGCCGAACAGGTCAAGGCAGGCACACTGCCTCCTGTAGAAGAACGCCTGCCGGAAACACCTTTCGTACTCGACCCCATCGAGAGCGTCGGCAAATACGGCGGCGTCTGGCGCTCCGCGCTCAAGGGCACTTATGACAATGGCTGGATTCGTCGTACGGTTGCCTATCAACCGCTGGTGGCATTCAGCCTCGACTGGTCTGAAGTGGTTCCCAATGTTGCCGAGAGTTTCGAGGTGAATGATGAAGCAACCGAATTCACTTTCCACCTGCGCAAGGGTCACAAGTGGTCCGACGGCGAACCCTTTACCAGTGCCGATCTGGATTTTGCCCTGAACGACATTGCCAAGAACCCGGACTACAAGGGAGAGAGAGCACCGAACTTCAACTGGGACAACATGACCGGCGAGATCATCGACGAGACGACCTATCGCATCACGCTCGACCAGCCTGATGGCTTGCTGATACAACGACTTGCCAGTGTCGACGGCCCTTTCCTGACCTTTGCGCCAAAGCACTATTGCGGCCAGATGGTACCCAGTGTCAACCCGGATGCCGACAAGCTGGCAAGCGATCGCGGATTCGATTCCTGGTCTCAGGCTCTGGAAAAAACCTGCTTCACCTACTTCACCGATGCAAAACGACCTTCCCTGAACGCCTGGCAGCAGGTAACAGCCTACGATGGCCTGAACCAGATCATCGAGTTCGAAAGAAACCCCTACTTCTACAAGGTTGACACTGCTGGCAACCAGCTGCCCTATATCGACAAGGCAACCATGCTGCAAAGCGAGAATGTCGAGGATATCCTGCTGAAGGTCATCAATGGTGAGGTTGATTTTTCCAACCGGCACTTTGCCACCGTCACCAACAAGCCGGTCATCTACGACAGTCAGGAGTCAGGCAACTACCGACTCACCTCGACGGTCGACGCACGCATGAATCACGCAATCCTGCAGCTGAACCTCAACAATGAAGACCCCATCAAGCGTTCCTTGTACAACGAACGGGACTTCCGGGTTGCCTTGTCACTGGCGACCGACAGGGAAGAGATCGTGGATGTGATCTTCGCCGGCCAGGGCAAGCCCTTCCAGGCTGCACCTCGCCCCGAATCACCGTTCTATCACGAAGAACTGGCGACACAATACACCGACTACGATCCTGACAAGGCCAACGAACTGCTTGACGGACTGGGCCTGATCGAGCGGAACGACGATGGCATCCGTCTCAACAGTGCCGGTGAACCGATCTCCATTCAGCTCTACACACCGTCTGACCAGATCGAATTCAATGACATGGCGCAACTGATCGTCAACCAGTGGGCAGAAGTGGGAATCCTGCTCGACCAGCGCAATGTGGAACGCAGCTTTGTCTACGAGCGTCTCCATGGTAACCAGCATGACATGCATATCTGGTGGGGTGACGGTGGTCTGGGTGATGCCCTGCTCGATCCACGCTACTACTTTCCGTTCAACCGCGAATCGGCCTTTGCCCTGCAATGGTCACAGTGGTTCAACAATCCGGAAAGCGCTGGCAGCAGCGAACCTTCTGCACCAGCCAAGAAGCAGATGGAACTCTACGGACAGCTGAAGGCATCTGGTGATCCTGCCCAGCAGGCACAGATCTTCAAGCAGATTCTGGACATTTCCGCCGAGCAGTTCTGGGTCATCGGCACCGTTCTGCCAGCTGAAGGTTATGCGGTAGTCAACAAGAACCTGGGCAATGTGCCTGAAAGCCAGCCTTATGCATGGCTCTATCCACAACCGGCGCCAATGGGTACCTCACAGCTCTATTACAAGAACTGAGGCAACCCGTGCTCACTGGCAGTCCGCTTCGGGCTGCCAGTGAGTTTCCCTGCACCTGCCTGGAACACACGACATGACTCTCTATCTGGCCCGTCGACTGGTCACGATGCTACTGACACTGCTGGCACTCTCGGTGGTGGTATTCGTGGTAATACAACTCCCTCCCGGGGACTTCATCACCTCCTACATCGCCCGCCTGTCGGGTAGTGGAGAGACCATCGATCAGGCGGTCATCGATACCTTGCGTGAACGCTATCAGATGGACGCCCCTCTCCTGTCGCAATACTGGGCCTGGCTCAAGGGCATGCTGCATGGCGAGTTCGGCTACAGCTTCGAAATGAAACTGCCCGTCTCCGAGATCTTCTCCGAGCGCATCGGTATCTCTCTGGCGGTCGAGCTGCTGGCAGTGGTAGTCATGTGGGCAGTTGCCATTCCCATCGGCATCTACTCTGCCGTGAAGCAATACTCGATAGGCGACTACTTCGCCACGGTCATCGGCTTCTTCGGCCTTGCCGTACCCAATTTCCTGTTCGCCCTGATCCTCATGTACATCTGCTATGTGTGGTTCGGTGTGACCATCACCGGCCTGTTCTCACCTGAATACATGAATGCCAAGTGGACTCTGGCCAGGTTCCTCGATTTCGTGCAGCACGTCTGGGCCCCCGTTCTGGTCATCTCGACTGCCGGCACCGCCCAGCTGGTCCGAGTGCTGCGAGCCAACCTGCTCGATGAGCTCAACAAGCCCTATGTGCTGACCGCTCGCGCCAAGGGACTTGAAAAGCGCAAGGTGATCATGCGCTACCCGGTCAGAGTCGCCATGAATCCACTGGTTTCCACCATTGGCTGGGTGTTGCCCACTGTCATCTCCTCCAGCTTCGTGACCGCCATCGTGCTGAACCTGCCCACCCTCTCACCGATACTGTTGCGTGCCCTGCTCTCGCAGGACATGTATCTGGCCGGCGCCCTGATTCTGTTCATGGGTGTGCTGACCATGATCGGCACGCTGATCTCCGACTTGCTGCTTGCCTGGATTGATCCACGAATCCGGCTCGGCATGGTGGGAGCCAACTGATGAGCAGCACAACCATGATCGAACCATCAGCCGAGTTGCCTGAGGACAGCAGTACCGTACGAGGCACCCTGGCAGGTACCGAAAGCCAGTGGCAGTTGATTCGTCGTCGCTTCAGGCAACATCGGATGGCGCGCATCTCGCTCTACATCCTCATCGTGTTTGCCATTTGCGCCCTGTTTGCCAATTTCCTTGCACCCAAGGATCCGTTGAAGGTACAGGCTCGCTACACCTATGCACCACCTCAGGGTCTGCACTTCATCGACCATGATGAAAACGGTGACTGGTCCATCAAGCCGCATGTCTATGGCTACAAGGTGGAAGTCGAACCGGAAGCACTGCGACGTGTATTCGTCATCGACCCCTCCAAGAAGATCTATCTGAAGTGGTTCGTGGAAGGCCACGATTACAAGCTGCTGGGACTGTTCCCCAGCAACATCCATCTGTTTGGCCCGGAGCGCAAGCGTGACCCTCTGTACATTCTCGGTAGTGACCGGCTGGGACGAGACATGCTCAGCCGTCTGCTGCTGGGTACGCGAATATCACTGTCGGTAGGTATCGTCGGCGTCATACTGTCCCTGTTCTTTGGCGTACTCATTGGTGGACTGGCCGGATTCTATGGAGGCTGGTTCGATGCCATCACCCAGCGCACCATCGAGTTCCTGCGATCCTTGCCAACCATTCCGCTGTGGATGGCACTGGCATCGGCCATGCCCAGCGACTGGTCGCCATTGCGCGTCTACTTCGTGATTACCCTGATACTCTCATTACTGGGATGGACTGAACTGGCAAGAGTGGTGCGCGGACGCTTTCTCGCACTGAAGGACGAAGACTACGTGGCCGCCGCCCTGTACGACGGTGCCAGCCATGTACGTGTGGTGATGCGCCATATGGTGCCGGCGTTTACCAGTCATATCATCACCGCGGCAAGCCTTGCCATTCCCGGCATGATTCTGGCCGAGACAGCACTGTCCTTTCTGGGTCTGGGCCTGCAGTCACCGGTCGTCTCATGGGGTGTACTGCTGCAGGAGGCTCAGAACATCCGTGTATTGGCCACCGCTCCCTGGCTGCTGGCTCCCGGCCTTGCCATCGTGATCGCGGTACTGGCCATGAACTTCGTCGGCGATGGCCTGCGTGACGCGGCAGACCCCTATGCACGATAAGGACAGCATCACCATGAACAAGTCATCAAACGAGCCGGTACTGCAGGTACGCGATCTGTCAGTCGACTTTCCACACAAGGATGGTGCCTTTCATGCCATCGAGTCGCTGAGCTTCGATCTGTTTCCCGGCAAGACCACCTGTTTTGTCGGCGAGTCCGGCTCGGGCAAGAGCGTGACGGCACGCGCCATCATGAATATCGTCGACCCTGCCATCATCACCCAGGGCTCGGTGACCATCATCGACAGCAAGAGCCAGACACCACTCGAACTGACATCACTGGACACCGACAGTGAAGAGATTCGGGCTGTGCGCGGCGCTCGCATCGCCATGATCTTCCAGGAGCCCATGTCATCACTCTCGCCGGTGCACACCATCGGCCAGCAGATCATCGAGGCCATCCTGCTGCACCAGAACGTGAACGAGGTCGAAGCTCGCAAGCGTGCCATCGAGGCACTGGCTGCCGTTCATATCCATTCACCGGAACGCGCTGTTGATCGTTATCCTTTCGAGTATTCAGGCGGCATGCGCCAGCGCGCCATGATCGCCATGGCCATTGCCTGCGAACCCGACATACTGATCGCCGACGAACCCACCACTGCTCTGGACGTCACGACCCAGGCGGAGATTCTGCTGCTGATACGCGAACTGCAACGCAAGAAAGGCATGTCGGTGATGTTCATCACCCACGACATGGGCGTCGTGGCCGAGATAGCCGATGATGTTGCTGTCATGCTCAATGGCCGCATCGTCGAACATGGCGAGGTCGACCAGATCTTCCATGCCCCCACACATCCCTACACTCGCAAACTGATCGATGCCTCTCTCGGGCTGGAACAGTCCGCCGCTCGCCCCATCCCCGAGCGGCCCGATACTCCGCTCATCCAGATCAATGACATTCGCCTGCAGTTCGGCGGACACAAGAGCTGGTTCAGCAAAACGGTACACGGTGCCGTGGTTGCTCTGGAAGAGGTCAGCCTCTCCTTGTGGCCTGGTGAGATCCTCGGCATCGTCGGCGAATCCGGTTCCGGCAAGACAAGCCTGGGACGTGTTCTGATGGGACGTTACAAGCCTGTCTCGGGCAATGTCATCTATACCGACCGGCAAGGCCGTGAACGGGATCTGACTCAGGCGGCCAGTTTCCGGGACAAACAGGTCTACCGCGAGATTCGCATGATTTTCCAGGATCCTTATTCTTCACTGAACCCGCGCATGACCGTCGAACAGATCATTGCCGAACCACTGAAGATCAATGGTCTGGCCAGTGGCAATGAATTGCGAGAGCGCGTTGCCACCTTGCTGGAGCGTGTCGGCCTCTCTGCCAACATGATGGAACGTTATCCTCACGCCTTCTCCGGCGGTCAGCGCCAGCGCATCGGTATCGCTCGTGCCATTGCTCTGGAACCCCGGGTCATCATCGCCGATGAGTCCACCTCGGCGCTGGATGGTTCGGTTCGCGCCCAGATACTGGACCTTCTACTGGACTTGCGCGATGAGCTGGGACTTTCCATCATCTTCATTGCCCATGACATCGGTGTCGTGCGTTATCTGTGCGACCGGGTTGCGGTGATGCACCGCGGACGCGTGGTAGAGACGGGGCTGGCGCATCAGGTCTGCGATGCTCCGGTCGACAGCTATACCCAGCGACTCATCGCGGCCGTACCACGCCCTGACCCGCGGCAGCGCGGTCTGCGCACTGTCTGAAGGCAACGGAGAATCACCATGCCACACAGCATCAGCGCGCCCTTGCATTCATTGCATTCGTTCCTGCAGTTGCGTATCTTGCGAAGCCGCAAGTCTCCCGATCCGCAACACTACAAGGCATTTCCGCGCGCATGAACGACTCTGACTCTCCAGCGCCGGACAGCGCTGCCGCCGAGACTTCCCGAACGCGTGTCAGTCAGGCTGACATAGCACAGGCGGTGGGCGTTTCTGTCTCCACCGTGTCCAGAGTACTGTCCGGTGCGGCCGGTATCAGTGAGCGGGTACGCGGAGAAGTGCTGCGCACCGCGCGTGAGCTCGGGCATCGCGGTAGCGTGGAGTCGCACAATACCGGCGTTGAACTCAAATCGGCCTTTCTGCTGTTCAATGAAGACAGTCATCAGCCGCAGATCAGCTCCATCTATGGACTGATCCTGGCAGGACTCAGAGCCGCCGCCGAGGACAGTGGTATCGCCCTGCACTTTCTGCTGCGCAACAACAATGAAGAAGTGCCTGAAGCGGTGTTTTCACGCAATGATGCCGGTGTACTGTTTGTCGGTATCGACCCGACACCCGAGGCGCTGGCGCGTCTGTCAAACAGCGGTGTACCGACCGTGCTGGTCAATGGGCTGGATCCTGACCTGCGGGTGCATGCGGTGTCACCAGCCAATTACTTTGGTGGTCGACTGGTCGCACGCTTTCTGGTGGAACAAGGCCATCGCCGCATCCTGCATATGAGCAGTCGGCAGCGCTGGACCATCCGCCGACGTACGGAAGGCTTTCTGCAAGGTGTCGAGGATTACAGCCAGGGCAGTGCCGTCGTGGATACGAAGTATTTCAAACGGCTCGAAGCCAGCTACATCGCGGATGCCTTGACCGAGGCATTCCAGGAAGGTGTCACACCCCCTACCGCCATTTTCTGTTCCAACGATCTGCAGGCACTGGCAACCGTTCAGACCCTCCAGGCGCGTGGTATCTCGGTGCCGGACGATGTGTCGGTCATGGGCTTTGACGACCTGCCCATTGCCGACCTGTGTGACCCGGGTTTGAGCACGGTGCGAGTCGACTGGCGCGGCATGGGCCAGGAAGCCTTTCGATTACTGAACCTTGGTCTGGTCTCCGACAAGTATCCCGCACGGCAGGTGCAGACCGGCGTTGCCCTGGTCGAGCGTGCGAGTGTCGGTCAGCCCCCTTCTTCCTGAAAGTCACACGAGAACCCAGTCTGTGCTGAACCCGATAGCCGACAACCCTTTCCTCGATCGCAACGATGCCGTGCGCGCCGCCATCGACCTGATGACGCCGCTCACCCCCTGGTTTTCCGAAGGGCGAGGTCGATTGCGACTTGGCGTTACCGGCGCACACTTTCATGAAGCTGCAGCGGACCTGGAGGGCCTCGCTCGACCACTCTGGGGGCTGGCACCACTGATCGCCGGTGGCTCGACTTTCGATGCGACCGACCGGTACGTCGAAGGCCTGGCCAATGGTTCGGACCCGAGCCACATCGATTACTGGGGCCCGACCAACTACCGCGATCAACGCATCGTGGAGAGTGCCGCCATCGGCTTTGCCCTGGCCCTGGCTCCGGAGACGTTCTGGGACGGATTACCGGCAAAGGGACGAGATCATCTGGGCAAATGGCTGACAGACTCACTCAAGGACACTCCGGCCCCAAACAACTGGCACTTTTTCCACGTACTGGTCTCCATGGGGCTGGATCGGGTGGGCGTGAAATATGATCGCGCCATCATAGAATCCGACCTGGATTTTCTCGAGACCTGTCGCTTGCAGGATGGCTGGTTTCGCGACGGACAGCGGCGCCGTGCCGAGCATTACATCCCGTTTGCCATGCACTACTACGGCTTGATCTATGCCGCACTCGGTGGTGGGCACGGCAAGGCCAATGATGATCGGCGGGATCGTTTTCTGGAAGACGCCATGGCGTTCGCCCCTTCCATCAAACACTGGTTTGCCAGTGATGGTGCGGCCCTGCCATATGGTCGATCACTGACTTATCGCTTTGCGCATGCAGGTATCTGGGGAGCGCTGGCTTTCGCCGATGTGGAAGCCCTGCCCTGGGAAGAGACGCGCGGCTACTGGTCAAGGAATCTGCGCTATTGGTCGAAGCAACCCATGGCCGACAGAGACGGCATCATGCCGGTCGGCTATGCCTACCCCAACCTGCTGATGAGCGAGGCCTACAATTCACCGGGTTCCCCCTACTGGGCCATGAAGGCCTTCCTGCCACTGGCTCTGGCAGAGGATCATCCATTCTGGCAGGCCAGAGAAGCTGCACCTGAAGTCGATACGGCCGTGGTGACGCTGACACAACCGGGCATGATCAAATGGGAAGAGCCCGGCAATGTCACCGTGCTCAGTGGTGGCCAGCAGGCCGCGGAGTTCCGCCAGGGAGCCGAGAAATACAGCAAGTTTGCCTACTCCACGCGCTACGGATTTTCCGTGGAGAATGATCCGCGCAGTTTTCGTACAGGCCCCTTCGACAACATGCTGGCCTGCTCGGATGATGGCCTGCACTATCGCGTGCGTCTGAGCGAGACCGATGCCCGCATTGGTGAAGGCGTACTCTATTCCTGCTGGTCACCCATGAAGGGCGTCGAGATGGAAACCTGGCTGTTGCCACGTGCCCCCTGGCACATCCGCATCCACAAGGTGGTGAACAGCGTGGCCATCGATACCCGTGAAGGTGGCTTCTCGATTGCACGTAACGATCATCCACCACTGGAGACGGTGACGGAAAACGGCATTGCCCGTGTGAGCACCGAAACCGATGTGTCGATCCTGATCGATCTGTACGACAATCCACGCGAGCCGCGTATCAATCGGGCTGATCCGAATACCAATGTTCTCTACCCACGAAGCTGGGTGCCGCAACTATCTGTACATCTTGAGCCCGGCACCCACTGGCTCGGCTGTGCCGTACTCGCGCAGGCCGTGTCCGATTCCCCACTGCCGGATACACCAGAGAGGCCGACTGCCGAGGAATTACAGCAGTTGAGAGACAAAGCCAGTCAAATTCCAGTATGGTCTGTGCCTGACGATTACTAGCCTGTTGTAGTCCGGGAGAAATCTCACGAACTTCGCCTCTCAAAAACTGGGCGGCATACTTGCCGCCTGCACGCTGATGGCCATCATACCGTTCGAATACAGTGGCGCCTCCTGGGCGTCACTGTTGGCCGGTGTCTGTGTCTGCTCTCTGGTGCTCGTCTTCTTTGCCCACATCCGCTGGTCACGCCGCGCCTTCGTGCTGATAGGCATCGCCATGATGGCGCTGGCCATGGCAACCTTGCCTGACTGGCAGAATACCTTGCGCGATGGCCTGCAACGCGCCGCCTTCATCGCCGCCTTCTTCACCGCCACTGCCTCCATTCGCAGTGCCGCCAGTGGTTCGGCATCCATTACCGATTGCGGCAACTTCCTGGCAAACCAGCCACCGGGACGCCGTTATCTGGCACTGACACTCGGCGGGCATCTGTTCGGCCTGATCCTCTCCTATGGCGCGATCTCCCTGCTCAGCACGCTGGCGACAAACAGCACCGCATCAGAGACCAATCCGGAGATCCGCAAGCATCGCACCCGGCGCATGCTGGTGGCCATTCAACGCGGTTTCATCTCGGCCCTGCCATGGACCCCCCTGGGCTTTGCCATGGCCATCTCGACCATCCTGGTGCCCGGTGCCCGCTGGATCGACGCCCTGCTACCCTGCCTGGTCAGCGCCTTCATCATGGTGGTCAGTGGCTGGGCGCTGGATACCATCTTCAAACCGCGACTCAGCACCCCACCACCACCGCGCGACAATATAGACAACAACTGGTTACAGCAATTGCGCCCCCTGCTGATCCTGCTGTCCTTGCTGGTTGTCATATCCACCGCCCTGCACGCACTGACCGGTGTGCGCACCGTCGGCATCATGATGTCCGTCGTGCCCGCCATCGCGTTGGTCTGGGCAGCCATTCAGGCCACCGACCTGTCGCTGGGCGAGCGTGTCCTGCACAGTGCCCAACGTGCCACGACCTTCGCAACGGTTGAACTGCCGGCCCTGCGCTCGGAGCTGGTGCTGTTGACCATGGCAGGGTTCATCGGGGCTGTCGGTGCAGACCTGTTCGCACCGGTCGTCAGCGCTTCGGGTATCGACCTGAGCGAGACACCCGCCATCGTCCTGCTGCTCTCGGTATTCTGGTTGATACCGATTGCAGGCCAACTGGGCATGAACCCGATTCTGGCCGTGTCCCTGTTCGCACCCTTGCTACCCACACCGACGGAACTCGGGATCAGCCCGACGGCAATGATCGTGACCATCACCGGCGGCTGGGCGGTTGCCGGGGCTACTTCACCGTTCACGGCCTCCACCCTGTTGATGGCGAATTTCGGGAATGTCAGCGGGCGCTATGCCGGGCTGGTGTGGAATGGGGGGTATGCGCTGACGAGTGGGGTTTTGTTGTCGGGGTGGATATTCGTGGTGAGTGAGTACCTGTAAATCCGTTGCAGAACACACCACTTCCGAGTCAGCGGAGCATCAGCCCTTGATGGCACCGGTCATCATTGAGCTGCCGACGCGTCTGCACGCATCGGCAGCAACTGACGCCTAGGGAGCAACAAACGGCAGTTCAACAAAATTCTGAGCGAGTTGAGAACGCGATACACCAGCGGCATTGCGATAGTCAACATCCACCTGCAGCGTTCTCGAATCAGCAACTCGATTGGCCGCCAGGCTCAGCCCACTGCCATCCTCTGCCGTCATCCGTACCA
>CBDUIJ010000015.1:0-35464 GCA_965367215.1 uncultured Granulosicoccus sp.
CCGGCCGTGCTGGAGATGCTGCCCGGAGAATTGAAGGAACGCGCCAGCGCCATCGGTAATGGTGACTCGACCGAGTTCGAGGGAATGGGAATCGAAGCCATCGCAGCCTACAACCTGACGGAAGAGCGACTGAAGTACCACCCCAAGGGACGCGACAACGGGTATCTGCTGACTGTCGATGGCATGCGCATCTACATCGCCGGTGATACGGAAGCCATCCCCGAGATGCGCGAACTGACCGATATACAGCTGGCCTTCGTACCGATGAACCTGCCGTACACGATGGGCATCGAACAGGCTGCCGAAGGCGTGGTCGATTTCGCACCGGCGGTGGTCTACCCCTATCACTACAAGGGCAGTGACGTCGAGGCCTTCGCCCGCCTGGTAAACGAGAACAACAGCGACATCAAGGTTGTCCAGGGCCCCTGGTACGGCTGAGCAGGCTCGACACAGCTCACCCGTCGATTCTCGACGGGTGAGCCTGATTGTCAGTGTACGTGCCCGCCGGACAAGGGTGAACCGTCCGAATTGTAGAAACCCGATGCACCGTGCTGAACAAACCCGAGCTTGATCATCTTCATCAGAAAAGGGTCGGATTCATTGTCACCCACGTCGGCATAGTCGGTAGCTGCAAAATCATCAAATGCGTGCAGCGACGCGTCCACCAGCGCCTTGTCGGTCTTCAGGACTTCCAGTTTCCACCGGCTGATCCGGCGTTGCCCCAGTGAATCGGCATTGCGAACCTGGTAGCTTTCGACCAGTTGCAGCTCCGGCAACCAGGTCAGGCTCACTGATGAAAACGGGTCAGACTTGCCGTTCTTGCCAGTGGGGGTGAACTCATAGGTTTCGGTTTTCATGCAACCTTCCCCTTGCGTACCCGTCAACTGCATGGCATCCATCTGACTCTGCGTGATCCAGCGCGAGCGTGACTCCCAGTCTCTGGAGCCCTTGCCACCATTGATGTCGAAGGCATCGTATTCGATGGCTCGCTTGTCAGCGGTGAAGTACCTGACCGGCTTCAGATAACCATTGCTTGTCAGAGTCCACTGATCGGCCAGATTCCGCTCGGGATAGTGGTACAGCACACGGCTACCTGCTCGCCAGAACTCCAGAGTCACATCCTGCCTGCCGTTCGAGGAAACCGTATAGCTGGCTCCCAGAACCTGACTGAGTTCATCGCACGATGCCGGTGCTTCTTCAGCCAGTACGGCGCTTGAAAATGTGAACACAACCGCCAGAGCCAGAACTCCCGCAAGGCATGCGGGAGTCCGATCATGAATCAAAGCCGTCAATTGATTGCACCCAGAGCGGTATTGGCCTTGCCGATCAGATCCGCCGCATGGTCCATCGCATGAAAGACCTGGTTCTGCTCCAGCGTGCCGGTCAGCAGAGAGGCCGCCGGCCCCTGCGAGTAGATGCCGACATCTTCACCGGCATGTGTCTCGGAACCCAGCGGAATCAGGGCTTCCTGGTGGAACCCGGGAGTCGTGGTGTCCACCAGCGTCAGATCCTGACGACCGTTGGCGGCAGGCAGATCGTAGCCGGCGTCTGCATTGGTTTCACCTTCCAGATTGCGGAATCCCAGTCCATTGGTATAACCCAGCGTGGTATATGGAAGATCATCGGCTGCCAGCGAAGGTTCTTCGGAACCGACCGCGACCACCTTGCCCAGAATCGGATTGCCACGCTTCGGGTAACCGGCGATGGTAAACACGTGACTGTGATCGGCTGTCACGATGATCAGCGTTTCGGCAGGGTCCGTGGCATCCATGGCGGCCTGAACCGCAGCGGCAAACTCGATCGTGTCCGTCAGCGCACCGGAGGCATTGCCTGCGTGATGGGCATGGTCGATACGACCTGATTCGACACTGAGAAAGAAGCCCTTGTCGTTGTTGTCCAGCACAGCGATGGCCTTCTCGGTCATTTCCGTCAGGCTGGGTTCACCGGCAATATCATTGCCGCGATCTGCCTCGTACTGCATATGCGACTCGTTGAACAGACCCAGTACATGCGATGTCACTTCCGGATCGATGGCATCGAACCCTGCCTGATCCATGACGTAACTGCCATCGGTATACAGGCCTTTCCATTCTGCCGTCAGATCCCGCTCGTCAGTGCGATCACCTTCGATCTCACTACTGGCATCACTGCTGTTGAAGTTGGCATCCTTGGGCAGGAAATGACGTCGACCACCGCCGAACATGACTTCCAGGCCATCGACATCCAGACCGTTGTAGCGAGCTTCCAGGCGTGCTTCGAAGTTGACCAGCTGTGAGGCAATGTCTTCGCAACCGGCAGCTACTGCCTCCTCCGGCATGTCGGATACATCCTCCCAATTGCGGTCTGCCGATTTGGCGTAGGTTGAAGCCGGGGTGGCATGGGTAATGCGCGCCGTGGATACCACGCCGGTAGACATGCCGGCCATTTCCGCCAGCTCCAGTGCCGTGACCAGCTCGTTGCCGGCAACAGTTGCGCAATCACCGCGAACGATGTTCTCGCCCACGCCGATGACACCGACGTCCGTTTTCACCCCACTCATCAGAGCCGTCATGGTGCCGGCAGAATCGGGTGTCTGAGCATCGACGTTATAGGTCTTGGCAAGACCCACATAAGGCATATTGCCGAAACTGAGCGTATTTTCCTCGCCCTGCTCTCCACGCTGCTGTCCTTCCAGAATGCGGGCAGCGGTGACCGTGGAAATACCCATGCCATCACCGACAAACAGAATGACGTTCTTCGCAGCCCCACGCGTCTCGGCGTAGTCCTGCGCGTCAGCGACACTGGCGGCGGCCTGTACGAACCAGTCGTTGCTGGTGGTATTGCTCAGCAGTGCAGCCTCGGCACCTGTGGAATCATCATCCGGTAGTGTCGCGTCATCGTCATCACTACAGGCTGCCAGAGTCATCGCTGCCAACAGTGACAGGGTAATCAATCGAATATTCATTGTCGTCTATATCCTGTGTATCGGTTCAGTTGCTGGTGCTGACTGGAAAACTCTGAGACGTCAGTTCCAGGGCCTGGTCAATGACATGAAAGATGAGGTTCTGCTCGATCACGCCATTGACGCGATACGCTCCGGGACCCGTTGCATGCAGGGCCACATCTTCACCGGCATGTGTCTCTGACCCCAGAGGTATCAGCGTTTCCTGATGGAAGCCTGGTGTCTGAGTGTCCACGGCAGACAGATCCTGACGGCCGGCGGCAACGTCCAGGTCGTAGCCGGCATCGGCATCAGTCTCCGCACCCAGGTCACGAAAACCCAGACCATTGCTGTAACCCAGAGTTGTATAAGGGAAGCCGTCACCAGCGAGGCTGGGTTCGGTATCACCCACGGCGACAACCTTGCCCAGAATCGGATTACCACGCTTGGGATAACCGGCGATGGTGAACACATGACCATGGTCGGCAGTCACCATGATCAAGGTCTCGTTCGGGTCCGTCGCCTCATAGGCCGCCTGCACAGCCTTCGACAGTTCGATCGTGTCGTTCAAGGCATTGTAGGCATTGCCCGCATGGTGGGCGTGGTCGATCCTGCCCGACTCCACGGTCAGGAAAAAGCCCTTGTCATTCTGCTTCAACAGCTCGATGGCCTTGCCCGTCATCTGGCTCAATGAAGGTTCACCGGCAATATCATTGCCGCGGTCCGCCTCGTACTGCATATGCGATTCATTGAACAGACCCAGTACCGGGCTTGCAGAATCACCCAGAGCATCGAAGCCTGCCTGATCAATCACATAACTGCCATCCGGATACTGCACTTGCCATTCAACCACCAGATTGCGCTCGTCACTGCGATCACCTTCGACCTCACTGCCAGCATCAACACTGTTGGCCGCGGCATCCTTCGGCAGAAAATGACGACGTCCGCCGCCAAAGACGACTTCCATGCCATCGACATCGGCACCCGGGAAACGCGCTTCCAGATTGGCTTCGAAATTGATCAATTGCGAGGCTATGTCTTCGCAACCCGCCGCAATGGCATCTTCTGGCATATCCGACACATCTTCCCAGTTGCGATCGGCCGATTTGGCATAGGTCGCTGCAGGGGTTGCGTGTGTGATGCGAGCGGTGCTGATGATTCCGGTGGAAAGCCCCTTGAGCTCGGCCAGTTCGAGTGCGGTGACCACCTCGTTGCCAGCGACGGTCGAACAGTCGCCCCGTACGATATCCTCATCAACCCCGATAACCCCGACATCGGTCTTGATACCGGAGATCATGGCCGTCATGGTGCCGGCCGAATCCGGTGTCTGTGCATCCACGTTGTATGTCTTGACCAGCGAGGTATAAGGGAAGCGTTCGAAACTCAGATATCCCTCTTCACCCGGCTTGCCATCACGTTGTCCAGCCAGAATTCTGGCGGCGGTCAGCGTCGATACGCCCATGCCATCACCGACAAACAGAATGACGTTCTTCGCCGTGGCGCCTGACTGCCGTTCCAGGCGTTGTGATTGCACCGCCTGAGCGTCGGTAAACCAGGGGCTGTTTGCCTGCGCTTCGGGTACGGCCTGTGCATATGCCTGAGTGGATAAGGTCAACGCGGTGGCAAGGGCACTCATGCCCGAGGCCAGTGGTATTCTGGTTTTCATGACTTCGATGGTCCGTGAATGTGCGCGCAGCCTGCCATTCAAGTGTGAAACTATCGTGACAGGCGAAGGTCGGAGCCACAGGACGCGGCCCCTCGGTTCCAAATACAACTTGTTACATTCAGCAAGTGTGGCTTTTGTCATGATTATCAAACAACGTATGAGAATTCCACAAGCATGAAATCCTGGAAATTCGGCGGCCTGGCCGCGATTGTCGTCATCGCAGCAGCCTCGTTCTGGTGGTTTCAGACACAGGACATGACGACCTCTGACGAGGCGCAAACAGCAGCAGGCGCCGCCGGCAACAATGGTCGCGGAAACCGAGGTCCGGGTTCCGGCCCCGGTGGCAGGGGTCAGGGGGCCTCACTGGTGGTGGTCCGGCCTGTAGTGGACGCCATCATCAACGATCGCCTGAAGGCGGTCGGCAACGGCACCGCCCTCGCCTCGGTCAGCGTCGTTCCTCTGTCCAGCGGCCTGCTCACCGATGTGCTGGTTAAATCCGGCCAGCGCGTCAGCAAGGGCGATATCCTCGCCCTGCTCGATGACGACGAACAGAGTCTGGCTCGCGACCGGGCCGCCCGAACCGCCGAAAATGCAGCTGTGGAAGAGGCTCGCCTGGCCAAACTCTATCGCACTCGAACCACCACCGAGGCGGAACTGATCCGGACCCGAGCCGATCTTGCCGATGCCAACCTGGCGCTGCGCGAGGCAGAACTGGCGCTGGCTCGCAGAAAGATCTCGGCCCCCATTGACGGCATCGTCGGCCTGGTCGCCGTGGACTCCGGAAACTATGTCACCACTCAGTCCGAGATCGTCACCATCGACAATCGCGAAATCATCGTGCTCGAGTTCTGGGTGCCTGAGCGCTTCGCCAACCAGATTGCCGTCGGCCAGCCCATCGAGGCCACCGCCCAGTCCAACCCTTCGCGAGTTCATCGTGGCCTCATCACCGGCATCAGCAGTCGTGTCGAGAGTGACAGCCGGACGCTGCCTGTCGAGGCGCAACTGGACAACTCGGACGACAGACTGCGACCGGGCATGTCGTTCAATCTGACGCTGGCATTCAATGGCGAGACCTACCCCGCCGTAGACCCTCTGGCCATCCAGTGGGATTCCACCGGCTCCTTTGTCTGGCGAATCCGCGATGACAAGGCGGAACGCATTCCCGTACAGATCATTCAACGCAACCCGGAATCGGTCCTCGTGTCCAGCGAGCTGATCGCGGGCGACGACGTGGTCACCGAAGGTCTGCTGACCCTGCGACCCGGCGCTGAGGTAAGAATTCAGGGTGCCGCGCGTGGCAACCCCGACAGACAGGGACCCGGCAACAGAGCACCGGCCGGGGAAAATACGGCATCCGCTGACAAGGCGGCAACTCGAGCTGCACGACCGTGAGCGAGAACAAACCAGATACATCAATGCCACTGGACGACAATTCACTGTCATCCAGTCAGAATGACTTCACATCACTCTTCGTCCGTCGACCGGTGCTCTCGACGGTACTGAGCCTGCTGATCATCGTTGCAGGCCTTGCCGCCATCGTCGGCGTCGAGATTCGTGAACTGCCGGCAGTCGACAGTCCCGTCATCAGCGTCAGCACCACCTACTCAGGCGCCTCACCCGAAACCATCGATCGCGAGATTACCGCTGTCATCGAATCTGCCGCGGGTCGGGTACCCGGGGTCAAATCCATTTCATCCTCGTCCTCCTTCGGCAGCAGCCGGGTTACCGTCGATTTCAAGGAATCCACGGACCTGGACGTTGCCGCCTCTGACATGCGCGATGCCATTGCCCGGGTTTCACGTGATCTGCCTGACGATGTAGACGACCCGCGCATCGTCAAGGCGGACAGCGACGCTGAAGCGGTCATGCGTCTGGCGGTCACCTCGGACCGCTTGACTGCCGAAGAGATGACCATCATCGTCGAGAACCAGATCGTCGACAATTACACGGCTGTCAACGGTGTTGCCGACGTTCAGGTCTACGGTGATCGTGAGCAGGTGTTCCGGGTGGACGTCGATCAGACGCGACTGGCCAGCCGGGGTCTGAGTATCGCCGACCTTGCCGAAACCCTGTCCACTGCCGCCTTCGACACACCTGCAGGTTCGCTCTCCAGTGATACTCAGGATCTCTCCGTGCGCGCCACGGCCACCGTGACCTCGGCCGAGGAGTTCGAGTCGCTGCTGATCGATGAACGGACCCGTATAGGCGATATTGCAACCGTCACACTCGGTGCCGATATCGGCTCCAGCTCTCTGCGCGCCAATGGGCGAACCGGCATCGGCATGGGCATCATCCGCCAGGCCGGCTCGAACACCCTGGAAATCTCCGACAACGTGCGAGCTGTCACCGATCGTCTCAACGAGATACTGCCCGAGGGCATGGACGTACGCGTCACCAGTGACGATGCCGTCTTCATTCGCGGTTCCATCAAGGAAGTGCTGCTGTCGATTTCGCTGGCCATCGCCATCGTCATCTCGATCATCTACATCTTTCTGCTCAACTGGCGCGCTACGCTGATACCGGCCATCACTCTGCCGGTTGCCCTGATCGGCACCGTGGCCGGCATCTGGCTCGCCGGATTTTCCATCAACATACTGACCCTGCTGGCCTTGCTGCTGGCCACCGGCATGGTGGTGGATGATGCCATCGTGGTACTGGAGAACATCGTCAACCGGCGCAACGATGGCGCCGGCCCCAAGGCTGCCGCGGTCATCGGGACACGCCAGGTCTTCTTTGCGGTCATCACCACCACCGCGGTGCTGGCTGCGGTATTCGTGCCGCTGTCCTTCCTGCCGGGCAAGGCCGGTGGCCTGTTTCGCGAGTTCGGATTCGTACTGGCCATTGCCGTGACCATTTCCTCCATGGTGGCCCTGACGCTGTGCCCGATGCTGGCCTCGCGCCTGCTCAAGGACGCACCGGCGGCAGCTGACACACAGGCTGCCGAACGCGCGCTTGAACGAGCTTCGCGCAACCCCATCAGGCGTTTCGGCAACTTCTGCGCTCGCCTGTACGCCAGCATACTCAAGGGATGTCTGCGCATGCCCTGGGTGGTGGTCGGGGGCAGTCTGATGATGGCGGCCCTTGCCTGGTTTACCCTGGCATCCGTACCCGAAGAACTCATTCCTCGCGAAGACCGGTCCGTTGCCCTGATGCGCATCACCGCCCCGCAAGGCGTCAGCCTGGAATACACCGCGGCCCAGCTGCGCAAGATCGAGAACATCGTCCAGCCCCTGGTGGACAAGGGTGAAGCCGAGAACGTCTTTTCCCTGGCCGGCAGAGGTGGCAGCAGCAACAGCGGATTCATGGTAGTGACACTGAGCCCGTGGGAAAACAGGGATCGCTCGCAGCAGGAGATCGTTGATGAAATCAACGCTGGCCTGAGAACCATTCCCGGCGTGCGCGCCTTTGCCATACAACCCAACAGCCTGGGCATTCGTGGTGCAGGCTCAGGCCTGAAGGTCGCGGTGGCAGGTAGCAGCTACGAGAGCCTTGCGGCAACGGCCGACAGCATCGTGCAACAGCTGGAACAGGACCCTCGCTTCGGTCGCGTGGAACTGGGTTACGAGACCAATCAGGCGCAGCTGTCCATCAGCATCGACCGGGAAAGAGCGGCTGATCTGGGAATCAACATCACCGGCCTGGCTGCCGCCATGCAATCGGTACTCGATGGTCGTGACATCGGTGACGTGTTTATTGAAGATCGCGCCGTTGCCGTGAAGCTGCTGTCCACGACCCAACCGGTGAATGACCCGACGGATCTGGCCAATCTGTTTCTGCGCACATCCGATGGTCGCATCGTACCGATGTCGACTATCGCCACGCTGACGGAATCCGCCATCGCCCCTTCCCTGCCGCGTGAAGAACGATCACGGGCCGTGACCATCACTGCAGGTCTGACGCCCGAAATGCCGTTGCGTACTGCCATGCAGGAGTTCGAACGGCTTGCCACGCCGCTGCTCGAGAGTGACATGCGTCTGATCCCCATGGCTGAAGCGGCCTCCCTGAACGAGACATCCGGCGGCCTGGCCATGACTTTCGGATTTGCCATCATCATCGTCTTTCTGGTGCTGGCCGCGCAGTTCGAGAGCTTTGTCAGCGCACTGATCATCATGTTCACTGTGCCTTTCGGTTTGGCCAGTGCCGTCTTCGCCCTGTATCTGACCGGCACCAGTCTGAATGTCTACAGCCAGATAGGGCTGGTCCTGCTGGTTGGCATCATGGCCAAGAACGGCATTCTCATCGTTGAATTCGCCAACCAGCTGCGAGACGAAGGCATGAGTGTGGCCGAGGCATCGCTGCAGGCTGCCACGATCCGTCTGCGTCCCGTGGCCATGACCCTGTTTTCCACCGTTCTGGGTGGGGTGCCGCTGGTACTGGCATCCGGCGCAGGCGCGGAAGCCAGAACGGCACTGGGTTGGGTCATTGTCGGAGGGCTGGGTATTGCCACCTTCTTCACCCTGTTTCTGACGCCGGTGGCCTACCGCCTGCTGGCAGGATTCTCGACCTCCAAGGGTGACGCGGAGCGACAGCTGACTGAAGAGCTGCAGCGAGCCAGTGTTCGCAAGCCGCCTGCAGGACAGCCGGCATGAGGGTCTACACCGAATCGGCGCTCTGATTTGAGCGTACGATTCGCAACAGAAAAACTATCAGATCTGTCATCAACTTGACATATTCTGCTTGAAATAGTCCGTTGCGCTGTTAAGGTGGGGCCCGCAAGTAACGCTTGCGTCGGACGATCCTTGTCGATGGTCCGATGTGCCTTCTACCCCCTTCGGAATATCGACACATGACGACACGACGGATGCTTTCGCCCAAGCCACTGGCAGCACTCGGATTCATCTCCCTTGCCAGCCTTCTCGTTGCAGCCCTGATGACCAGTGGCGCTGCAGCGGCCGCCGAGTTCACCGCTCGCATCGGTCATCTCGAGTCGGACCAGCAGTCCCGTCACATCCATCTGCAGAAAGTTGCCGAGCTGGTGGCAGAGCGAAGCGGCGGCGCCGTGGAATTCCAGATCTTCCCTCAAGGGCAACTGGGTGGACAGCGTGAGATGACCGAAAGTGTGCAGTTGGGCACACTGGAAGCCACCGTATCACCCGCAGCGTTTCTCGGTGGATTCAACGCTGCCGTGTCGATCCTGGACATCCCCTTCCTGCTGCCAGCCGACGAGGCAGCCGCACAAAGCCTGCGTGATGGTCCCTTCGGTCAGGCCCTGCTCGCCTCTTTCGATGCCAAGGGTGTCAAGGCCATCACTCTGTGGCCCAACGGTCGCAAGAACTTCACCTCCAACAAACCCCTGGACAGCATTGATGCCTTCAATGGCCAGAAATTTCGCGTCATGGATTCGAAGATCCTGATCGAGCAATTCGATGCCCTGAATGCCAGCGCCATCGCCCTGCCTTTCGGTGAGCTCTACACGTCCCTGCAAACCGGCGTGGTCGACGGTCAGGAAAACCCGCTGGACACGATCCAGCGAATGAAATTCCACGAAGTGCAGAAGTACCTGGTGCTGTCCAATCACGGCGCCATGGAAGATGTCGTGCTGTTCAACCCGGGCTGGTGGCAGAGTATCGGTGCGGATAATCAGGCCATCATCACCGATGCCTTTCATTCCGTCATACCGGAGCTGAGCGCTCACAAGGCCGAGGCCGTGGATGCCGCTCTCGAGATCATCTCGCAGAGCGACATCAATGTCCGTGAACTCAGCGATGAAGAACGCGCCAGCATGCGTGAGCTGGTGTTCGACAAGGCGCGCGATGCCTACCTCGAACGCGCCGGTGACGAAGGTGCCGCACTGATGAAGGCCTACGACGAAGCCTACAAAGCCCTCTGATCAACTGCTCCCGTTCTCACTGCAATATCTCCTGTGAATCCACTTGTATTGATCAGGCGCATGGAGCGCGCCTGGCTGATCACGATCTTCCTGAGCATGGTCGTGCTGTTCTTCGTCAATGTTCTGGTTCGTACCTTCGCCCCTCAATATGCCAGTGATCTGGCCTGGATCGAGGAAGCCGTCAGGCTGCTGAATATCTTTCTGGTGTTCGGCGGTCTGGGACTGGCGCTGGAGCGTGGGCGCCACGTCAGCATCGACAGCCTGCGTGAAACACTGAGTCCGTCTGTACGCAAGGCCTTGTATCGCGGTATCGATCTGCTGGGCATGCTGGCCTCTCTGTACATGGCCTGGTTGTCCTTCACGCTCGTGCGTTTCGTGCTGGCGACCAACCAGCGCAGCCCGACACTGGATATCCCCATGGGCTGGATCTATGCCGCACCACTGGGCGGTTTTCTACTGCTCGCCCTGCGCTACACCCTCAGTCTCACCCAGATCATTGACCGTCGTCCACGAGCCGACAGCCAGGATTCCACCGCAAACACGACACCTGCCGCGAAATGATTGTGCTCGTCATACTGCTCGCGCTGGGCTTGCTGGTGCTCGGCTTCGAGATGTTTCTGGTACTGCTGATACCGGCACTGGCCACCAAGACGCTGTTCTACGCCAACATGCCGGATGTGGCCCTGATCCAGAAAATGGTGGGTGGCATCAATCATTCCACCTTGCTGGCGGTGCCCTTCTTCATTCTGGCCGCCGAGCTCATGGGCTCGGGACAGATTGCCAGGCGCCTGACACAACTGGTCAAGAGCCTGCTGGGTCATTCGCGCGGCGGCATGGGACATACCGTCATCGGCGGCTCCATGGCCTTCGGCTCGGTTTCCGGTTCTGCCCCTGCCACGGTGGCGGCGATGGGTCGCATGGTCTATCCCGAGATGCGCAAGAGCGGATTCTCGGAGCGCTTCAGCCTCGGGCTGCTGGTCGCCAGTGCTGAAACGGCTCTGCTGATCCCACCGTCCATCACCTTCATCATCTATGGCTGGATGACCGGCACATCCATCGCCAGGTTGTTCGCCGGCGGACTCGCCATCGGCCTGGTACTGGGCCTTGCCTTCGCGCTGCTGGTTTCCTGGGAAGCCCGTCGCCAGGGCCTGGCACCCGCCCCCAGAACCACAGGGGCCGAACGACTGGCCGCCTTGCGATCGGCTACCTGGGCCCTGGGCATGCCACTGATCATTCTGGGTGGAATCTACTCCGGCATATTCACACCCACCGAGGCCGCCGCCGTCAGCGTGGTCTATGCCATCTTCGTGGAGGCGCTGGTCTACCGTAATCTCAACCTCAGGAAACTGGCCGACATCGTGGAAACCAGCGCCCTGTCTACCGCCATCATCTTCGTGCTGCTGGCCATGGGAGGCATGCTCTCCTACTTCGTGACCCTGGCTCAGGTTCCACAATCCATCAGCGCGTTTCTGCTGGCCATCGATGCCGGCCCTGTCACCTTCCTGCTGGCCGTGAACCTGTGCTTCCTGATTGCGGGCATGTTCATCGACCCGAATTCAGCCCTGCTGATCCTTGTCCCACCGCTGTTCCCGGTCGCCACCTCCCTGGGTGTGGATCCGGTGCATTTCGGCATGATCGTCTCGCTCAATATCGGCCTTGGCATGATCACACCGCCCTTTGGTCTGGATATCTTCGTGGCCTCGTCCACCCTGAACAAACCGGTCGCAACCATCATCAGCGGTGTCTGGCCGTTCGTGCTGGCCAACCTCGTGGTACTGATGATCATCACCTACATCCCGGGCATCTCGCTGTTCATCCCCTCGCTGCTGTTCGGTTGAGTTGCTGGCAAACGGGTAGAATCCAGTGTGTCTGCCGGTGCCGTGAAAGGCTGGCAGGCAATGAACCCTGTTCCCTTTCATCGATGTGGCTGCCGGCATGAACCAACGTTCCATCCTGATAACCGGGTGCTCTTCAGGCATCGGACTCGACGCTGCCCGCACCCTGCAGGCGCGTGGCTGGAGAGTGCTTGCCACTTGCCGCCAGGCCGCTGACTGTGAGCGCTTGATCGCGGAAGGACTGGAATCCTTTGTGCTGGACTATGCCAGCAGCGACAGTGTGCAGGATGGTGCTCGTCAGGCACTGGAACTGACTAACGGCAGACTTGACGCCTTGTTCAACAATGGCGCCTACGCGATTCCCGGCCTGGTGGAAGATCTGCCTCGGGATGCCTTGCGCACGCTGTTCGAAACCAATCTGTTCGGCCAGTTCGAACTGATCAACGCCGTACTGCCTGCCATGCGGGCACAGGGTCAGGGGCGAATCATCAACTGCTCGTCGGTATTGGGGTTTGCAGCACTGCCCTTTCGTGGTGCCTATGTCGCCAGCAAGTTCGCCATGGAAGGCCTGAGCGATACGCTGCGCATCGAGATGCGCGACACGGGTATTCAGGTGGTGCTGATAGAACCCGGCCCGATCGGCACCCGCATTCGGGAGAACTCCATCCCGCACTTCGAGCGCTGGATAGACTGGGAATCCTCAGCCCGGCGAGACGCCTATGAAACCATGCTGCGACCTCGGCTGTATCAGCCAAAGCTGAAAAAGGACCGATTCGAGCTACCGTGCAGCGCGGTGAGCGAAAAACTGGTCATGGCACTGGAGAGCCGACGGGCCCGCCCGCGCTACTATGTAACCACCCCGACCCATATCGCAGGCCTGTTGAAGCGCATTCTGAGCACTCGCTGGCTGGATCGTGTCATGTCTCGCTGAGCTGTCATAGCTCCTGCATTCACGATTTCGTCACAGTTGACGCTCGGTGGTATACCATATAGCAGATTTTTGGGGCGTCAATTACATTCTGGTGGCAGTCCAGCCGCCACTATTTCCATCGCAGTGTCCATGCCTGAGCCGATGATTTCGGCGTCAGTCCTGGCCTCTGATCGGAAGAGACCCACGGAGAGACAGGTGCTTAGACGGCCAATTGCTTCAGTGCTAGTCAATGACGACGGGCAACAAGCGTCTGTGCCTGCCTTCCAGAGCCGCCGTAGATCCCTTGCATTCTCATCAAGACCTCCACTGATCACACATCTGGCGGGGTGTTTCTCGCAATGAGCTCCCCCTCTGTCCACGATTACCCGGTCGCCTCCGGCGCAATGCTGCGGCTCCCGACCCTTGTTAACAGTCCATCCATGAGACCTTGCTTCTATGAATATTCATGAATACCAGGCAAAGGCGCTGCTGAAATCGTTCGGCGCCCCCGTATCCGAAGGAGTGCCCATTCTGTCACTCGATGATATCGACTCTGCGGTGTCAGCCTTGCCTGGTCCCGTCTACGTGGTAAAGAGCCAGATTCACGCCGGTGGACGCGGCAAGGGCAAGTTCACGGAACTGGCCAGCGATGCCAAAGGTGGTGTTCGCGTCTGCTTTTCGGCTGATGAAGCTCGCAGCAACGCGCAGGAAATGTTCGGCAAGACTCTGGTCACCGCACAGACCGGCCCTGCCGGCAAGCAGGTCAACCGCCTGTACCTGGAAGACGGCGCCGACATCGCACGTGAATTGTACCTGTCCATCCTGGTGGACCGTGACAACAGCAAGGTGTCCTTCGTTGCTTCCACCGAAGGTGGCATGGACATCGAGACCGTTGCCCATGACACGCCCGAGAAGATTCACACGGTTGCCATTGACTGCCTGAAAGGCATGGTCGATGCCGATATCGATGCTCTGAACAAGGCGTTCGAACTCGACGGTGACGCAGCTGTTGATGGCAAGACTCTGTTCCCTCTGCTCTACAAGGCATTTGTCGATACCGACATGAGCCTGCTCGAGATCAACCCACTGGTGGTTCTCAAGGACGGTCATCTGCGCGTTCTGGATGCCAAGGTATCGTTTGATGGCAACGCCCTGTTCCGTCATCCCGAGATTGTCGAACTGCGCGACAAGACTGAAGAAGACGACAAGGAAATCGAAGCCTCCAAGTACGACCTGGCTTACATCGCACTCGACGGCGACATCGGCTGCATGGTCAACGGCGCAGGCCTGGCCATGGCGACCATGGACATCATCAAGCTGTACGGTGCCTCTCCTGCCAACTTCCTGGACGTAGGGGGCGGCGCAACAGCCGAGAAAGTCACGGCTGCCTTCAAGATCATCACCTCCGACCCGAACGTCAAGGGCATTCTGGTCAACATCTTCGGCGGCATCATGCGTTGCGACGTCATTGCTGAAGGTGTGGTCACAGCGGTCAAGGAAGTCGGTTTGCAAGTACCTCTGGTTGTCCGTCTCGAAGGCACCAAGGTCGAAGAAGGCAAGGCCATCATCAATTCAAGCGGCCTGAACGTAATTGCCGCAGACGATCTGGACGATGCCGCCCAGAAAGTTGTCAACGCGGTCAAGGGATAAGCAGACATGTCAATATTGATCAACGAAAACACCAAAGTCCTCGTCCAGGGCTTGACTGGCAAGACCGGCACTTTCCACACCGAACAGGCGCTGGCCTATCACGGTACCAAGATGGTTGGCGGCATCCACCCCAAGAAAGGTGGCAGTGTCTGGACCTGTGGTGCTGGCGAAGCTGAAGGCACTGAACTGCCTATCTTCGCAACCGTCAAGGAAGGCAAGGAAGCAACCGACGCTACGGCTTCCGTCGTTTATGTGCCACCTGCCGGCGCCGCTGCTGCCATCACAGAAGCCATCGATGCCGAGATCGAACTGATCATCTGCATCACTGAAGGTGTACCGGTACGTGACATGGTTGAAGTCAAGGCTCGACTGGCGGATTCCAACTCTCGTCTGGTAGGTCCGAACTGCCCGGGTATCCTGACACCCAATGCCTGCAAGATCGGCATCATGCCCGGCAGCATCTTCATGAAGGGCAGCGTCGGCGTTGTCTCTCGCTCCGGCACGCTGACCTACGAAGCGGTTTACCAGACCACACAGGCGGGCCTTGGCCAGACTACAGCGGTTGGTATCGGTGGTGACCCGGTCAAGGGTACGGAGTTCATCGACGTTCTGGACCTGTTCCTCGACGACGACGAAACCAAGTCCATCATCATGATCGGTGAGATCGGTGGTTCTGCCGAGGAAGAAGCTGCCGAGTGGCTGATCGAACAAGCCAAGCAAGGTCGCAAGAAGCCCATGGCCGGTTTCATCGCTGGTCGTACAGCACCTCCGGGACGCACCATGGGTCACGCCGGTGCGGTTATCTCCGGCGGCAAGGGTGGCGCTGAAGACAAGATTGCAGCCATGGAAGGTGCCGGCATTGTCGTATCACGCTCGCCTGCGAAACTGGGCGAAGCTCTGCTCAAGGCTATCGGCTAGATAAAGGCTCAAGCCTTTTTCCGGCAGGCAGTGCTCGAACAGCGCTGCCTGTGACAGGAGTGCCGGCCATCGTCCTGATGGCCGGCAACACCGCCAATCAGGCGGCCGGTTCCGTGACCCGGGACTCCACTGCTGACACTCTGCAGGCAGAGAACTTGAATTCCGGAATCTTGCCATAGGGATCCAGTTGCGGATTGGTCAGGATGTTTGCCGCAGCCTCCACGTAGGCGAAGGGCAGAAACACCATATCTTCCGATACCGCACGATCCGCGCGCGCCATGATGCTGATGGTGCCACGTCGCGTCTCCAGCTTCATCATGCCTCCGGGCTCGATACCCAGGCGGCGAAGCGTCTTTGGATGCAATGAGGCATTGGCTTCAGGCTCCGCCCAATCCAGCACCGAGGCACGTCGTGTCATGGAACCCGTGTGCCAATGCTCCAGCTGTCGGCCCGTGGTCAGGATCATGGGGTACTGCTCATCCGGTATCTCTGCCGGTGAGGTCACCTGTGCAGGCGTGAACCGGGCTCGCCCTTCCGGCATCGGATAGCCATCGGCAAACAGGATCGGCTGGCCAGGGTCTTCCGGCGACAAGGACGGATAGGTCACTGCCGTTTTCTCCAGCCTCTCCCAACTGATATTGTCCAGAGATGGCATGGAGAGCTTCATCTCGGCGAACACCTGCGAGGGATGGGTATACGTCCAGTCCAGACCCAGACGCTTTGCCAGTTCCACGGTGATCCACCAGTCCTCCTTCGCATCGCCCGGTGGCGAGACAGCGGGACGTCCCATCTGCACCTGCCGATTGGTATTGGTGACCGTACCGGTCTTCTCCGGCCAGGCGGATGAAGGCAGAATGACATCGGCATAGTTGGCCGTCTCCGTCAGGAAGATATCCTGCACAACCAGATGCTCAAGCTTTGCCAGCGCATCCCGTGCATGCGTGACATCCGGATCCGACATGGCCGGGTTCTCTCCCAGCACATACATGCCACGAACCTCGCCATCGTGAATGGCATCCATGATTTCCACCACGGTCAGTCCTTTCTGACTGTCGATATTATCCGAGCCCCAGATGCCATTGAACGCCGACCGCACACCCTCATCGGTGACGGATTGATAATCAGGCAGGAACATGGGGATCAGTCCGGCATCCGAGGCACCCTGTACATTGTTCTGTCCTCGCAGCGGATGCAAGCCTGCCCCCGGACGACCAATCTGTCCCGTCATCAGGGCCAGAGAAATCAGGCAGCGTGAGTTGTCGGTGCCGTGGATGTGCTGGGAAATTCCCATACCCCAGAAAATGAGACCTGCCCGTGCTCCAGCAAAGGTACGCGCAACATCACGTAATACCGATTCTTCGATACCGCACAGCTCGGACATCTTCGCCACAGGGAATCCTGCCAGATGCGCCTTCATGGCTTCCCAGTTCTCGGTGAAGCCTGCAATGTACTGTCTGTCGTACAGCTCCTCCTCCACGATCACATTCATGATCGCATTGAGCATGGCAACATCGGTACCGGGACGAAACTGCAACATGTGAGACGCATGGCGCTTCAGACCATGCCCGCGAGGGTCCATGACGATGAGCTTGCCACCGCGCTTGGCAAACTGCTTCAGATAGGTGGCGGCAACCGGATGGTTCTCCACCGGATTGGCGCCAATGACGATGGCTACATCGGCATTCTCGATTTCGTTGAAAGTTGCAGTCACACCGCCGCCGCCCACATTTTCCAGCAATGCGGCAACCGATGATGCGTGACAAAGGCGCGTGCAGTGATCCACATTGTTGTGACCGAAGCCCTGACGGATCAGTTTCTGAAACAGATAGGCCTCTTCGTTGGAACACTTGGCGGAACCGAAGCCTGCAATACGCTTGCCGGTATCATCACGCAGCCGGGCCATGCCTCCGGCCGCGAACGCCAGGGCTTCGTCCCATTCCGCTTCGCGAAAATGACTCAGCGGATTGGCAGGATCCACATTCAAGCCCTTGGCCGGCGCATCCTCACGCCGGATCAGCGGTTTGGTGAGTCGATGCGGATGAGCGATATAGTCGAATCCGAACCGACCTTTCACACACAGTCTGTTTTCGTTGGAAGGACCAGCAACACCGTCTACCCAGACGATCTTCTCTTCCTTGACCTTGAATGACAACTGGCAACCCACGCCGCAATAAGGGCAGACGCTCTTCACCTCGCGATCAAATGCCTGACTATCACCGACACCCTGTTCATCGAGCACAGCTGCCGGCATCAGAGCGCCGGTGGGACAGGCTTGTACACATTCGCCACAGGCCACACAGGTGGACTGTCCCATCGGGTCATCGAAGTCGAAGGTGATCTTTGCATCGTGGCCGCGACCTGACATGCCGATGACATCATTGACCTGGACTTCACGGCAGGCGCGGACACACAGATTGCAATGGATGCAGGCATCCAGGTTGACGCTCATCGCCAGATGCGATGCATCCAGCAAGGGCACCTTTGCCTTTTCCATGGGCGGGAAGCGACTGACGGAGATGTTCTGCATTGCTGCCATATCCCAGAAGTGCGAGGACTGATCATGCGCCTCGCTTCTGGCAGGCTGGTCGGCCATCAGCATCTCGACGACCATGCGACGAGCACTGCTGGCCCGCTCGTTCTGAGTGTTGACGATCATGCCTTCAGTCGGTGTACGAATGCAGGAGGCAGCCAGAGTGCGCTCGCCTTCAATCTCCACCATGCACGCCCGGCAATTGCCATCGGCACGATAGCCCAGAGAATCCTTGTGACACAGATGCGGTATCAATGTGCCTTCGCGTTTGGCGATTTCCCACAGGTTTTCATCAACCCTGGCACTCACAGTCTGTCCATCGAGCGTGAATGTGACCGTGTCTGTCTTGTTCGAATCAGTCATGTTCTATACCTCGTCCGGAAAATGCTTCATGGTCAGACGTATCGGATTGGGCGCCGCCTGTCCCAGCCCGCAGATGGAGGCATCCACCATGACCGTACACAGCTCTTCCAGTAGTGGCTTGTCCCAGCTCTTCTGCTCCATCAATTTGACCGCCTTGCCACAGCCGACACGACACGGCGTACATTGCCCGCAGCTTTCGTCTTCGAAGAAACGCAGCATGTTCAAGGCAGCGTCACGCACACTGTCCTGGTCGGACAGGATGACCACGGCGGCCGAGCCGATGAAGGTACCATGCGGCTGCAAGGTGTCGAAGTCCATGGGAACATCGCTGAGGCTCGCTGGCAACAGCCCGGCGGATGGTCCGCCCGGTTGATAGGCCTTGAATACATGGCCATCGAGCATGCCGCCGGCCGATTCGATCAGGTCCGTGATGGTCGAGCCCGCCGGCAGCAGATGCACTCCCGGATTCTTCACACGCCCGGAGATGGAAAACGAGCGCAGACCCGTGCGCCCATTCTTCTCGACCTCCGACAGAATCTCCGGCCCTTCGCGACAGATACGCGCGATCCAGTGCAGCGTCTCGATATTGTGGACCAGTGTCGGGCGATCGAAAATGCCTTTCTGCGCCACGAATGGCGGACGGTGACGAGGGATGCCCCGCTTGCCTTCGATCGATTCGATCATGGCACTCTCTTCACCACAGATATAGGCACCGGCGCCCCGGCGCAGGTCGATGTAGCCCGGCTTGACCAGACCGCTCTCCTCCAGAGACCGGATCTCGTTGCGCAGGATCTGCATGACCGCAGGGTATTCATCACGCATGTAGATGAAGCAGGTGTCGGCCTCCACCGCCCAGGCCGCAATCAGCATGCCCTCCAGAAACAGGTGTGGCTCGCGTTCCAGATGAAAGCGATCCTTGAACGTGCCCGGCTCGCCTTCATCGCCGTTGACAGCCAGATATCGTGGACCCTGCTCGGCCCGCACGAATGACCACTTCTTGCCGGATGGGAATCCGGCGCCGCCCATGCCCCTCAACCCGGCGGCCAGTATCATGTCCTGTACCTCATCGATCGACTGCTCCCCATTGCGCAGTGCCAGCAGACGGTCGTAGCCACCGCCATGACGGTACTCACCGAACCTCTGGTAGTCCGGGATATGCGCATGGGTGTTGTCGGCGGCCAGTGCCTCCTCTACTCGCTCGGGCGTGGCATGGTCGATATGATGATGTCCCAGCTCCAGGACAGGCGCCGTATCGCAGCGCCCCATGCAGGGCGCTCTGAGCACCCGAACACGGCTCGGATCCATCCCTTCGCGCAAATGGCTCAACAGCTGCTGCGCTCCGGCCAGCTCGCAGGACAGAGAGTCACAGACCCGGATGGTCAACGCCGGTGGTGGCGTCTCGCCATCCCGGACGACATCGAAGTGGGCGTAGAAGGTCGCCACCTCGTACACCTCAGCCTGCGACAGACGCATCTCATCAGCCAGCGCACTCAGATGCGCGCTGGACAAGTGTCCGTAGGTATCCTGAATGAGATGCAGGTGCTCGATCAGCAGATCAGCACGGCGTTCTCGGGTTCCCAGCAGCTGCCTGATGTCAGCCAGCGCGGTGTCGTCAACCTGCCGTCCCTTGGGCGTATGACGGCCCTTGCCCTTTCCCGATTTCCAGATACCTGCTGCACTGCTGGACGACGCCATGACCCCACTCCGATACATTTGCTGCCATGGGAATCGAAATCGTCAATAAATACAAATCATATTTTCCAATTGTGCGATTTGTTTTCGTTATCGTGATCTCGAATGACAGCATATAGTGCCGAGATGGCCGGCAGGCTCAATTCGTGATCCTGCACTGCAATACCGATTTCCTGCACTACCTCTGGATTCGTCAGCGGCAGACTGATGGTCCGCCTGGACAGTAGCAGGCTGTCTGCCAGCCGTTGCGGGGCCACGGTGGCCGCGGAGCCGATGGCCACCTGCGCCAGAACGGCGGTAAACGCATTGGTCTCCATCACCGGCTCCGGTGTGACCCCGGCTTCCTGAAAGGCATCATCGACCACTTGTCGAAAATGCATGTCCTTGCTCAGCAGACACAATGGCAACCGTGACGCCTCCTCCCAGGTGGCGCTACCCTTTTTGCGCGGCGCCAGTTCGGCGCTGACCAGCAAGACATAGCGCTCTTCGTAGATCGGCTCGAAGCGTAGCGAGGTATTTTCCATATAGGCCCGATAGACAATGCCGGCATCCACCGAATAGTCTCCCAGCGCGCGTACGATCTGCGAGGACGTCTGCGAGGCAATCTCGATAGCCAGACCCGGGTGTGTGCTGCGCAGACGCGTGGAAATCGAGGCGGCATAGGGCAAGGCTGTGGGCACCACACCCAGCACCAGCTTGCCACGCAGCTCACCCTGTGCCATTTCCATGTCCTGACGCAAGCCCTCGGCGTCCACCAGCAATCTGCTGGCCCAGCGAATCACCCGCTCCCCCTCCGGGGTAAAGCCCAGAAACCGGTTGCCACGTCTGACGATGGGCACACCCAGGTCCTCCTCCAGATGCCTGATCCGCGCCGAAAAGGCCGGTTGCGAAATACCACAATCGGCAGCGGCCTGAGTGAAGTGCTTGCGTCTCGCCAAGGCCAGCAGCATCTGCAGATCTCGAATGTCCGGATAACTGATCATGACTCGCTGTTGTTCCAATTGCCGTGACTGAATCACATGATAGTGGACAATCGCTTTTTCAACGACTCGTCACAGTATCTGGTGCAAGCGTACCAAACCCGGTAATCCAGCTGTATTGCCTCGCCACCTGACGGGCGAAGAGAGTAAACTTGCAAGGTGTCATGTGATTCGACTCTACACGTCAAGACTGTCCCCCATTGGCATCAGAGCAATCGTATCTTCAGCCATGGAAAACAGCCTGTTTCCTGAAAAATCAGCTTACCGTGGAACTGTCATGATCTGTCAGTGTTCGAAGCAAAGAACAGCATCAGCCAGCTCCATGAGACTACCGAGGACAGTAACGTGAGTGACAAGAATGTCAACCAGGCAACATCACCTGATCCGAAGGAGCTCGTCAAGCATCCACGGCATCTGTCGAAGTTCGTGTACGACTCCCTGTTCAGAATGATCCGCGAGCGGGAACTGCGCGGTGGCGACACCATTGTAGAAGCACGTGTCGCCGAACAACTGGGCGTGTCGCGCACGCCGCTGCGTGAAGCCATGCAGCGACTGGAAGTCGAGGGTCTGCTGCAGAAAGGCGCCAACCGCTCCTATCAGGTGAGAAAGGTGGAGCTCAAGGAATACCTGCAAAGCCTTCGCGTTCGCGAGGTTCTGGAAACCGAGGCCGTGGGTCTGGCCATCGATCGCGTCCTGCCGGAAAACATCGAAGCCGCCCGCTCCGCCGTCAGAACCGTGGAGAACACCTCTCCCTACGACAAGGTTGCCCACTGGAAGGCTGATGCTCTGGTGCACGAGCTGTTCATCAGTTGCTGCGGCAATGATGTCATGACGCGCCTGTTGCTCTCGCTGCGAGTCACGACCCAGCTGTTCGAAATCGATCGCCTGGCCAACCGGCTGGAACCGGACTCACGCGAGCACGAGAGAATCCTCGATGCCATCGAGGCCAGAGATGAAAAGGCGGCCCGCAAGCATGTCGGCAATCACCTGCGGTCGCTGTTCGATTTTGCCATCAAGAGCACTACCTGACAGCAGAGGCATCCCTGGTGGCGATACCTTGCGTCAGGCTCAGGCCAGACGAAAACGAATCGTCTGAGCCCCCTCCCACAATACCTTGTTACCCAGTTCGAACAACTTGTCCTGATTGCTCGTGATCGTGATGAAATGATTGCCGGCGAGTTGTCCCATCTTCGATGAGAAATCCACACCGCCATAGGCCAGCAGTATTTCGGTTTCACTGATGCCTCCCGGATACAGGATGAACTGCCCCGGCGCGGGATGACTGGTGTGATTTTCATAGCCGACGCCGAAGTCGTGATCGCCCAGTGGAATCCAGACACCTTCGCCACTCCAGCGAACATGCACCAGCTGACTTTCGTAAGGCATGGCCTTGGCGAATGCCTTGCAGGTTTCCGGGGCCAGCTCGGTTTCGAGTTTCGCCTCGAACGTGAAGGGTCCGGCTTCGATGATGATGTTGGTCATGCGTTGTTTTCTCTCTGCCTGGAACTGACAATCAGTTCCGTTGATGATCGAAACGCTCCAGTCCGAAACGTTTCAGCGATGTTGGTATACGCCCGCTCAGTGCGGCGGCAGCGGCCTCGCGCCCCATCAGGGGGCCCAGGGTATAGCCATTGGCTGTAGCGGCCACCACGACGCCCGGGTGGCCCGGCAAGGGGCCCAGTAGCGGCGCACCATCGATATCGATGTTCATGGCAGCCCAGCTGCGAATGACATGCAGGTCACGCGCTTGCGGTATGGTGCGGGCTGCAACCCAGAGATTGCCCTCCAGACTGTCCGGCAGGATGCGCGTCTGGCCACCGGGCGCTGTCTCGGCCGTCCAGGCACCACCGATGATCAATGAGCCGGCACGTGCCTGCTTGAGTGTCAGGTGGCGATCGGCATGGGCCAGCAGACAGGGCACCAGCGGCGGTGCGGGTTCGGTGACGATCATCTGCAGAGGCGCTCCGCGCACAGGCACCTCGGCCCCCAGCATGGCGGCGATAGCGGCTGACCAGCCACCGGCGGCAATGATGATTTTCGAACAGACGATCTCGCCATGAGGTGTAGTGACCCGATAGTGCTGGCCGTCTCGCTGTATGGCGTTGACCGCGGTGCGTTCCTCGAACTGTACGCCCGCCTGCTTCGCGGCATTGATCAGTAGAGGTCCTGCAATCAGCGGATTGATCTTGCCCTCCCCCGGGCACCAGGCAGCGGCCACCATGCGCGGGGAAATGGCCGGCATGATCTCTCGCATGCGGGCCGCATCGATCACCTCCGAATGCACGCCCACCGTCCCTTCAGCCGCTACCTTGTTCTCGAGAAAGGCAATCTGTGAATGACTTTCGGCCACCATCATGCCGCCGGTGGTCTGCATTTCGAAATCAGCCCCCAGTTGCTGTTCCAGGGTTCTCCACAAGGCAATCGACTCCTGCTGCATGGCCAGGGTGGCCAATGCTGCCGAGCCATCGCCAGCAGCCTTGCTGCCGAAATCCCAGGACAACAGCTGCAGATGCAGACTGCCGGCGTTCCCGCCAGAGGCCTCACCATTGAGCGACCCGCGATCCACACACATCACGCTCGCCCCCTCACGTGCGGCAAACAGCGAGGCGCAAACCCCGGTGACCCCGCCGCCAATGACAAGCACATCGGTGCGTGTCGCCTGCAATGGCTGTGTTCGTCCGATGGCCGGTCGTGCTGCCGGCTGGCTCTCGCGATGACCACTCCACTCCGGTTTTTCCAGCTCCAGCGCCGCGATTGGCACCGGGCGTACCGGCAACTGCGGAGCGAACAGACTCTGCGCGTGGACTACCTGCCCCTTGTCCTGCAACAGCCGGGTAGCCGTTGCGACACAATAGCGTCCCTGACACCGTCCCATGCCGAGCCTTGTTGCCGCCTTCAACCCGGCAAGGCTGACGGCACCCTGTTCCATCGCCTTGTTCAGCTGCCCCATACTCACCGACTCACAGCGACAGACCAGAGTCTCCTCGGCCGGTAGTTGTCGTGGCGGCGCCTCATACAACGACCACAATGCTGTCTGAAATCGATGAGCACGTTGCAGCGCGGAAAGTGACTGCGATGATTTTTCACACGGCGCACCCAGATATTCGCAGGCCTGCTCTGCCGCCAGACGGCCTTGCGCTTCGGCCGCAACCGCGCCCTGCAGTCGACCCGCATCGCCAGCAATCCAGAGACCGGGGACCTCGGTTGCACCGTACAGATCGCGTGTCACCGAAGTGGCACCGGTAGCCGCATCGACATTGACAGCACACCCGAGCAGTCGCGCCACCTCGCATTGTGGCGCAAAACCATCACCGGCAAACACCTTGTCCACGTCGATCAGCTGGGTCTCACCAGTGTCACGATTGGCATATTCAAGTTGTTCCAGCTTCTCCTCACCCAGCAGGCGGGTAATCTCATGACCATAGAGCACCGGAATGCCACGCCGCTTGAGGCGCAGACGATAGCGGGCAGCCAGCAACAGCAAGGCAGGCGAATGAAACGCTGCTGCCATCATGTGCCTGCTGAAGCGCGGCGTTGATCGTTCCAGCAAGGCCACCACATCCACACCCTGCAGGCTCATCTCGTAAGCCAACTGCATACCCAGTGGCCCATGCCCGGCAATCACCACCTTCTTGCCCGGCGTCACGCCATAGCGCCGTACCAGGGTCTGGCCAGCGCCGATGGTCATCACGCCTGGCAGGGTCCAGCCGGGTACGATTGCCGGGCGTTCATAGGCACCGGTAGCCAGAACGAGCGCGCGTGATTCGTAACGGTGTTGCACCTGCTCACTGACAGTACGCAACTCGTAGCCGTCCCCGTCATCCGAGCGACGGGCGAACCAGACGGTTTCGCCCAGGCGCAGATTCACAGTGGACTCGGCCACTTTCTGCCGCAAGGCCTCACCGTTCAGGTGTTGGCGGTCGAGTGCATGCCCGGCCCGACTGCCCTGGCTACGCGGCTTGTAGTATTGACCACCCGCCGCGTCACGCTCATCGATGAGTGTGACACTCAACCCGGCGGCACTGGCCAGCAGTGCCGCCTGCATGCCGGCAGGTCCGGCGCCGAGCACGATCAGATCCTGTACAACTGCAGTCGCCATGGTTTCGAGCGCATCGGGCACGTCGTGCCTGTCCTCGACGGAGGTCTCCATCTGATCGGGAGCCGCCTTGGCGTCTTGCTGCGATTGAACCAGCAGCCCCGGATGAGCCTCTACCATACAGGCACGCTGTGAACGCCGGCCGTCGACGATGACCAGACAGTCTGCACACACGCCCATACCGCAGAACATGCCTCTGGGCTGACCTTGTCGGGTATGCCGATACGCTGTGATGCCCGCGTCACTGAGCGCAGCTGCAATACTGTCGCCGGCTCTCGCTTCGATCAGCTTGCCATCGAATTCGAACGTCAGCCTGGCAGGCACCTCTCCCGTCTCGTTCATGGGCAGAACAGCGTCATGCCTGCAAACCAACCGCTTTCAACACAGCCATCAACTCGGGCATTTCCGCGTCAGGAGTTGGCAGCCGAGGCGAACGTGGTGCGCCGACAGGCAAGCCGATGATACCCAATGCACTCTTGGTTGCAGACACATAGCGATGCCCACCGACCAGCCTGATCAGAGGCAGCAACTGATGGTACAGATCCCGTGCCTCGTCGTAGTTCTGCTCATCGGCGGTCAGTGTAAAGAGTCGGGCAAATTCCTGCGGCATGATATTCGAGCCGACAGACACCCAACCCACCGCGCCATTGACGAAGGACTCGAAACCCATGATGCCGCCGAATACCTGCATGCGCTCACCACACATATCGATGATGTCCCGCACCCGCGTGACATCCATGGTGGACTCCTTGATATACGCCACGCCTTCGATTTCACTCAGACGAGCAACCAGAGATGGAGTCAAGTCGACATTGGCCGTTGCCGGATTGTTGTACAGCATGATGGGAATACCGATGGCGTCGGCAATTCTTTCATAATGCCGGAAGAGCTCATCCGCTGTGGGTGTCGAGTAGAACGGTGGAATGATCATGACACCATCAGCACCCAGCACTTCTGCGTCTTTGGCATAGCGTATGGCATCATCGGTGCTCTCGGCCCCCGTCCCTATCAGTACAGGCACACGCTTGCTGGCCGTGTCCACCACGCAGCGTGCGACTTCATGGCGTTCCTCATCGGTCATGGACAGAAACTCGCCGGTTGAACCCAACGGTACTAACCCGTGGATACCGTTGACAATCTGCCAATCCGTATAGCGGGCTTGCGCCTCGAGATCGATGTCACCGGAGTCGTCAAAGGCGGTGACCATGACGGAATACGTTCCGCGCAGATCATTTGTCATGCAGGTTTTCCTCTATTGTCAGCAATCGTCTCGGATTGCCGTTGATCAGGATGTCGGTCAGAGAATCGTCAAACCCTGTCTGCCGCATCAATGGAAGTACATTGCGAAACAGGTGTCCGTAGCCATGACCGCCCCAGTGAGTCAGTCGGGTCTTGGTGCAGATGTCCTGCGATAGCAGTATCCGTTCGGCAAAACCGGCATCGACCATCTTGCGGATCAGCCTGAGCCTCATGCCGTCGGTGGGTATCTCCACGTTTTCTGCCATCCAGTAGTGTGATTGTTCGATACCGAAGAAGTCCCATTCCACATTGACCCCACGTTCCAGCAATGCCTGAACACCTTCACCGTCCGGGTAGGTGCGATCCATGTGGCAGATGATGATGCGATCGGGCTGAGCCCCTTCGGCCAGCAGAATATCGACGATGTCATGGGCTGCCTGCGGATGCCGGCCGGGATGCACGCTGATAGCGGCACCAGTCGCCACCGACGCTCTGGCGGCAGCCACCAACGAGCGGCCTTCCACTGCGGCCAGTGGCCAGGAACAACCGATTTCGCCAATGAGGCCGGCGCGAACATTTGTACCATCCAGCCCCACCGTCACCTCAAGGATGAAGCGTTCGGTCAGCGCATCGACATCCAGTGCCAGAGTTGCATCATCGAGATAACTTTCCGTATAGAGTCCGGCGCAGGCAACGACTGCCACACCACTGACTCGGGATGCCTGCTGCAGGCCAAGGGCATCACGTGCCAGGCCACCGACAGATTGATCGACAATCAGCCCACCACCATCGGCGGCCAGAGCCGAGAGTTCTGCGCTGGCGATGTCGACATCCTGCTGATGTGCATTGGCGGGATTGTCGTTGGAGCGATAATCGATCTGCCAGCGATTGCCGATGTCGATGGTTGCATGGCGGTCACCTGTTGCCTGAGGCGGCACGATGTCGAACAGTACATGCTCGTGCATCAGCAAACGGGAGACAGACAGCGGATCGATATCGCCGCAGACGGTACGAATGATTCCCATGATCGCTCAGTGCGACAGGATCTTCGACAGAAAGAGGCGAGTATGTTCACTGTCCGGATCATTGAAGAACTTCTCCGGTGGTGCCTCCTCCACGATATGCCCGTCATGCATGAGCAGCACACGATCGGCTGCAGCGCGAGCAAAGCCCATTTCATGGGTCACCGCAATCATCGTCATGCCCTGCGTCGACAGGTCGATCATCACATCCAGCACTTCCGAGATCATCTCCGGGTCCAGTGCCGAGGTGGGCTCGTCAAACAGCATTACCTTGGGCTTCATGGCCAGCGCCCGGGCGATGGCAACCCGCTGTTGCTGCCCTCCGGAGAGCTGCGACGGATAGGCGTTTTCCTTGTCAGGCAATCCGACACGTTCCAGCAATTCCCGGGCATGAGCGCGGGTAGCGTCCTCGTCGGCCTTGAGTACCTGCACCGGAGGCACGACGATATTGTCCAGCACTGTCAGGTGCGGGAACAGATTGAAGGACTGGAACACCATGCCCAGATCCTGCCGTTGCCTGGCGATATCGGCTTCCTTCAGGGCGGTGCGTTTACCCCCTGCACTTTCCTTGAACCCCATCAGATGACCACAGGCTCTGATTTCACCGCTGTCTATGGTCTCCAGGTAATCCACGCAGCGCAGCAGAGTCGACTTGCCCGACCCGGAGCGCCCTGCAATGACAACCACCTCACCCTGCCGTACGGTCAGGCTGACATCATGCAGTACCTTGTTGCCGTGAAACGACTTGGCGACGTTGCTGATCTCGACGATGGGATCACCCAGGGTACGATCGGCATTCCTTGTATGTTCGACTGTATTCATTGTCCTAGGCCTGTGTACTGGTTATGTCGGCAACCTTGTTGATGGAGGGTGCTGCCTCCGGCTTGCCTGCAGGTCCGAACGGTTTTTCGTAATGAGACTCGAGACGTTTCTGCACCTGAGCCCAGATGGTAGTCAGCAGGATGTACCAGCACGCGGCCACCAGATAGACCTCCAACACGCGGAATTCGATCTGCGCCAGTTGCTGTGCATGGCGTAGCAACTCTTCCATCGAAATGACCGAGGCCAGAGAGGTGGTCTTCAACATCAGATTGAACTGATTGCCCAGTGGCGGAATGATCACGCGAATGGCCTGCGGGATGGTGACTATGCGCATCTGCTGAGCCCAGGTCATGCCCAGTGCCTTGGAGGCGTCTTCCTGCCCCTTGTTGACCGACATGACGCCTGCTCTGACAATCTCGGCAAAATACGCCCCTTCGTGCAGGCTCAAGGCCAGAATGGCGGATTCGACAACGCCCAGTCGGATACCGATCTGTGGCAAGCCGGTATAGATGATGACCAGTTGCACCAGCAACGGTGTTCCACGCCATAACCAGATATAGGTATTGGCGATCAAACGCATGGGCCGCCTGTCAGACATCTTCATGAACGCCAGCACGACTCCCAGCGAACAGCCCAGTATCATGGAGACAACGGCCAGCCAGACCGTTGTCCAGGCTCCTTCAACGATATAACCGCTGAAAAGATACTGAAAGAAATGCTCCCAACTCCACGTCATCACCAAACCTCGTCAGCTAAAGTCAATCGAATGACCCGACCGGTGAAATCCGGCCGGGCTTGTACTATCAGTTACGATTACTCGCCGGCGTAGAAGGCCGTGAACTCACCCGGCCAGGCATCCCAGGTCATGATCTTGGTAATGCCGTAGGAATCCATCAGCTCATCATAGGCACCATCGGCTTCCATGGCCTTGAGGGCATCAACCACGGCATCGGCCAGACCCTGCTCCTGAAAGGCAAAGGCGGCAGGAGAACCGGGAAAGAGCCCGCTGAGCATCTTCGTGAACTGCCCCTTGTTCTCGTAGTACTTGCCAATCTCGTCACCGGCGAACACCGCTTCCAGTTGACCGGCGCCCAGGGCCAGGAATGTGTCTCCGTAGGTATTGAAGACACGAATATCCATGGGTTCCAGACCAGCCTCGACCTGTTTGGCATCGATCTCGCGCAGTGTCTTTTCTTCGAAACCTGCGATTTCCACACCGACAACCCTGCCTGCCAACTGCTCCAGCGAGGTCACGTTCTCGGGATTTCCGTCAGGGCCGATGACGGCCATCGAGTTGACCTTGTAGGGCACCAGCTTCATGATCTTCGATCGCTCTTCGGTGAAGAACAGACCGGTGTTGATCATGTCCCAGCGCTTTGCCTGAAGACCCGGAATCTGCACTTCGAACTGCACATTGGCGTATACCGGCTCAAGGCACAGACGTTCTGCCAGCAGGTCGCCGAATTCACGATGCAAGCCGACCAGCTCACCACTTTCGTCGATGTACTGAGTCGGTGGAATCGTGGCGTTGATGGACATCGTCAACTTGCCTTCTTCAACCACCGGCAGGTCCTTCGGGCAATCCTGGGCGTGAACGGATGCGCTGGCAAACAGGGCGCAGGCGCTGAACAATACGGTTCTACTGATGGACTTCATGGTAGAGGTTTCTCCGGGTTCACTCTGAGTTAAAGGATTGACAACCTGACCTCCTGATGCGGAGATCCGGCTGCTTGTCGTCACACAGTCGCAAAAGCTCATGCTCAACGGCACCAGTCGATGGCCACGGCTGTCGTGACATCAACCATGCGCAGGTAATCGTCGACATCCACCCATTCGTTGTGTTTGTCGTTCTGGGTCAGGTCGCCACACAGGCAACCCAGACCGACACAGGGAATGCCTTTCTCCACCGGTGGATTTCTGATATCGCTGGAGGTGTGCATGGCATTGACCCAGGGCTCCAGTTCTGTCACCCGCCTCACGGCCTGGCTGGTGACCTGATACAAGGGGTGAGTTTCTTCCACTTCAGCACCGGTTACCCCGGTGAGCCATTCCAGTGTCGGCGGGTGATCCGCCAACCATGCATCCTTCTCGACACAGGCTTGCAGTGCCGCTTCGAACTCGGCCTGCACAGAGGCAAAGGTCTCGCCGGGTGGAAACGATATTGCACCACCGAGCTGACAATCTTCATGAAGCCGCGAAAAACTGCGCATTTCACCGCAACGGATGGTCGATACCTGCAGATTGGTCGAGCGCTTGACTGCCGCATCAAGACGCGGATGATGCACCCGCTCTCCACGCTCCTTCGCCAGTGATTGCAACGCAGCGATGATGATCATGGCCTTGTCTATGGGGTTGACCGCGAGATGTGAAAACGCGGTATGCCCAGGCTCTGTGGTATCGGGCAGCTGGCCATGAACGGTAATTCTGAATTCGAGCTGCCCCGAAGCGAGCGCCTTGATTTCCTGCATGCCCACACCCGATTCTGCCGGGTGTAGATAGAGCGAAGCGTCGGCATCCAGATCGTGGTGCAACAGTGCCGCCACACCCCGCGCATAGCGCTTGCTGGGGGTACTGGCAAAGCTGACCGAACCGAGGCTGTCGCCCGATTGAGCCGCCTTTTCGATGGCCAGTACGGCCGCGGCACAGCCCGCAAGATCGTCAGCGATGCCCCATCCATACATGCGGCCCTGATCGACCGTGCCGGCGAAAGGGTCGTACTTCCAGCCATGGTCCTGCTGCAAGGGTTCCGCGTCAGGATGAGCGAACATCAGCAGACTGCGCTTTTCCGGGTCGCCCACCAGGGTACCGACCACGGCCGTACGTCGCTCGGTGGCGCGTGACGTATCTGCGGCGAATTCACCGATGACCGGGACTTCCGCCGGGTCATATTCATGTCGTTGTATCTCGCAACCAGCCTGCTCCAGCCGCTCGGCGATGAGCTCCTGAACAGCCGATTCTCCTTGTGTCTGAGCCGAAACCAGCTGACGCAGAAAAGCTATTGCAACTGTGTCTTCGGGAACTTCCGTACTTGCCGACATAGGGTCTGTTTCTCGTTTCGAGTTTCTGCATACGAACGGTATACCGTTACAGTACACATCAAGAACTCGGACTTTGCAAGTGTTTTTTGATGGATATGGGGCGGTCGTCGACCATGCCTACGAGCGTGCTCAGTCTTGATGCAAAGGCGGTTTCTTCGCGTATTCATGCACGATAACGATGCAACGCCGCCAGGCTGGCGTCGGCATTGGGGATCGCCATGCCAGTCAGGGACAGGTCTGCATTGATTGCAGACATGGCAATGCCTGCCGTGCACAATCAGTGTGCAAGCAGGCGTTCATCATCGGTTTGCTGCCGCGCGCCCAGGAGGCGCACGGCGTTCAAGGCATACGGCGGCTAATTGTGGTAGGCCACTTCGACCATCTGATGCCCGGTCATCTCCGGTACCGTGAACCGGATGCGTTCTCCCTCGCGATCGTAATCCAGCGTCCTGCCTTCGGGCACTGTACGGACTGCCGCAACATCTCCCGAGACAGCGATATCCATCTCGATGTCATGCAGGGTCAACAGGTCCTGAATAGGCTGGATATTGGCCCCATGCAGATTGCCACGCAGGGTTGGGGTCGCATAGAGCAGATGAACGATGTCGCGCTTCGCAGCGGCCTGATGACGGCGTGTGACTCGACCTGCCCTGGGCAGACCTGCCTTGATCATGCGCTCCTCCGGCAAAGCGCGGGCAATGAGCTTTTCGGCTATTTCCAGCATCGCCATGGAACCCGACTGCTGATAACAGGAAAACAAGGGAAAGGCGAAGTAGTGGAAGCCACCCTTGCTGGCGCCGGCGACATGTTCTTCAGCGTCGGGCTTGCTGGGTGCATTCACATGCCCCGAGAAATGGCGTGCACTACGATCCATATAAGGCTCGTAGACCTTGCCCAGTGACTCGCCATCGGTCAACAGAATCTTCTGACAAGGCTGATACATGAACAGCGGATCATTCACGTCTGCGGCGCGCAGTTCAGGAATCGGCAGCACATAGTCACCGCCGGCGTTTGTCGACAGGGACTCCCAGCGGGCCCCGACATCGAATATCAGCCCGCGCTCTGCATCAAGACCACTGTTCCCGGTCAGAAGCACTTGACCGCCATCGGATACATAGTCCAGCAGGCGTTTTTCCAGCGCCGCATCCACCACGATGTCATCAGGCAGAATGATCAAGCGGTATGCATCGAACCGACTGTCCAGATCAAGAACATCGAAAGTGAACTGACCTTCGAGCAAGACGCGCACGGCACCGGTATCGGCAGGATTTGCGCGATTGCTGTTCTCCATGACACCTGCCAATGTATGGGTGTTGACCGCCTCGGATGACAACAGACCGATTTCGGCACGGTTGACGGTGTCGACTGCCCAGGTTTCACGCTGGCGTACCCAGTCATAGGCCGGCGCAATGACGGCCATGGACGAGGCATCAATGGCGCCGGTGGGATGCAGGTGATCACCAATGGAGCAGCGTGAACCATGGGCCAGCATGGCCCCGCATTCGTAGATCAGGGCTTCGGGTTTCTTGTAACCACCCACCTCACCCCAGTGATAGTGAAACTTGCCCGTCATACCCAGGAAGTCGAACCCCAGAGTGTCTGCGTAGCGTGCACTCATCGGAAAATGATCGTAGCCCCAGCCGGCCGTTGGCAGGGATTCAAGCTCCAGGTGCGTATAGAAGCGCTGATAGTGCTGGCGTGCACCGCGCTGGATATGCCCGGAGTTGTAGAAAAGCGGCATCTTGTCGTCGTGGCGTCTTACGGCGGCATGCGTTTTCTCGAACAGGTTTTCCAGCGCCCAGCTGCTGAAACGCAGCTGATGATCCGGGTTCGTCCAGTCAAGCCCGTCTGCTTCCATCTGCGCCTGCGCATGGACCGAGACGTTGAGGGGTTGCAGGGCGATATCGACGAAGATGCCATCGCAATCGGGGAACAACTGCATCATCTCTTCTATCTGCAGACACAGATGATCGACATAGGGTGAAGAAAAATCGAGAAATGCCCAACCTGCACCATTGGGCGTCGTACCTGCTCTCGGCGAACCGCCTTCGGGTGACACGATGCGCCACTCGGGATGCTCCCGTGCGGCCAGCTCATCCCATCCGGCTGTCGTATACAGAGGCGCATTGATACCGCGGGCATGCAGAGCATCCAGTTGTGCGCGAGCCAGGTTGAAATCCAGGTGCGGGTGAATCTTGCCCACCTCGGTCGGGTGATAGCTGTAGCCGTGGTGGCATTTGGAAAAAAGGGTGACGCTATCCACGTGAGCATCGGCAAATGCCTTGCCGAAGGCGTCTGCATCAAAACGGGATCCGATACCGGGTATCAGCTCCGATGTGTGAAAATCCAGATGAATCTGACGATATCGCATGCGACTGATTGTCTCTTGGTGATGGCGGATTCAGGCAGTAATCGAGCAGTCGGAATGTGTCAACTCGCCCCTGCCAACAGGTGATTCGGTGCCAGAGGGAAAACACAGGTTTTTCCCGACGAATCGAAGACATAGGCGGCCCCCGGATCGATCGCTACCTGCAACTGTTGACCGTGTACCGCCTGCAACTGTCGTGTTCGGTGAATGGCGAAATAGCCTTCGTGGGATTCTGAATCGAAAGCCTTGATACCACCGCCGTTCAGGTACAGGAGCGTGTCGCGCCCGAGGCTCTCTACCACGGCCACCTGACCTTCGATGCGCCAGTCACGGTAGCCCTCGACATCGCCATCCACGAAGCCTTCCGGCCGCACACCCACGATGACTTCGCTCCCTGTCTGCATGCCGTCCAGCTCATTGTCGGCATGCAGCAGCGGCACCCGCAGATGACCGGCTAGCCCAACGGCTTCCAGGTGCACGTGATTATTGTCAATGGCCTGCACCGTTGCCTTGATGAAATTCATTCTCGGTGAACCCAGGAAGCCCGCAACAAAGCGCGTCGCGGGAAAATTGTAGAGCTCCAGAGGTGCACCTACCTGCTCGATGATGCCATCACGCAGGACCACGATACGGCTGGCCATGGTCATGGCTTCCGTCTGGTCGTGAGTCACATACACCATGGTGGCGCCCAGCTCGGCATGCAGCCGACCCAGTTCCACCCGCATCTGCGAGCGCAAGGCCGCATCCAGGTTCGACAAGGGTTCATCGAACAGGAAGACATCCGGAGAGCGTGTAATGGCTCGGCCTATTGCCACCCGTTGTTTCTGTCCACCGGACAGGGACTTCGGTTTCTTGTCCAGCTGGTTCTCGATGCGCAGGATACCCGCAGCACGCTGCACAGCCTTCTCCACATCCGCCTTCGAGGCCCCGCCAATCTTCAAGGCAAAACCCATGTTCTGCCGAACCGTCATATGCGGATACAGGGCGTAATTCTGAAAGACCATGGCAACGCCACGGTCGAAGGGCTCGACCTTGGAGATGTCCCGACCATCGATGGAAATCTCACCGGACGTGATGCTCTCCAGTCCGGCGATGGAACGCAACAGCGTCGACTTGCCACACCCGGACGGCCCGACCATGACCACGAACTCCCCGGAAGGCACATCCAGGCTGACATCCCTGATGGCCTTGAAGCTGCCGTAGTCCTTGATCAAGTTGCGTATCTGAAGACTTGCCATGCGTGTATTCCTGTTCGTTCAGCCGAGGCGGCACTGGCTCACTTGCCCAGTCCAGCCAGTGACCTGACAAAATATTTCTGTGCCAATATGAAGACGATCAATATCGGCAGGACCGCAATGGACAGCCCCGCCATGATGGCCGCCCAATCCGATGTGAATTCTCCCCCGAGTTGCAGTATGCCCACGGTCAGTGTCTTCACCGCCGGCTTGGTCAGCATCAGCAAGGCAAGCAGGAATTCGTTCCAGATGAATACCGCCTGAAAGATGGCGGCACTGGCAACCGCCGGCCCCATCAGAGGCAACACGATATGAAAGAAGGTCTTGACCGGCCTGCAACCATCCAGCAG
>CBDUIJ010000016.1:0-35235 GCA_965367215.1 uncultured Granulosicoccus sp.
TGTTCGTGGATGAGCTCAGTTGGTGGGCCATTCGCTGCGTTACCGGTTTTTGCTACGCCGGTATTCTGGTAGTCGCCGAAAGCTGGCTGAATGACCGTGCGCCGGAGGAGACGCGGGGGCAGATTCTGGCGCTGTATATGGCGGTCTCATTCGGCGGCGTGGCGGCGAGTCAGATGCTGCTGAACCTGGCCAGCAGTGAGGAGGCAACGCTGTACATGCTGGTCTCCATCCTCATCTCACTGGCGGTGGTGCCACTACTGCTGCGCTCGACGCCCTTGCCCAATGTCGAGTCCGGTACGCCCATTTCCCTGAAGGAGGTGGCCAAGGCGTCCCCTTTGGGTGTTTTCGGCATGTTCATCGCAGGTCTCGCCAATGGCACGGTCTTCGGCATGGCGGCGGTCTACGCGCGTAGTGCGGGGTTCTCCATCCCGGATACGGCCCTGTTCGTGGCGCTGCTGACAATCGGTGCCGCATTGCTGCAATGGCCTATCGGTAAATTGTCCGATCGATTCGACAGACGTATCGTCATGGCTGTCGTGGCCGCGCTCTCGGTGGTGGCCTCATTGGCAGCCACCGGTATCACCTCGGTGGACTCCGTCTACTCCATCGTACTGATCATCCTGACGGGCGGAGTCACCCTGTCCATTCACTCTCTGTCTCTGGCCTACACGAACAGCTATCTGAAGCCGGAGCAGATGGTCGGTGCAAGCAGCAGTCTGGTGCTCATCCTGGGCGCAGGGTCGGTTATCGGCCCTATCGTGACAGGGGCGGCCCTGTCCTTGTTCGGGCCTCCAGGGTTTTTCCTGTGGCTGGCAAGCTGCCATGCCTCTTTCGTGGTCTTTGCCATCTGGCGAATGCGTCAACGCGCATCCCTGCCCAGTGATGAGCAGATGCCATTTGTCCCCTCCCCCATGCAGGGTGCAGAGTTGTCCACAGCTTATCCGGAAGAATCCGGCCACTCTCAGGATTGACTCTCGCCAGCCGGGAAGCCCTGTAGCCAGATACCCTGACACGCCCCCAAGCTATCGGTCATACCGCAGGCAGCTCAGTCCTGATAATCAACCTCCGTAAACGCAAGCCATCGGCCATTGGCCGATGTCAGCACCAGACCGTGTTCATGCAGTTCCACCATCAGCTGGACACTGACGCCCGCTTGCGCCACGCCCTGATAAATCAGGCTTTCGATGGAGGCCGCTTGTTCGGCGTATCCCTCTGTGGCGGTAATCGGGCAGTCCACCTCGGTAAACGGGCCGAACTGCAGCACGATGTAGCCGTCACCGAGTTGGTAGGATCCACCGGAAGATCCGTTGCAGTCGATCTGCGCGGACAGCCCACCGGTATCGGATGCCGCCTCGAACTGAAACTGGCTACCCTCGATGATATCCACCTCGCTACCATTGGTCTGTGTATAACTCACCAGAGACCAGGTGCGGTCAAGCAACCTCTGTTCTACAGGGACTTGTTCACCGTCGGAACTGCAGGCTGCAACAGATAATACCGCTGCAATTAACAGGAAGCTGAGTTTCACAGTGGGTATTCTTCAGGACTTTGAATCACGGTAAAGCAGCAATTTCGGATAGGGGAAATTGCTTTGCACAATACAGTCAGGAGCGACTGAGGTTCAAGGCTCTTGATGATCAGGGGCTCGAATAATCAAAGCCCCTGAATCAGGACTACAGGCTATTACTTCGCCTGGTAGAAGCGAACATAATCGATTTCGAGCGCAGGGTTGTTGAATTCAACCAGGTCGTTGGCACTTGGAAAGCGATCGTTGGCGTCACGACCCAGACCACCGGCAGTCGTCGGGAAGTTGGTCCAGTTTCCGCCCATGGCAAGGTTCAGAATCACGTACAGCTCTTCAAAATCAGCTTCGTCGTTCTGCATTTCACTCATCTGCACACCATCGATGTACCAGACTACGCTGCCCGGAGTCCACTTGACGGCATAGGTATGAAACTCTTCGCTGTAATCGGTACCGGTGTACACCTGACCACTGGGCTCGGGCTTGATGAAGGTGGCATCACCGAAGTTGCTTTCCGTGACGTTCTTGAAGTAATGAAACGAGTTGTAGACATACCAGGGCGCATGACCCAGATTTTCCATGATGTCGATTTCAGTACGCTGCGTACCGTCAGCTACCTGATTTTCATGCAACAACCAGAAAGCCGGGAAAGTACCTGTGGCACTGGGAATCTTGATGCGTGCTTCGAAGTAGCCGAATTTCTGGCTGAATTTCTCATGCGTGGAAATGGCGCCAGACAGGAATGTCTGCTGCGCGGCTATTTCCTCCAGTGAACCCCAGGTCTTCTTGTTGGTGGTCGTCTGCAACGGGTTCTTGATAGCGCGAATGGCAAGGGTGGAACCGTCGAATTCAAAGGGGTTGTATTCGGACACCACCTTTTTCTGATGCTCCTCATCTTCACCGAGCACATTCACATACATCTGGTCTTCACCGTTGATGACGCGATATTCATAGCGTTCACCATTGAATTCACCATCCCAGCGCAGCTGCGAATTCCAGCGGAAGGGGTTCAGGGCGGTGCCGTTGAATTCATCACTGAATACCAGTTCATAGCCGCTGAGCTGCGTGGCTTCTGGATAATCGTAGGAAGCCGGATCAATCAGGCTCTCGACACTCGCGGCATCCACATCACCTTCGATGGCGTCGACAGAAACATCCTGAGCGAAAGCCATGGATGACAGCACGGCTGTCATGGCGATTGAAAGGCAGGACTTCTTTGCGAAATTCTTGATACACATGGGGTTCTTCTGAGCTCTCATTCGGCGATTTTCATATTCAGGGGAAGACTCCTTCTGGGGCCACCTGAATTCGAACATCACCTGTTGATGTAATCATCGAAAACCTCTCGCGTTAAAAATCCTCTCGCGACGAGTGGTCTACAAAAATTGGATTAACGTATTCTCGAAACTTCCGTTGATAATGCAGTGCAACATGACGTTGTTGCTGGAGCGGATTCTACGGGACAAAATTGTAAAAACAGCGCAATTCTCAGGCTCGATTCATGAGGATCCGGATATGATAACCAGTCAGAAAGGTGTCTGAATATCCATGAAACTTCAATGAATAATGCTAAACACCTGTAATCGAAGAGAAATGAAGACGATTTAGCTGATTATCGTTATATTTTGATTGAGAACCAATACGCAATTTGCATCTGGATTTCACAGCCTGAATTCATATTGCATTGCATTATAAATTCGTCAAACGTGATCGACCCACTGGGCACCGGTATCGACACCGGACCAGGCCTCTATCCACTCATGCTTCGCAAGCTCGCCACCGCGCTGGCCGACTGCGTTTGAACGCAGTACGCTCTCTGCCACCGATGGTTCACGACCAATAACGCGCATGGCAGCTCCGCTACGGAACATACCCACCAACATCATCACGGGCTTTCTCGGGGTGGGCAAGACCACGGCCATCATGCACCTGCTGCAGAACAAGCCGGCCGGGCAGCGCTGGGCAGTGCTCGTCAACGAATTCGGTGAAATCGGTGTCGACGCTGGCCTGGTGCAGGGGCAACTCAGCGAAGAGAGCGGCGTCTACGTGCGCGAAGTGCCCGGCGGTTGCATGTGTTGTGCAGCCGGACTCCCGATGCAGGTCGGACTGAACCATCTATTGACCCGGTCCAGACCCGATCGTCTGCTGATCGAGCCCACCGGGCTCGGCCACCCGAAAGAAGTCCTGCACGTATTGTCGAGTCAGTATCGGGAGGTACTGGATGTGCAGCAGATTCTGACACTGGTGGATGCCCGTCACTTGAGCGATCAGCGCTACACCAGCAACGACACCTTCAACCAGCAGATCGCCATTGCAGATCGTGTCATCGGCAACAAGAGCGAGCTGTATCAGTCCGAGGACAGACAGAGACTGCAACGCTACGTGCAACAGAACGGACGGCCCACAGCGAGCGTGCTGTTTGCCACAAACGGCCAACTGGATACCTCTGTTCTGGATCGTACCGCGGCCATGCCGCTTGCAGCGGGCAACGACAGTGCGACACACCACCATGCACATGAACACCCTGAACCGTCAGTCCTTGCGGCTGATACGCCTCTGCCCGCCTGTGGCTATCTCAAGGCCGAGAACAACGGCGAAGGGTATTGCAGCGTTGGCTGGCGATTCAAGGCTGACAGGATCTTCCGCCACGATTGCCTGTTCGGCGTCCTCAGTGGCATCGAGGCCGAGCGCGTGAAGGCGTTTTTCCTGACAGACAAGGGAGTATTTGGCTACAACATGGCCTCCGGTACGCTCACTGAAACACAGCTGCAGGACTGTGCGGAAAGCCGTATTGAAATCATTGGTCGCACCCTCGATGAAAACTGGGAAGCCCAGCTGTTGCAGTGCCTGGCAAGCTGATCGGCAACGCGGATTTCCCATTCGTGGAAGACTCGCTTAGACTGACGGCCCTTTCGCATCACGGTTCTGCTGGTTTCGATGTCCGGACTTGTCGCACTGGCAGTTGCCTACGTTCTGTCGCAATTCTACCGATCCTTCCTGGCGGTACTGACCCCCCAACTCAGCGCCGAGCTGGGCGCCGACAAGGCTGACCTGTCGCTGGCATCGGGCTTGTGGTTCATCAGCTTCGCCCTGATGCAGTTTGCCGTCGGTGTCGGGCTGGATCGTTACGGACCTCGACGCACGGCGGCTCTGATGTTCGGCCTCGCCGGCGGCGGCGGTGCCTTCATCTTCGCCACGGCTCAATCCCCCCATGCCATCGTGGTTGCCATGACGCTTATCGGTATCGGATGTGCACCGGTACTGATGGCCTCGCTGTTCATCTTCGCGCAGAAGTTCGACGGCAGGCAGTTTGCGGTGATGACCTCCTGGCTGGTGGCCTTCGGCAATCTGGGCAATGTGGTGGGCAGCAGCCCGTTGGCATCCGCCGTGGATGCCTTTGGCTGGCGTACGGTCATGGCAGGGCTTGGTGGTCTGTCACTGCTGGTGGCCGCCGCCATTCTGCTGCTGGTGGAAGACCCTGAGGTAGATGCGCCGGGCAATGCCGGCTTGTCCGGTTATCTGACCCTGCTGAAGACCCCCGTACTGTGGCCCATCATGCTCATGACCCTGATGTGCTACGCGCCCGTGGCGGGCATACGCGGCCTGTGGACGGGCCCTTACCTGACTGACCTGTTCTCTGCCGACAGCCTTCTCATCGGCAAGGTGACGCTGTGGATGGCCATTGCCATGATTGCTGGCAACCTCATCTACGGCCCGCTGGACAAGCTGCTCAACACGCGCAAATGGGTCGTGTTCGGTGGCAACCTCCTGGTGCTGCTGGCACTGGTCAGCTTCGTGGTGCAGCCGGTGCCCGGCATCGGCATGGCCACCTTCCTGTTCATCATCATAGGGGCGGCCGGCACCACCTATGGTGTGGTGATGGCCCACGGTCGCGCCTTCCTGCCGCCTGAGCTGGTCGGTCGTGGCGTCACATTGATCAATTTCTGTTCAATATTTGGTGCAGGCGTCATGCAGTTCGTCACCGGCCAGCTGGTCGCCACACAAACAGACTCCAGCTCTCCGATGACCTACCAACTGCTGTTCGGCAGTTATGCCGTCCTGCTGCTGCTGGCACTGACGGTGTATCTCACCGCCCGGGATGCGCCTCCGGGCCGTGTGCAGTTGCCCGGGGACAATGCCCGCGTCTGATCAGTGCGCCTCTTCCCAGCTGTTACCGACACCTACATCCACTTCCAATGGCACCTTCAGGGTTGCAGCCTTGATCATCAGGCTGCTCACCTGTTCACCCACGCTGTCCAGCTCACCGGCCTTGACTTCCAGCACCAGTTCATCGTGTACCTGCATGATGATCCGCGCATCGATGGACTCCTTGCGTAGCCAGTCATCCACGTCGATCATGGCGCGCTTGATGATGTCGGCAGCCGTGCCCTGCATGGGCGCGTTGATGGCGGTGCGCTCGGCATAGTTTCTCATCTGCGCATTACGGGCATTGATGTCCGGCAGATACAGGCGACGACCGAATACGGTTTCCACATAGCCCTGCTCTTTCGCCAGTGCGCGGGTCTCGTCCATATAGCGCTTCACACCCGGATAGCGTTCGAAATACAGATTGATATAGCTCTGCGCTTCACCGCGTGGGATGTCCAGCTGCTTGGCCAGGCCGAACGCCGACATGCCATAGATCAGACCGAAGTTGATGGCCTTGGCCGAGCGACGCTGATCCGGCTCCACGGCCTCCAAGGGCACACCGAACACTTCGGCAGCGGTGGCCTTGTGCACATCCAGCCCTTGCTCGAAGGCTGTCACCAGGCCTTCATCGCCCGACAGATGCGCCATGATGCGCAGTTCTATCTGCGAATAATCCGCCGCCAGCAAACGATAGCCCTTCTCCGCAATAAAGGCTTCTCGAATACGCCGCCCTTCCTCGGTTCGTACCGGAATGTTCTGCAGGTTCGGATCGGTACTCGACAGGCGTCCGGTGGAAGCGATGGCCTGGTTGTAGGAGGTGTGTACCCGATGCGTTTTCGGGTCGATCTGCAAAGGCAGCTTTTCGATATAGGTGGACATCAGCTTGGTCAGGCTGCGGTGCTGCAGTATCAGACGCGGCAAGGGGTAGTCCAGAGCCAGCTGCTCGAGCACGTCCTCGGCCGTTGATGGCTGGCCCTTGGGTGTCTTGCGAATGATCGGAAACTGCTTTTCATTGAAGAAGATTTCCCCGATCTGCTTCGGGGATCCCAGGTTGAATTCCCGTCCGGCATCCTCATAAGCTGCGGTCTTCACCTCTTCGATGGTCGCCGCCAGCAACTTGCCCTGCTTGGCCAGCATGTCGGCATCGATACGCACACCGGTGCATTCGATATGCGACAGCACATGCAGCGCAGGCAGTTCGATTTCTTCGTACAGCTTCTTCAGCGTTGGCTCGGCGGAAAGCTTCGGCCACAGCGCGTGATGCAGGCGCAGCGTGATGTCGGCATCTTCAGCCGCGTAATGACTGGCCGGCTCCACTTCTATCTGATTGAAGGTCAGCTGCTTCTTGCCCTTGCCGGCAATATCCTCGAACTTCACCGTGGACACGCCCAGATACTTGCGCGCCAGGGAATCCATGTCGTGACGCGTCGCGGTGCTGTCCAGCACATAGGATTCGAGCATGGTGTCGTGCGCCACATTGACCAGTTCGATGCCGTGATTGCGCAGCACATTGATGTCGTACTTGATGTGCTGCCCGACCAGATTGCGTTGCTTGCCTTCCAGCAGAGGCCGCAGGCGCTCCAGCACCTCGGCCCGGTCCAGCTGCTCCGGGGCGTCTTCGTAATCGTGGGCCAGCGGTACATAGGCGGCACGCCCGTCGGCCACGGCAAAGGAGAGGCCGACCACCTCGGCCTGCATGTAATCGAGGCTGGTGGTTTCGGTATCGAAGGCGAACAGCTCGGCAGATTCCAGCTCGGCAATCCAGCGATCCAGCTCTTCCAGCGTGAAGAGGGTCTCGTACTGGCGGTCCACCGAATCAGCAGCGTCGCTACTGGCCGCCGCATCCCCACCTTCCTCGGCACCCGCATCCACTCCAGCGGCCTGGCGAGCCTGTCGGTTCAACAGCGGCGACTTGCCTTCTGCCAGCTCGCGCGACCAGGTCGTGAATTCCAGTTCCTTGTACAACTCGGCCAGAGCCTCGACATCCGGCTCACCGATGCTCAAGTCTTCGATTTTCTGTGGCAGCTCCACATCCAGACGAATCGTCGCCAGATCCTGGGACATGGGCAGATGCGCCAGCGAATCACGCAATTTTTCGCCGATCTTGCCCTTGACCGAGTCGGCATTGTCCATGACACCCTGCAAGGATCCGTGTGCGGCAAGCCATTTGACCGCCGTCTTCGGCCCACAGCTGGGCACGCCCGGGATATTGTCCGAGGTGTCGCCCACCAGGGCCAGGTAATCGATGATCTGCTCGGGTGGCACCCCGAACTTCTCGATCACGCCTTCCACATCCATGACCGTATTCGTCATGGTATTGACGAGCGTTACCTGATCATTGACCAGCTGCGCCATGTCCTTGTCGCCGGTGGAGACGATGGTCTTCAGGCCTGCCTGCGTGGCCTGTACCGACAGGGTGCCAATGACATCGTCGGCCTCGACACCTTCCACGATCAGCAGGGGGAAGCCCATCTTCTCCACCACCTCGTACAGGGGCTTGATCTGGGAGCGCATGTCGTCGGGCATCCGGGCACGGTTCGCCTTATACTCGGTGTAGATGTCGTCACGAAACGTCTTGCCACTGGCGTCGAATATCACCACCATGATGCCTGGCTGATAGTCGGCTACCAGCTTGCGCAGCATGTTGACGACCCCGTAGATGGCGCCGGTCGGCTGACCTTTTGCATTACTCAAAGGTGGCATCGCATGAAATGCCCGATACAGGTACGCTGAGCCGTCAACCAGAATAACGGGGCTATCGGTGGCAGTATCGGATTTGGCGGTGCTGGACATACGAAAAACCTGCTTGGGCTGTGGGGATAGTGTACCTATTCACTCGGTCTATCATTTCGAAAACACGCCGATAGTCGGCAAGGGACGAATCGATGCGAAAGCTACCCACTCACAACCAGATGCGCCGGGATGCACGAGACAAGGCTCTGACACGCGATTCCTGGAAGATTTTCCAGATCATGTCCGAGTTTGTCGAAGGCTTTCAGCAACTGGCTGACCTGAGCCCATCGGTGAGCATCTTCGGCTCGGCCCGCTTCAAGCCGGATAACCCCTATTACAAATACAGCGAGGAGATCAGCCGCCTGCTGTCAGACTCCGGTTTTGCGGTGGTCAGCGGTGGTGGCCCCGGTGTCATGGAAGCGGCCAACAAGGGCGCCTTCAGTGGCAAATCGGCCAGTGTCGGCCTGAACATCAAGCTGCCGCATGAGCAATCGGGCAACCCGTATCAGGACATCAGCCTGAACTTCAAGTATTTCTTCGCCCGCAAGGTCATGTTCGTCAAGTACGCCTCGGCCTATGTGGTCATGCCCGGCGGCTTCGGCACGCTGGACGAGATGGCGGAAATCCTGACCCTGGTGCAGACTGGCAAGTCCAAGCGCATTCCCATCATCCTGTTCGGCACCGACTTCTGGAAGGGTCTGCTGGAATGGTTCGAGACTTCACTGGTCGACGCCGGCACCATCAGCCCGGGTGACATGGATCTGTTCCAGATCACCGATGATCCGCAGTTCGTGGTGGATGCGATTTTCGACTTCTACGAAGGCGTCGAACTGGACCACATCATCGACGATTCCAAGCTGATGATGGATCTCTGACATTGTTCCACTCCGGGTGTGCCTGTACGCAGGCATGCCCGGGTTCAGACCACCGGGGCTCAGGCCGCCTCGATCAGGCCGCCCAGTTCGTTCGACACCATGGCGTACTCTTCTTCGATACCCGCCACCAGCGATGCAACTTCCTGCTGCGCACCTTCCTTGATGGCATTTTCTATGTGACGACAGCGTGTCGTCAGCAAATCCGCGCCCAGATAGGCACTGCTGGATTTCAGGCTGTGGGCACAGGCCGCCACCGCATCCAGATCATTATTCTGCATGGCTGTCTGCATGGTGGCAATCAGCTCTGGCGTCTTGTTGAAATACACACCGACCACCTTGGTCAGCAGACAGGCCTTGCCGGGACGCTGCAAACCACGAATGGTGTTGATGGCCTTCGGGTTGATGACCGAGGCGGATGTTTCATCGCGAATGTCGGCAACGGTTCTGTCGTGCGCATCGGCGTTGGCAGCCGCAGTCGTTGGCGCATCACTCGCGCTGGGCGCTGGTGGCACTTCCTGCGTTTTCCCGGCGACCTCGGTGACAGGTTTGTCAGCGGCAATCTTCGACGTCGCACTGTCGGCTGGGGCCGCAGGAGGGCTCTGGGATTCGACCGCGGGCGCAGGCTCCACTTTCTGTTGCAGGGGAGCAATCGTCTGATCCAGCGGGCTGACTACCTGATCGGCAGCCGAAAATGCCTTCCCGGGAATCTGCCTGAAGCTCTCTTCCATTCGGTGAAAATGACTATCCTCCAGATCATCCTCACGTACGCCTGAAGACATCAGCGCCGGCGTCTGGCTATGCTGCTGACTGTCAAACTGTTCGCCGGGACGGCCTACCCATTTCTCGATCATGTGATTGAGCATCTGTGTCCGCACCGGCTTGGAGACATAGTCGTCCATACCGGCAGACAGGCATTTCTCCCGATCACCTTCCATCGCATGGGCGGTCAGTGCCACCACGGGGGTGGGTGCATTCAGCGCACCATCGGATTTCAATTGGCGCGTGGCCTCGTAGCCATCCATGGTCGGCATCTGACAATCCATGAGTACGATGTCGTATTTCTGCGCCTGGCCTCTCTCCACCGCATCCTTGCCATCGGTGGCCAGTGTCACCTCGCAACCCAGTTGCTCCAACATCCCCATGGCCACGTCCTGATTCACCGGGTTGTCTTCCACCAGCAATACCCGGGCATTGACCTTCGGCTTGGGTGGTGGTGGTCTGTGCACTGGCATGGGCTCTTCACGCAGGCGAGCGTTACCAGATTCGCTGGGCATCAGTGATGCCAGTGAATCGTGCAATACCGATTGCCTGGCAGGCTTGCTGACGTATTTGTAGATGCCCAGCTTGCGCAGCTCCATGCCATCGAGTTGCAGTATGGCCGATGTCAGCATGATCGCCTGGATATGCCGAAAATCAGGTTCGGCCTGAATGGCCTTGGCCAGCTGAATGCCATCCATCTCCGGCATGTGCAGATCCAGTATCAGGACATCAAAGCCCTGATCCCTGTCATGGGCCGCACGCAAGGCCTGCAAGGCAAGCTGACCGCTTTCCACGGTTTCCACCAGCACTCCCCAGTTCGACAACTGGTGATACAGAATCGTGCGATTGGTCTCGTTGTCATCCACCACCAGTACACGCGCACCATGCAGTGAACGTCGGCGTGAGGCACCCGGCACGTCCTCGGCCACATCCTCCAGCTCCATCGTGAAACTGAAGCGTGTGCCTTCACCCAGACGACTGCGGAACGAGATGTTGCCGCTCATCATGGATACCAGCTGTTTGGTGATGGCAAGCCCCATACCGATGCCGCCGTGTCCGCGAGTATTGCTCGGATCTGCCTGAGTAAAGGCATCGAACAACTGTATCTGCATCTCCGGGGTAATGCCTACACCCGTATCCTGCACATCACAAAGATAGACCGACTTGCCTTTGCCCTTGCCTTCCTGCTTGCGGGTGACGCGCACGACCACTTCGCCTTGCTGCGTGAAGGCAATGGCGTTGGTAATCAGGTTGTGCAGTATCTGCCGGACACGCCCCGGGTCGCCATCCATCTGCACCGGCACATTGGAATCGACATAACAGATGAGTTCTATCTCCTTGGCATGGGCAGAGCTTGCCAGTGAGGCGCAGACATCTTCCACACAGTCACGCACCGAAAAGCGTCCGTTCTCGAGTTGCAGTATTCCGGATTCTATCTTGGAGAAATCCAGCAGATCATTGATGATCGCCAGCAGTGCACTGGATGAGGCCGCAATGGAATTGACAAAGCGCTCTTCGCGCGCAGACAAGGTACCGCCAAGCAACAGATCCGTCATGCCCATGATGCCGTTCATCGGCGTACGCAGTTCGTGGCTCATATTGGCCAGAAACTGGGATTTTGCCTGATTGGACGTTTCCAGCTGTTGTCGACAGGCCAGCAGCTCCTTTCTCAGGCGAACCACCTCATCACTGGCAATCTGCAACTGCGCATCGGCGTTGGCCTTGCTGATGCCTCGCGCAGCCATCTGCTCAGCTGACGTTGCGGGCCGCCGGGCGGGCAATTCCTCATCGGCGATGGCGACAGTCTGTTCCAGAAAATCGCTATCCGGCAATGGCCGCTGGGCGGCGTCGTTTCCGGTCCATTCGGTGGACAAGGCACTGCGAGAAAGATTCTGCGGAATGGAATCTCGACCGCTGCGAAACACATACAGAATGAAATTCAGGCCGACCAGCCCCAGGGCTGCCAGTTCGTAACGCAACTGATCCATGGCCTGCAGCACCACACGATTGACGCTGCCATCGATCATCCAGACGATTTCCCAGGCTGGCTGATCGAGTCGCATGCTTACCAATGCAATGATGGCCATGACACAGCCCATCAATACCAGCAACACGCGCAGGTGTACCGACTTGCTGCCACCGCCAGTATTTCTGTCAACGGTATCGGGCTCCCGCTTTGCCTGCCGGGGAGTGTCTGTCAGTGGTTCCACTATCAAGGCTGCCTCTTGTCTGTCAATCCGAGTCTTGTTCATTCAGCGCCAACTCCGACCCTCGGTGCATCCGGCTGTTTCGCTTGTCCTCGTCTGTCCACCTATCGGCCACGGCTGCCTTTCCTTGACCATGCCAGCGAAGCCGGCCCACCGCTGGCGCCTATCACACAATTGTCCATGGCTCTGCAGAGCTCCATCACTGCCCCGATGACAGGCTTCTCACGTCGCATCAATCAACAGAACCTTGATCAATAGAACTCTTGCGTCACAGTTTCCCCCTGCCAATGAAACTCCCCGCTTCAGAAATGTGTGGTGATGCCGTTTTCCTCCCTGATAGCCATTTACCAACTGTCGAGAGATGTTCCATGTCAATTTCCACACTTACTCGCGTCGGCCTCCTGTTGACAGGATTGCTCGCCTCCACCTTCAGCACCATGGCCTTTGCTGAAGGCACCCTCCGACTGAATTTCGGTGTTTACAGTTCCAACAAACCGTCATCCATGGTCCGGGTCTACCGCCCGATCCTGAAGGAACTGGAAAAGAACATGAGCCGCCGGCTGAATCGCAATGTCGATATTCGCATGCAGATCGCCAAGGACTATGACCAGGGAATCTCTCATCTGATCAACGGACGAGTCGACTTTTCCAAGTTCGGACCGTCTCCCTATATAGAAGCCAAGCGCATGAACAATGGCATCAGCATTCTGGCTATAGAGAACGTCAATGATTCCAAGATCTTCTACGGCATCATCGCGGTGGCTCAGAAAAGCACGCTGTCCGACATCCAGGAACTGCGAGGCAAATCATTTGCCTTTGGTGACGAAGGTTCGACCATAGGCCGCTTTCTGTCGCAGCTGGAACTCGAACAGGCAGGCATCCGTGCCAGCGACCTGAGCCGCTATGAATACCTCGGTCGACATGACAAGGTTGGCACCGCTGTGGGTGCTGGCAGCTTCGATGCCGGCGCGCTTAACGAAAAGACCTTCAAGAAACTGGTTGCGGCCGGTGAACCGATCCGCGAACTGGCCCGTTTTCCCAATGTGACCAAACCCTGGATTGCCCGCTCGGGACTCGACAAGGAGATTCTGCTGGCACTGCGTGAATCCCTGCTGGAAGTCAAGGACTCCAAGGCACTGTCGGCACTGAAGATAGACGGCTTTCTGGAGGGCGATGATAGCGACTACAAGGTCATCCGCCAGGCGATGGACGACAACGACCTGTTCTTTGCCGATCGGGACGAAGTACTGGCAAGCGATCGTAAGGCAACAGCCGAACCGGACATGCAGGCCGCCGTATCCAGCAATGCAACACAAGGTGATCAAGGCAATGCTGTCACGATCCAGTACTCCCCGGATGGGCAAACCGCCGCTACAGAGGATGATCGACATCAGCTGATTCTGAACATCATGCTCCCGCGCAGTCTGCTGGAAGCCAACCGCGGCGGACACGCGCTGACAATCAATCTGGATATACCCGAATACAGCCTTGAAGACGACGACTAGGAACTGATCAGCCCGACCTGTTACCCACCCGTCCGTTCACGACCAGACCCATAGAGAGCGCCCCTATCCGTGTTTGCAAGATTCTTCAAGAACTGGCCATTACGTCAGCAAATCATCCTGGTCATGGGTTGCACTATTCTGGCCGTCGGCCTGTCAGCTGCAGAATTCGTGCGTTTCACGGAAAACCGTGCATTCGAACGGAATTTCAGGGACCAGACCCAGAAACTGGTGTCCATGCTGTCGGCCACCTCACTGGACGCCATTCTCAGTGAAGACCGGCCCGTGCTGGATACCACCATCCAGCAGCTGGTACAGAATGATGCTGATGTCGAGGCGGTCAGAATATTCAATGAGAACAACGATATTCTGACCCAGTGGACAAAGGGCGATCATATCGATCCCGAGCAATACATGAACTTCTCGCACGATGTCCTGCTGGAAGGTGAGTCCTTCGGGCGTATCGATGTGCAGTGGAATGTGCAGCGCCAACATGAGGAAATTCAGGCCTACGCCATCAAGATCTATCTGTATGCGGCCGGCATATCGGTGATTCTGGCGCTCATCGTGGTCGGTCTGATCAACAGTCTGGTGGTCACCCCGATACGCCTCATTCACAACCATCTGCTGGTACTGCAGGCCAACAAGAGCAGCGATGACTTGCAGGTCGTTGCCGCTCGCGAGCTGATGGATCTGGGCAACTCGGTCAATGAACTGGGAAACATTCTCGAGCTGCGCAAGCAGAAGGAACATGAGCTGAAACAGGCATCGCGCGCCAAATCCGAATTTCTGGCCAATATGTCGCACGAACTGCGAACACCCATGAATGGGGTGCTGGGCATGCTCTCCCTGCTCAAGGGCACCAAACTGGACCCGGAGCAGACCGAACAGGTCAAGATTGCAACCACCTCCGGACGCTCTCTGCTGACCCTGATCAACGACATTCTGGATTTCTCCAAGGTCGAAGCCGGCAAGCTGGAGTTCGAATCCATCGACTTCAACCTGGAAGAGCTGGTCGAAGGGTGTGCCATCTCGCTCTCCGAACAGGCCAACGGCAAGAAACTGGAGCTGTTGTGTGACATTCAGGGAAGCATACGTCAGACCGTCAATGGCGACCCGACCCGCCTGCGGCAGGTACTGACCAACCTGATGGGCAACGCGGTGAAGTTCACCACGCAAGGCCATGTACAGGTTCAGGTGAGAATCGTCGAAGAACGCGAACAAGGGACGCACTTGCGTTTCAGCATTGTCGATACCGGCGTCGGTATCGAGCAGGATGCACTGGAAACCGTGTTCAACTCCTTTGCACAGGCCGATGGCTCGACCACCCGCAAATACGGTGGCACCGGCCTGGGTCTGGCGATCAGTCGCCGCCTCATCGAAGGCATGGGTGGCAAGATCGGTGTGAATTCCACTCCCGGCAAGGGCAGCGAATTCTGGTTCGAACTGACGATGCCCTCCTTCGGTTGCACACTCACGGAAAAAGCCGAACAGCAACTGGTCAGCGCCCGTCAGGTCCTGCTGATCGAAGAGAAGCAGTCCTCTGCCTCGCTGATGCAGATGCTGTTGGCGGAACTCTCACTGGCCACCATCACGGTCAATGGTGGTAGCGAGGCCTTGAAGGCTCTGCGTACGGCCGCCAGAGAAGGCAATATGCCGGATCTGATCCTGTTCAACGCCAGCCTGTCGGATATGCCCGGCGAGGTGTTCGCGCGTTGTATCGAGGCGGACCCGGCCTTCGACCGGATCAGGCTGGTACCGATGGCCTATGTCACCGAGCAGGTACAGGAACTGTACCCGCACAAGAACATCCGCATTGCAGCCCAGATTACCAAACCGTTCAAACGCTCCGAGCTGGGCCAGATTCTGGACCGGGCAATGAGCGAAGAGCAACATGAAGCTGAAATCGAAGACCTCACGGAGCAGGCCAGACGCGACGCCTACGCACACATCAGAATACTGGTGATCGAGGACAATGCCGTCAACCAGGAAGTTGCTCTGGGCATGCTGGAAAAAATCGGTTTCTGTGCCGATGTGGCCGATAACGGCCAGGAGGGCCTGGATCTGATCGAGACGGGTCACTTCGACCTCGTTCTCATGGATTGCCAGATGCCGGTGCTCGACGGCTATGCAGCCACTCGGGAACTGCGACAACGCGAACAGGGTATGGCGGAGACAAGGCCGCGCATGCCGGTCATCGCACTGACCGCCAACGCCATGACAGGTGACGCCGAGAAGTGTCTTTCGGCCGGCATGGACGACTACCTCTCGAAGCCTTTCGAGGAACACGCACTGGAAGAGAAAATCGTGTTCTGGCTATCGACCCGACTGTCCGATCTGATGGCGCCTGAGCAAGACGTTATCGATCAGGCTGCCTGAACCGGAATATTGCATGAATACGACATCTGAATATCCGGGATCGAAACCATTCCGTTTGTTGCGACACTATAGCAAGCCAGGCACCACGCTCTCTTTCCTGTTGTTGCTACTCGCCAGCGGCAATGCACTGGCCATCCCATCGCCCGACCTTGTCATCAATCTGTCCGCCAGCGTCGCGCAGTTACTCGGCCTGTTGAGTGTTGTCTTCGGTGGCTTTGCCATGTCGGCCAAGAAGAAGGCCAGCAAGAAGAACCGAGGCTCAAGCCTTGGTGGGAAGATCCTGCTGGGCGTGGCCGGTCTGATGCTGCTCGGTTCTCTGGCAGCCAACGTTCTGCAGTACACCGGTTCACTCGATGCGAAGAACCAGCGATTACACACCAACCTGGTGCGCAAATCCATCGAGAATGGCGAGGCGGTCGGCGACACCAGTCTGAAAACGCTCTCGTTCAGCGAACAGCTGGATCACCCGCAGGGAATCTCGACCGAGACTCTGGCCGAATGGCTCGAAGATGACATCCCCCTGAACATCATCGATGTACGCGAAGACGAGGAATTCGAGACCGGTGCCATTGAAGGGGCATCCCATATTCGCTACCCGGATGTACTCGCAAGCACATCGTTGTTACCCGAAAACACGCGTACCCTGCTGGTGTGCTATTCGGGCAACCGCAGCTCCGAGCTGTGTGGTGAACTGACCAGGCAGGGCCAGGAATGCAATTTCATGATGGGCGGCTATGAGAAGTGGCTGACCGAGTCACGCCCCCTGTCCTCCGATATCGATATCTCCAAGGAAGACCTGCGCCAGCTGCCGGACTTCCAGAACAAGGATGTCCTTCTCGACACACCCGAGGTGCATCAACGGGTTGCCGAACAAGGGGCGCAGTTCATCGATGTGCGCTATCCCGAAGATTTCGCCAAGGGGCATCTGCCTGACGCCACCAATATCACCATGCGAGCCTTGAGCAGTACGGACCTGGAAGAGAAGATATCCACACTGCCCGACGTACCCTATATTGCGGCCTGCTATGACAAACGCAGTTGCTTCTATTCCCAGCTGATCGGTCTGCGCCTGGAACGTGCCGGGCTTGATTTTCTGGGACGCTATACGGTGCCGCATGAATACTATATCGACAAGAAGTCCGAACGGGCCCATGTCGAGAACTGGAAACAGAACCAGGAACAACTGACCCTGGCCAGCTACGTCGTGACACCGCTGCGTGCCGTGCTGGACTTCATGGTCGATGCCAGTGGCCACTATGCGCTGGGTTTGCTCGGTGTCGTTCTGATGATCCGCCTGTTGTTGCTGCCTCTGGCATTGAAGGCGGATAGAGACACACGTGTGCAGAAATCCCTGTCGGGGCGCATTGCCGAATACAAGGACGAACTGTCCGAGCATCCCCGTGCCCTGGCCGATGCCACCATGCAACTCTACAAGCGGTTCAATATCCGCCCTGTGGTGAACATGCTGGCCAGCCTGTTCCAGATGGCGCTGATGCTGCTGTTCTACTCCGCCGTCAATCAGAGCAGCAAGGCCTGGGAGCACAGCTTTCTGTGGTTCGACACCGCTGCCAGCCCTGATCCTCTGCTGATTCTGCCAGCAATTACAGCGGCCTTGTTCGTTGGCGTTCTGGCCTCTCAGAGTCCAGCCGGCACCCTGCGCAAGGGTTTGCTGTATGCCCTGGCAGGAGCGGCCCTGTTCTGGTTGTTGCAGGCACTGGGTGCTGCCGTCAATCTGTATCTGGCCATCAGCATGGGCTTCCTGATTCTGCAGGGCGTGCTGTTTCGTACCATCGGCAATGCACTGGGATGGGATTCGGCAGGCTCTGACCGCACAGGGTCGATCAAGGACAACGGTCTCATTCCGCTGGGCCATGCGCATTACCTGCCCGAGTCCACCGGCAAGAAAGCTGCCAGACTGGGACAGTTGATCGAGGCCGGTTACAACGTTCCGGACGGTTTCGTATTCACCAGCGAGATCACGAACAAGACACGTCTGACCCCCGACGAACCCATGTTGACCCGTTCACAGGGCAGGAAACTGGAAAAGCTGTGGAAGAGTCTTTCCACTCGACAAGTGGCGGTGCGCAGTTCGGGCGCCAATGAAGATGGTGCGGACAGCAGCTTTGCCGGCGTGTATGAGTCGATTCTGAATGTGTCGCGGGAAGAACTCGAAGACGCCGTCAGGGAAGTCTATCAGTCGCTGTGCTCCGAACGATCAGCATCCTATACCAAGAACTCTATGGAAGAGGGCATGCCGATCATTCACGATCAGGGCGGTGTGGTGATACAGAAAATGGTACCGGCAGAGTATGCCGGTGTCATGTTCACCGAACACCCCGGCACCACCGGTGCCATGATGGTGGAGATGGTGACTGGTCTGGGTGAGGATCTTGTCAGTGGCAATGTCACACCCGACACCTTCGCCTTCGGTAAACTGAGTAGCCAGTTGCTCGAAGAGGAATCCAGCAGCACCGAGCTGCCGCCCATCGATCTGGCACCCTTGCTGGCATTGGGACGTGAGCTGGAAGCCCTGTTCGAACACCCTCAGGATATCGAGTGGGCCTACGCCAAGGGAAAATACTATCTGTTGCAGGCACGCGACATCACGCGTTCAGTCGGCTGCGGCAACACGCTGAGAAATCTGGCCGAACGCGAGCGAAGCAAACTCCTGCACTGCCTGCTGGGCGAGCGCAAACGCGTGCGTCGCAGTGAAAGAATGGCGCCTGATGAGGCGGTCTTCGTGCAGAGCGAGCTGTCGGAACTGCTGCCCCGCCCTACACCGTTCAGCGCGGATTTCATGGAACGCTTGTGGGCTGCAGGCGGCAGCACCGATCTGGCCTGTCAGGATCTGGGCATCCCCTACAGCGTTCACTATCGTTCGGCACCCTATCTGAACACCATCTTCGGCTGGACCTACGTCAACAAGCTCGAAGAACGCCGACGTCTGGGCAAGGGTCCAAGCGCCATGTCCTCGTTCAGACTGGCCCGTGATGCCGAAAAGACCGAAGCCGAATTCCGTGACGAGTTCCTGCCTGTCTTCCAGAACGAGATGGTCGAACGCAATGCCGTGGCCATGGATCGACTGTCTCTGGACGCCGCCACCCGGCTGCTGTCCAGCTGGATTACCCGGTTCATCGAAGACACCTACTGCGCGGCTGAACGAATCAACATCAGTGCCGACTTCCACATGAAGACGGCGCTGGACAAGCTCCATGCTGCAAATCTGGAGCCGACCCGCTATCTCAACGACAATGAGGAGACGGTGGTCAGTCATGCCATGTCGCTGCTGAGCGGCCAGAATGTGTCGGCCGAGAACATCGAGGAATTCCTGCTGATCTTCGGCCACCGGGCGCCACTGGATTACGAATTCTCCGAACCCCGGTTCAACGAGGACATGGCACTGGTCAAACAGTACATCGATCGTTCGTCACAATCCGCTCATGCTCACCAGGACGAGGTTCTGCCGAAGCTGCCTGACAGCAAGGTACTGACCATGACCGTGCAGCGAGCCCGCAACTTCATGCGTCTGAAGGAGGAGGCCAAGCATTATTGCCTGATCGAACTGGCGCAGATACGTCGTCTGTTGCTGGCCATCGATGCCAAATGCCAACTGGGCGGCCTGATTTTCCAACTGCATATCGATGAAGTCACGCAGCTGACCGATGCTGATGAACGCGACAGATTGCTGGCCATTGCCATGCAACGTGCCGAGGATGCGCAGGCCTGGCAGGAACTGCAATTGCCGGCATCCCTGTCAATCAATGACCTCGAGCGCATCGACATGCTGACCGGCAACCGTCCCGATGTGGTCGAGCAGAGCGACCTGGCCGGCAAGCGTGTTGCCGGTGAGCAGGAAGTGATCGGTACGGTTCGGGTCATTACCGACATCAACCAGATTCATACCTTCAAGGAAGGCGAAATACTGGTTGCCCGCATGACCGATCCCACCTGGTATCCCCTGTTTGCACAGGCTCGCGGCATCATCACCGAAATCGGTGGCTGGCTGAGCCATGCTGCCATCGTTGCTCGTGAATATGATCTGCCGGCCATCGTGGGCGTACCGCGAGTCTGTCAACGACTCAACACCGGGGATATCGTGCGAATGAGTCTCACCGGGTCTGTCGAAATCATGAACGAACAGAGTGCCGCTGATCCATCACCCCAGGCAACCGCCGACGCAACTCGACAGAATTCTGCCGTGACCGATGAATTGCGGGCCTTCTTCCACGACGAAGAGGACATGCCGGCCGAGAACTATCAGCTGAGCCTGGGCAAGATGTTTCGCTACCAGCAGGGCGCTGAGCGTCGCGCCATGAAGAACCGGCTGGGCGATCGCCGTGCCGTGCCACGCTTCACCGCCAGTGGGGATGTGGAGCGGGACCGACGTGCCGTCAATCGCGCTGTGAATATAGAGATGATGAAAAAGGCCAGCTGACCCAGAGATGGATCAGTCAGGCAGAACCTGCCAACGGTCTGCGCCAGTACGCGCCACCCTGCGGGGTGAGACGTACCGGCGGACAGGTTCGAGATGAAAGGCCGCCGGGACAGGCGGCCTTGCGACTAACCTGCCGGCAGCAGATCCGGCAGGAAGGTGGTGATCTGCGGGAAGTTCCACAGCAGGATCAGGCCTGCAATCTGGATCAGTACAAATGGCCAGATTCCGCGATAGATATCACCCGTGGTGACCGATGGCGGTGCCACCCCACGTAGATAGAACAGGGCGAAACCGAACGGCGGCGTGATGAAGGAGGTCTGCAGATTCACCGCAATCAGAATGGTGATCCATTCCGGTGGCATCAATGCAGGGTCGGCCGCATAGATGACCGGTCCGACGATGGGAATCACGATGAAGATGATCTCGATGAAGTCGAGCACGAAACCCAGCAGGAACAGCACTGCCATGACCGCCAGCAGCAGCGTGCGTGGGTCTTCGATACTGCGCAGCACCTCCTGAATGTAGTGCTCCCCCCCGTAGGCGCGGATGGACAGACTCAGGAACAGTGATGCCACCAGAATCATGAATACCATGCTGGTGACCTTGGTCGTCTCCCGCACGACAGCCGTCATCACGTTCTTGCTGATCAGCACGAAGCAGGAAAACAGCAGACCGAATACCGCCACATGATAGGCGATGATGGTGACCCATACCGCAGCCTGGTTCTCCGCGCTGATCTCATCCAGTGACATGCGCAGATCGAAATTGCCGCGCATCAGCAACATGATGACGATGGCAAACGAGGACCACAGAATGACTCGCGTGGCACTGCGATTGCCTTCGGACATGCGCGCTGCAGCCAGCATGATGGCGCCTGCCGCACCCAGCGCAGCAGCGGGAGTCGGACTGGTGACACCACCCAGGATGGAGCCAAGCACGGAGACAATCAGAATGACCGGCGGTGACACTACCCGCAGCACATCGATATTGCTGAGTCTGCCCAGCGCGGTCTTGACGCCGATGAGAATCAGCACAACCGGAATGCCGTAATTGATGAAGCGCTCGCCCGGCGTGTTCTCGGCCGTCAGTACAAAGATATCGACCAGCACATAGGCAACAACACCCACGATACCGATCAGCAATGGCAAGGCCCGGTATTGCGGTTGCAGGGTCAGCGCCAGCAGCAGGATGGTCAATGCTGCGAGTGTGACCAGCGCAGTGCCGTGGGATATCAGGCCGGTATCACCGGCGAATTCCTGCGATGTGATGATGCCGGCACTGGTCAGACCCATCCACAGAGCCACCAGCAGGATCAGTGGCCCCATCGTCAACAGAACCAGCAGACCGGTGCGATGACCATAGTGTGCAGCCACATTGAACTTGTCCGGATCTTCGTCGTCCAGCTTGATGGGAGGTGCCGACTCCGGCTTCAACAGCGCATAGCCGAGGGCATACAGGGCATACATCATCGCCAGCACGACACCGGGAATGAAGGCAGCCTTGAACAGGGTACCGGTGGACAGTACGGCCGGTTCACCCAGCATTTCCATGACTGTCTGGCCCAGTTCCTTGGCTCGATTTTCCTGACCGATGGAATACATGTCGCCAACGATGGAACCCAGCAACACGATGACGATTGATGGCGGAATGATCTGACCGAGCGTACCCGAGGTGGCGATGACACCCGTCGACAACGACTTCGAGTAGCCCGCACGCAGCATCGTCGGCAGGGCTATCAGGCCCATTGTGACAACCGTGGCACCCACCACGCCGGTACTGGCCGCCAGCAGGGTACCGACCAGTACGACAGCGATTGCCAGACCGCCGGGCAGACTGCCGAAGGTCTTGGCCATGGTGGTGAGCAGGTCTTCTGCGATACGCGAGCGCTCCAGGGCAATACCCATGAGCACGAACAGTGGCACCGCCAGCAACGTCTCGACATTACCGCCAAAGGCGCGCGAGAAGATACCGCCCGACCAGGTGGAGAGGATGGACAGAAAGGCCCCCTCCCAGCCCTGCGGCAGTACCGGAATTATTTCGGTAGCGCCATTACTCTCTACCAGTGTGTACAGCAGTCCGGCATGACTCATCACGGCGATGATGCCGAAACTGACGATGGCAGAACCGGCAATGGCAAAGGCCACCGGGAAACCCGACAGAATGCCGATGAACAGGCAGGCGAAGGTGATGATCAGCGATATTTCTACGCCATTGAGACCGAAGAACATGTCATTGGCCTCCGGTTGGCTTGGTCGATCCGCCAGCGGGAGCCAGGGACGGTGCTGCAATGGTGTCGTTCAGGTTCACACGCTGTCTGCTTTCGGTTCGGATTCGGCGACGTTGATGTTCGGTCTCACGCAGACGTGCCAGTTGTTCATTGGCATCGACTCGTTCGGTTTGATCATGTGGGGTGAAGGCAGCTGTGGCTTCATGACTATCGGATTGCGCCAGAGCGTGGGCATCGGTCGAGACTGACGGATCGAGTGCCGGGCTTCCCAGATTGATATCCGGCTCCGGGTTGTTCTTGCCGGCCGGGTCGACCGGGTGAGATTCGATCTCCTGATTGCGCTCCAGCAGAGCCCACAGATTGCGCAGCATGAAGGCCACGGCCTGCACGAACAGCAAGGCTGCGAATACCAGAATGAGTACCTTGAAGGTCCAGACCCAGGTGAACTCCGCCGTACCGGAGGTCTCCAGACGCACACCACGCCAGCTGGCCTTGTCGGAAAAGATGTTCATGGGGCGCTGGGCAAAGATGGCATTCATTGCCAGTGGCCAGGCAAACCACCACATGAGAATGGCGGCCGGCATCATGAAGATGATGGAGCCCAGGAAATCGATGACGCGCTGGGCACGGTATCCCAGATTGCCGTACACCAGATCGACACGCACATGGCCACCTTCAATGAAGGTATAGGCCGATGCCAATGCAATCAGAATGGCGTTATAGAGTTTGAGCTGGCCGGACATCCACTGCAGCTCGGCGTTCGACAACTGCATGCCGAAGGGCGAGAACAACAGCTCGTTGCCACGAAAGACCTGGCCCATGATGATGATCATGACCTGCTGCATCATCAGCAGCAGTACAAACCACGATGCCAGTTGCCCGGTTCGTCGGTTGAATGATTCCAGCGACAGCACGGTCGCCTTCAGGAATCGTCGGTTGAACAGGCTCAACAGCAACAGCAGCAAGACCGCGCTCAGAACCATGTACAGGAATTCGGGTGACATGCCCGCCAGCGTCATGGCAACCATGCGCTCCTTGAGCACCTCCATGTGAAACCACTGCCAGAGTGTCCACGGCAGCATCACCAGATCAATGAAGCCCTGTCCGAGGCCAGCCAATATCGATAAGAGTGCCGCCAAGCGAGCCTCCGAAAAAACTGTTCAAGAAAACCGGAAAACTGCAACATCCTGCCCCTCGCTGAATCGAGCGAGGAGTTCCGGGGCGCCATGAAGCGCGCCCCGGCAAGGATGCTGCAGTCGTTATCGCTATTATCAGCGATTCAGGCAGAAATTATCCCAATACGCGCGAACGTTGACGAGTATAGATGCCGTCGGACAGATCGGCCCAGCGCGCAGACAGCTTCATGCTGCTCATGACAGAGTCATGGGTCTTGGCGAAGAATTCATCTTCCATGTTCTCTTCCAGCACTTCCTTGGACGCGGCACCAAAGGCATCCCAGACAGAATCAGGGAATTCCAGAGTCTGAACACCACCGGCAACCAGACGATCCAGAGCGATCGCATTGTTGGCCAGGTACTGATGCAGGTTCCAGGAGTTGGCATCGCCACAGGCAATTTCGATCATCTTCTGGTGATGCGGCTTCAGGGATGCCCAACGATCAGCGTTGATGCCGACCTGCAGACCAGCGCCTGGCTCATGAAAACCGGAGGTGTAGTAATACTTGGTGATTTCCTGGAAGCCGGCTTTCTCATCAGCCCATGGACCGATCCACTCGGTGCCGTCGATGGCGCCGGAAGCCAGTGCCTGATACACCTCGGAACCCGGCAGAGTCTGTACAGAAGCACCCAGCTTGCCCAGTGCAGCACCACCCAGACCCGGCATTCTGAACTTCAGACCCTTGAAGTCATCAGCGCTCTTGATCTCCTTGCGGAACCAGCCGCCGGACTGTGCACCGGTATTACCCGCCTGGAAGGACACCAGACCGAACTCTTCACCGAGCTCACGATGCAGTTCATGTCCACCCATGTGGTAGTACCAGTTGTTCAGTTCCAGCGCAGTCATGCCGAAAGGCACAGCGGTGAAGAACGCGAACGCAGGGTGCTGGCCAACCCAGTAATAATCGGCACCATGGTACATGTCAGCCTGACCGGTGGTGACAGCATCGAATACTGCCGGCAGTCCCGAGACCAGCTCGCCCTGTGCCTTGATCTCGATTTCCAGCGTGCCATCGGACATGGCATTGACGGAATCGGCGACGCGCTGGGCTGCGTCGAATACGCCAGCCAGACCACGACCCCAGGTAGTGACCATGACCAGCTTCTCGCGGCCTTGCGAGATCGCTGGTGCAGAAGTGATGAGACCGGTGCCGGCTACGGCAGCAGCACTCGCAGCTCCCGCACCCGTTTTCAGAAAGTGACGTCTTGACATGTTGCAATTCTCTTGAGAGTGATTGACAGAATCAATGAAGGATATATGGCACAAAAATGCTGGTCGTCTCCGTGCTTCCTGACACGCACAGCGCCATCTTGTCTTGTCCGGCACAACAATTACTCACCGGTCAGCGGCGTGTAATGTAGCCCAATAGACAAACTGCCGTCTACCTAGAGAACAAGTGCTGTGTGCCCATGCTTCACAAATGCGCAGTGGTTCAGACTCTCGAAGCTGCGTAACGAGGTTCCATCAGGGGTCAGGAGCATAGTCAACAAACCCATACAAGGTCGCCTCATGTGCTCCGATGAGTACACTGATGACATCAGAATGAGTCCTGCGACACAGGACAGTTACAAGCCCGGCGCTATTATCGAGGCAGAGTCGGACACGGCAATTTTCCCGATCGCCCGTCAAGACGGGAACGTTACACTGCGTCAACTCTCTATATCGCCCGAAGCGGACAGACCGTACTGCTGATGGAAGTGAAGATGCCATGAAACTCATACGCCAATCGATAGCCAGCCTTGCGTTTGCCGGTTCATGCGTATTGACGAGCATCGCTCTGCCGGTTTCAGGCAATTCAGAGACACCACCCCAGGTCACCATTACCACACAGCTCACCGAGGTACAGCGCGGCACCTTCGATGGCCGTGATTATCTGACACTGCACATTGGCGGGCATGAGGTCGGCCCCAGCGGCTGCCGCAGCAATATCCTGCGTATGGATACCAGCAGCAAAGCCGGTGCAGCGCGCCAGGAAGAGATCGAGACACTGGCACTATCCGCCATGCTCTCGGGTTCACTGGTCGTGGTGGTCGTGCCTCTGGATGCCAGCCAATGCGTGGATGGCAAACCGACCTTTACCGATCTCTATCTCTTGCCGACCAGCCCCTGAACGATCTTTTCACTGGCAGCCGCATCCTGCTGCAATGCCATCCTCAGCATGCCCATGTCGGTACCGCTGAAAACCAGATCGAATCCGTCGGCAAAAAGCTGACGGGCCGTGCGACCGGTGTGGGGCAAGGTTGACAGTGGCTTGCCGACTTTCCTGACACTCTTGCAGATCTGCCGAACGGCAGCGCGGGTGTCCTTGTGCTGCGTCTGCGCGCGGTGACCCAGACTGCCTGCCAGATCACTCGGGCCGATGAACACCCAGTCCACACCCGGTACCGCCGCAATGGCTTCCGCCTGCTCCATCGCTTCGCGACTTTCAATCTGGATCATCAGCATGAAGTCCTTTCGATAGGACTCCAGATACTGCTCGGTATCCACGCCATAGCGAGTCGCGCGCACGATACCTGCCGCCATGCCTCGAGTGCCTTCGGGTGCATAGAGGGTGGCATCCGCCAGGGCCTGCGCCTCTTCCGCAGAATCAACCATGGGCACCATGACCCCATCGGCTCCCATGTCCATCAGTCGTCCAATCCAGTGAACCTGTTTGTCAGGGATACGCACGATGGCCTTGGCGCCGCCATACTGGACGGCTCTTATCATGGGTAGCGCGGAATCCAGCGTCGCCGGACTGTGCTCCATGTCCACCAGCCCGTACTGGTAGCCGCAGGCGCCGACCAGCTCGCCAACGGCCGGTTCGAAGATATTGATCCAGCAACCGTAGGCCGGCTTGTCCGCTGGCATCTGGGTCCGCTTGCCACCGGCATTGCCTGTGGTTTTCGCCGACCTGGCCGCAGGACGGCTTGCCGCAGACTTCTTCTTGCGAGCAGGCTGACGATCGGACGCAGTGACGGCTGCTGCAGATACGGACTTCGATTGTCGATTCACCGGTTATTCCTGTTAGTATTTTATACAAGGTGGGATAAATATCCCAAGTTTGAGATACTGACGCATGAAACTGCAGGATATTTAATCCTGTCAGCCCGAGGTTCGTCAATGACGTTCCGCAAAGACCCACCCTGTCATCACCGTCCACAACCGGATAAGTATGCACGAGAGCCTGCAACAAGCCGTGACCAAAGTGCTCTCACCACTGGTGAGGCTGCTGCTGCGTCACGGGGTCTCGCATGCCGAATTCGTCAACTGGGCCAAGCAGGCTTACGTCAACGAGGCCAGCGAACATTTCGGCATCGATGGCAAGGCGCCGACAACCTCCCGTATTGCCATCGTCACCGGCATCAACCGCAAGGAAGTCAAACGCATACGCGAACTGCCCAGCGATGTGGATACCGGTGTCAGCAAACACAATCGTGCCGTGCGGGTCGTCACCGGCTGGTTGCAGGATCAGGAATTCCAGACCCCTCAGGGCAAACCACGGGCGCTGAGTTATGGCGACAACAATGACAGCTTCAACCAGCTGGTGAAGCGTTATGGCGGCGATGTGCCGGCCCGCGCCCTGCTTGATGAGCTGGAGCGGGTGGGTACGGTGAAACTCGAAGCCGGCACGGTCTCCCTGTTGCATCAGGGCTATGTGCCCCAACAGAGCGAATCGGCCTTGCTGGATATCTTCGCCACCAGTGCCACCGACCTGCTGACAACCCTGGACTACAACCTGAACGGCCACGAGCAGCGACGCTTGCAGATGAGCGTGGCCTACGACAATGTCAGCACCGAAGGCCGCGAACAGTTTCGCCAGCTCAGCGCCACTGAAGGGCTGAACCTGCTGCGCTCACTGGATGCCTCGTTATCACGGCATGATCAGGGCAGTAACGCTGACAAGACCGGTGAGGGTCACCACCGGGTTGGCCTGGGACTCTACTGGATCGAAGATATCGAACCGCCGCAGGGTACTGCGCCACCGGCAGACAAAGAGGATGACTGACATGCACGACACAAGGGCTGAATGTCTGTCTGAACGACGCGGTGTCCGCTGGGTAAGCAGGGCAATGCTCGGCACCCTGACTGCTCTGCTGCTACTGCTGTCTCTCGGTGCTTGCGACGGCGGCATATTCGGCACCGGTGACGGCAGCGATATCATCAATCCGGATAATGCCGAGGGCTCGGATACGGCCAACGGTTCAACCGATGGTGCAAACGGTGGCGCAACCGGCGGCGAGGAACAGCCCGATGCGGGTGCTCCGTCTGAACCGGACGATTCCGACACGGGTGGCGGCGGTGAAGAGGCCGCGTCAGAACAACGTGCCTTTGAAAACCTGCAGGCAGGGAGTGATCGCGACGTACCGCTACTGTCAGTGATCAATCTCAGTCAGTCGAGAATCACAGCCTTTTCCGATGCCGATGCTGAAGCGTTGTTTGCCCCGGCAATACAAGCCGGTGAGGTGTCCGCGCCGGTAGCCGTGCCCTTGAGCAGCCAGTCTCTGAGTGTAGTCCTGGCCGATACTGCAAGTCTGCAGTTGCAGCTCTCTCCACTGAACCTCGGAGTTTCCTCGGTCACCACCCTCATTGTCAGAGATCGATTTGCCGATGCGCAGACTGATCCGAACAATACCGATCCGGAATCGGGTGAACCTGTCGTGGACATACTGGCCCTGCCCTCACGCCTGTCGCCCAGCGACGATGCTCTGGCCAGAGTTCGCATACTGCAGGCCTATGCCCTGGAAGGCGATACGCGAACGGCGCAGATGCTGCTGTTGCCAGCCGGCAACAACCCCGGTGGCAGCGAAGTATCCCTCGGCTCGGTATCACCCGACAGTTTCCAGCAGATACCCGATTACCGGGAAGTGACGGCCGGCAGCTATGCCGTGCAGGATTCCCTGCAACGCTTCACTCCCGTGCCGCTGACACTGGACGCGGGACAGTCCTATACGCTGATACTCACCGGTTCAGAAGCGCCCGTCATGATAGTGCAGGATAGCGAATCCCCTACCCGATAAACAGGCGCTCATGGCTGGCGCACTGCTCGCTCGGGACTCGACCTCGCATAGTTCGTCGACTGGGCAGCGAAACGGGTAATTGACCACACCGTTGTATCCTTTCTGGCTGAAAACTTGCTCGGGTAGTGTATTGCCTCCCGATACATCCGCAAGACACGTCACCGAGACAAGTACGTTCCATTCAGTCGATGCCAACCATGACAAGAAAGCAAAGCATTGACGAAGGTACGTACGATGTTCACCCCAAACTCATTGAAGATCTGATTGGTCATACCCCAAGGGTAGCCACGGCCACGATACTGCTGGCCTTTATCTATATAGGGATATTTCACCGGTTCGTGCCACCGCTGGTACTGGGAATCTGGTTCATTCTCCAGGTACTGTCGACCGCATACCGCTTACATAACATACGAAATCTCGAACGTTTCCTGAAAGAAGAAAACCGGGAAGAGCTACGAAGACATCAGACATACTTCATGGTGTTCTCGTTCTTTCAGGCGTGCGCGTGGGTGATGTCTGCCGTACTGGTCGTCATCTATGCGCCTGCGCCGTACGAGATGATCAGCCTGGTCATCGCCATTGGTGTCGTCAACTCGGCTGCACTGTCGATGACGTCGATCTACAAGGCCTATCTCATTTTCTACTTTGTGAACATGGTTCCTCAAATGTTCATCATGCTGTATTACGGAGAGCCTCACCATATCGGCTTGCTGATGATCATCCTCATCGCAATCCCTGCAACGCTCATATTGTCCAAGGCAATCCATGAAAGTCGTCTGGAGAATATCGAGGCTCATGATGAACTGGAAGAGAGTGTCAGGAAGCTCTATGAGTTGTCGATCAGTGACAATCTGACGAATGCCTATAATCGGCGCTACTTCTTTGAAGCATCCGATGAACTGATAGACATCGCTACCCGAGAGCGCAACAAGGCTTCTCTGATCATGCTGGATGTCGATCACTTCAAGAGAATCAACGATGATCATGGCCATCAGGCTGGCGATTTCATCCTGGTCAATCTCGCCAGGGAAATAAAGGGCATCTTGAGAGACAGCGATATCTTTGCCCGTATCGGCGGTGAGGAATTTTCCATCTTCCTGAATCAGACCTCTCTGGACGGTGCCCGTGTCGTTGCAGAAAAAATACGTTCTGTCGTGGAAAACAAGGTCTTCCAGTATGAATCTGCCTCGATACAGATCACCGTCAGTATCGGCATATCAGAACTGAACGATCGACATACGACGGCCGACGAGCTGTACAAGGAGTCGGACAAGAAGCTGTATATCGCCAAGGCAAGCGGAAGAAACCAGGTGAGTCTGTAAGCTGCGGCAGGCGCTCTGCAGCGGATGCCCGTCATCTGTAGGATAACGATGGTTGATGGCAGGCTTTGACAGCTCGCCGGTATCCGCACGATGATGGACAGCACAAGGAGTCTCGACACCATGTCCGCAAGGAAGAAATTGCTTGTTGTATCTCACGCCCCTTCCGAGAATACCCGGAAACTGCTGGAGGCTGTCATCCGTGGAGCCAGCCATCAGGATATCGACGATGTCGATGTCCGCTGCCTCTCCCCTCTGGACACACAACCGGAAGATATCCAGTCGGCTCAGGCACTGATCATCGGCACCACTGAAAATCTCGGCTACATGGCCGGTTTGGTGAAGGACGTGTTCGACCGCTGCTACTACCCTTGCCTGGAGACTACCCAGGGCCTGCCATTCGCCTTCTACGTTCGCGCTGGCCATGATGGCACCGGCACACGCCGCGCCATCGAGAGCATCACCACCGGCTTGCGCTGGCGACTGGTTCAGGAACCCTTGATATGCCGGGGAGAATTCAGCGAGGAATTCGTGACTCGATGTGAGGAACTGGGCATGAGCATGGCCGCCAGCCTGGAGGCGGGAATCATTTAATGGGCCGATGCCAGCACGGCTGACAAATTCGCTGAGTGTTACCTTGTTCCCCTATCGACCCACTAGGCCGGTTCAAGCTTGGCATAAGCCAGCACCAGCCACTTGCTGCCATACTCCTCGAAATTGACCTGCACGCGCGCCTGTTTGCCGCGGCCTTCCTGATCCAGCACCACGCCAATGCCGAACTTGCCATGGCGCACGTTCTGTCCGATGCTCAACCCCGTATCGTTGGCCTCTTCGACAAATCGGGTGGATTGCTGCGGACGATGAACCGGCATGCTGATCTGCATGCGCGGTCGGATTTCCTCCACCAGGGCATTGGGTAATTCCGTGACGAATTTCGAGGGAGGGTTGTACTGATCCCGACCGTGCAGGCGACGCTGCTCGGCCATGGTCATGTACAGCTTGCGTTCGGCCCGAGTGATCCCGACATAACACAGGCGCCGCTCCTCTTCCATGCGCAGCGGGTCTTCCGTCGAGCGCTGATGGGGAAACAGGCCCTGCTCCATACCGGCCATGAACACGATCGGAAATTCCAGCCCTTTGGCCGAGTGCAGGGTCATCAGCTGCACGGCATTGTCGTCTGCCTCAGCCTGACCTTCTCCGGCTTCCAGAGCCGCGTGCGCCAGAAATTCGTCCACGGCGCTCATGTCCGGGTCTTCATCCTGCTGATGCACATAGGTGCGAGCTGCATTGGACAGTTCCTCGACGTTCTCCACCCGGCTCTGGCCGCGGTCGCTACTGTCTTTCTTGAAGTGCTCCAGCAGACCGCTGAGCTCGGTGACAGTCTGTACCTGCTGGGGAAGCGCCTGCTCATCGATGGCTTCACGTATCGATTCGATCAGCGACAGGAACTTGCCGACGGCGGTGTTGGCGCGTCCGCTGAGGCGTTTTTCGTGTACCAGATCGGTCGCTGCCTGCCACATGGGTATGCTGCGGGTGCGGGCTTCGGTACGAATATCACCGACGGTCTTGTCACCGATTCCCCGTGCCGGCTGATTGATGATGCGTTCCAGCGAGACATCGTCATAGCTGTGGGTGGCCAGACGCAGATAGGCCAGTGTGTCCTTGATTTCCGCCCGTTCGAAGAATCGCAGGCCACCATAGACGCGGTAGGACACTCCGGCTGCCATCAGATATTCCTCGACAACGCGCGACTGCGCATTGGAGCGGTACAACACGGCACAATCACGCCGCTGACCGCCACCGGAAACATGATCGACGATGGTCTCGACAATGAAGCGCGCTTCGTCGGTTTCGTTGTAGGCGTTGTACAGGGTGATGGGGTCCCCTTCGGCGCCGGCGGTCCACAGGTTCTTGCCCAGTCGCCCCTGGTTCTTGTCGATCAGCGCATTGGCGGCGTTCAGTATCGTGCCGGTGGAGCGGTAGTTCTGCTCAAGCCTGACAAGGTCCGCGCCGGCGAAATCCTTGTCGAAATTGAGGATGTTCTCTACGCGCGCGCCACGCCAGGCATAGATGGACTGATCGTCGTCACCCACCGCAAACACATGCCCGGTATCACCGGCCAGCAAGCGGATCCAGGCGTACTGGATGGCATTGGTATCCTGAAATTCGTCGATCAGCAGATGCTGCAGGCGCTTGCGATAGTGTGCCAGCAGGGCCGGCGTGTCACGCAGGGTTTCCAGAGAGCGCAGCAACAGCTCGGCAAAATCCACCGCACCCGCTCGCTTGCAGGCCACTTCGTAGGCGGTGTAGACACGGATGTACTGGGCCGTGATCGGATCGTTCTCGTCGTCGATATGTTCCGGACGGCGCCCTTCATCCTTGTGGCCATTGATGAACCACTGCACCTGACGAGGTGGGAAATGGGTTTCATCCAGCTCCAGCGTACGCACGACTCGCTTGACCACACGCAGTTGATCGTCGGAATCCAGAATCTGGAAGGCCTGGGGCAGGTCCGCCTCCTTCCAGTGAGTGCGCAAGAACCGGTGAGCAATGCCATGAAAGGTGCCGATCCACATCGGCCCGACCGACTGCCCCAGCAACTGCCCGACCCGGAGGCGCATCTCACGAGCCGCCTTGTTGGTGAAGGTGACCGCCATGATGCTGTGCGGCGAGACTCCTTCCACCCGGTTCAGCCAGGCGATGCGGTGCACCAGCACGCGCGTCTTGCCGCTGCCGGCGCCGGCCTGCACCAGCAAATGCCCGGGAGGGGCGGTGACTGCCTGACGCTGAGCGTCGTTCAGTGAATCAATGAGGTCTGATACGTCCATCGCTGCATGGTAGCAATGCGCAGCCGGGAACGCACCCGTTTAGCTGAGTATTTATCCAGTCATGGCAACCCTGGGATACGCCAGCAGCTGTCGAATGGCAGCCTGGGGACTCGGGCACTGGACGCATTGTCGGACGGGCGCATGCAGACTTCGAGTATCACCTCATTTCCCGATCGCCCCACTAGATCCACTTCAAGCGACGGAACAGCCAGACAACCAGCACGGCAAATCCGAGCATGGCCAGACACAACAGCGTGAACGCCATGTGGCTGTTGACACCTGGCATACCCCCCACATTGACACCGAACAGACCAGTGAAGAACCCCAGAGGCAGGAACACCGCCGAGATCACCGACAGGACGAACAGGCGGTCATTCATCGCCTCGGCGCGATCCTCCACCAGCTGTTCCTGCAGCAACAGGGCGCGCTCACGGATCATGTCCAGATCTTCCAGCAGTCGCACCAGCGTATCCTGAGTGTCCCGCAGGGAATGCCGATCATCACCCACCAGAAAGTCTTCGCTGTCTCGCAGAAAACCCGCCAGGGCTTCGCGTTGTGGTGCCATGTAACGTCGTAGCGTCAGCACCATGCGCCGAAAGGCACTGATACTCGTGCGCGAGGAGGAGGATGAGGTTTGCAGCAGCTGCTCTTCCAGCTCGTCGACCTTGTCATCCAGTTCGGAGATGACCGAGCTCATGCGTGACACCAGCTGCCGACTGATCGCCGCAATCAGCGCGCCGCTGGAATGCACCGCCGCCCCACCGCGTAACATGTCGCGCACATCTTCTGCCGCCAGAATGCGTGTGGCACGGGTACTGATGACAAAGCGTCCCGTCGCCCAGAGGCGCAGGGAAATCATGTCCTCCGGATCGGCACCGGGGTTGAGGTTCACACCGCGCAGGTTCAGCAGGTAACCATGCTCATGGCTGACAATGCGGGGCCGTGTATCGTCCTGCAGCAAGGCTGCCAGCACCTGACCATCTACCTTGGCCACCGTTCGCAACCAGTGTTCGGTACCCTCTGAACGCCTGTTCAGATGAATCCAGCACCACTGCCCCGGCTTGTCGACTTCCAGATGCTGCAGCGTCTCCCAGTCCAGTTCCATGGCGCGCCCATGCGCATCGACGCGGAAGCCATGAATCAGCGGATCGATATCGGTATTGGTCAGATCAGCCATTGGCCCCACGCGATTCCCGGTTGGCGCGATACCACTCGAAGAACTCTTTCATCATTGCCTTCTCCAGTGCCGTGATTTCATCGGTCGGACAGAATACTGACAGAGTCGTCACCAGTTTGGCCGCTTCGTTGGTGGAGAATTCCACCGTCGGCCGCGCGTCGGGTATGTGCTTCCCATCGATATCCAGTCACCAATGGAAAAGGCCCGGCTGGTACGAATCACGAACGCACCCAGCAGACACAGGGACAGCTCCTTGGTGGCAATCACGATGGCCACGGCAATGGCCGTGATCGACAGGATGAATTCCTGGATCTGCGGCAGCCAGAATACAAGTATGGTTATCAGGATCACCATCACCGTCGTGGCATGTACCGTCGACATGGCACGATGCTCGGATACGGTCAGGATGGTGCGGGTGCGACGGATTCTGCGAATGACCAGCACCCGCAGCACCAGGGCGCCCAGAATGATGGCGATGGTCAGGGTAGCGCGGTGTGCCAACAGGTTCTGCAGAAAGGCGTAGGTCATATCATTCCTGAATGTACTGCGGCTACCAGACAGGCATGATCATGCCGTATAACCGGAAACACAGCTAGTCGAACTACTGATACAAAAAAACAGTCAGAATAGCCATGAGAACGGCAGAACGCTCCGCTTCCAGGACTGATGTACGAAATAGGGAGATTTTCTGCCTGATTCAACAGACCCGTCCATACCGATACGATAATCGACATGATATCTGCAGATGAAGCCCTGAAACGACTCAAAACCGGTAACGACCGGTTCGTCGCAGACAAACACGATCTGGCGGACCTGACCAACCAGAGCCGTCGTGCCAACCTGATCGAATCCCAGACACCGTTCGCCATCATTCTGGGGTGTTCGGATTCCCGAGTTCCGGCCGAAATCATTTTCAATCAGGGTCTGGGAGACCTGTTCGTGATTCG
>CBDUIJ010000017.1:0-34592 GCA_965367215.1 uncultured Granulosicoccus sp.
GAAGGAATGATTGCGGCCCTGGCGAGAGGCAATCTGTACACCGGAAACACCAGTGTTGACGAAGCGGTTGCCAATGATGCGATTGTTGTTGGGGGGTGTCGAGCGGATGACCGGGCAAACGATACCCTTGAGCTCTCCGCAGTTCTGGTACACGTTGATGCCGCCTTCGCGGTTGTTGACAAACAGGGTGTCGGAGACCTCGCTGTCATAGGTGGAGTCGATGGCAATGGCCTCTCGTGACTGATTGTTGCTGATCAGCGACTGACGAATTCGCACGTCGTGGCTGCCTGCTTCGGAATAGATCGCGATGCGTTGCGTGTTATCGATGGTCACCCGATTGATATCCACCTGGTGGCTGAAGCTACCCAGGTAAATGCCCGTGATGGTGTCCTCGATGGTGAGATTCTCGAAGTTCAGATTCTGGTGACCAACCGGCAGAGGCTCGTCATCACCGACTTCTCCATCCGGCCCCAGTTCGCCGCCAAAGAATCGGGTGGCTTCTATTCCCATGTGATTGGTGCCACGCAGGGTGCAGTTCCTGACGGTGATGTCGGACAGTGAGCGGTCGTTGGACAAGCGTATGGCCGGCTTGCGCGAGACCTGGGTGGTGACGGCGCCCTGTGGCAGGGAGATGCGGCCCCAGCCATGATCGATCGTACCGCCGGCGCAGTCCAGGGTGCGCTGGCTTTCATTGAAAAAGGCCGTGATCGGCAGGCTGTCCGTTGCCGAGCAGAACGACACGTCGGCATCCATGAGCAGACAGCTGTGTTCGCGTATGTCGTCGGCTGACAGACAGCCGCTGAATTCGCTGGCTCGCCGAACGATCTCGCATTGCGACAGACGCTGATCGACATGCGGCAGGGCGCAGTTGATGGGTTCCTGCTCGGCGTGGGTGTTGGTGATGCAACCGGCAATCAGGCTGACCATCGACAGGCACAGAAGGTGGCGGGCATGACGACTGAGAGGCCAGGCTGTCAGGCGGAGGATGTTTGTGTTCATGTCCTCTGGTCAGCAATTCACGGGCCTGCCGAGAGAAACCGGGAGGCCGTCAGCGGAACCCGCCCACAAAAAAGGCCAGCGTGATGCTGGCCTTTTCTGACTTCCGGAGGTTGAGTTGCCCGGCCCCCCCCGAAGGGGCAGGGCATGCTCGGATCTTAGTTGAAGACCATGCGAGTAGCAGTGACTTCGACTTCAACGCGACGGTTCAGCTGACGACCTTCTGCAGTGTCATTGCTGGCAACCGGTGAAGTCTCGCCCATGCCCTGTACGTCGATGCGAACATCGGGGTATTGAGCGGCAATCACGCCGGCAACTGTCTGAGCACGTCTTTCGGACAGCGCCTGGTTGTACTCTTCGGCACCGCGGCTGTCAGTGTGACCAGTAACGGAGACATCAGTGATGCCCTTGTACTCTGCCAGAGCGCCGAACAGACCGTTCATGGCCGCTTCGCCAGCGCTGGTCAGTTGAGCGGAATCCGTATCGAACAGGGCTTCTTCGCTGAACTGCTGTGTATCGATCTTGCCCGGGTTTGGAGCAGGAGCTTCGGCAACGACAGTCTCTTCGACTTCGGCAACTGGCTCAGGCTCGACTTCAGCAACTTCTTCTTCAATGCCTTCGCAAACATTGATGACAGCATCGGCGGAAAAAGTGCCGGTGTGCATGCAATCGCCAAGGCCGGTTTTCAGCACAGCGCCATCAGAACCGACGTAACTGCCTGAGCCGTCATTCTCGATGTGGCCGTGATCTTCTTCGGTAATGTGTGCGGATGCGGCGAATGACACCAATGTCAGGCAGGCTCCGAACGCTATGGATTTACCAGTGTTCATGTTTGTTCTCCGTGGTGGTTTGGATGTGCGTAAAGACAGTAACTACCGAGTGTTGCTGCAAAGGTACAGGTCCGGAAAAAAACGAACACTCGCGATCCGGATAATCGGAACTGGGACGGACTGTTGTTACAGGAACTGCGGGAGAGTCCGATGACTCCCCCGCAGCTTACAGCGACTTACTCAGTGATGCTTTTGGCAGTCACTTGAACTTCAACACGACGGTTCAGCTGACGCCCTTCAGGCGTGGAGTTGGTAGCAACCGGGCTGTCTTCACCCATGCCACTGCTGCTGACGTCGACATTGGGGTAGGCTGCCTTCAGGAAGGTTTCAACCGCTGCAGCACGTCGCTCGGACAGGCCCTGGTTGTAGCTGGCTTCGCCGTTTGCATCAGTGTGACCAACCACTTCGATGGCAGTGATTTCCTGGAATTTCTCGAGTTCTGCAACGAGTTCTGCCATGGCTTGTTCGCTGGATGCGTTCAGCGTGTCAGAGTTGTTGTCGAACAGTGCTTCGCCGCCCAGAGTCGCCGTGGTCACGATTGGCTCTTTCTGGACTGGTTCTGGTGCTGGTGCTGCTTCCGGTGCTGGTTCTGCTTCAACGACTTCTTCCGGAGCATCTTCGATGCCGGCACAGGCATCAACCTGTGATTCGTCGTTGTACAGGCCGATTTTCACGCAATCGCCCAGACCGGTCTTGATGGCATCGCCCATGGAGTTGGCATAGCCGCCGTTGCCCGCAGGGATCTCGATGGTGCGATCCAGCGCCACACCTTCGGCAAATACGACACTGCTGCCCAATAGCAAGGCCGCGATTGAACTGACGGTACCGATATTTCTATTCATAGCTAGCTCCCACTAGTTGACATTTGAATAAGCAAAAATTCTACAAACGCTGACTCGAGAGCCGTGCAGAGCCTGTTGGGGCTGGCTGCAGACTGCCGGAGTCAGTCAGTCACTCCAAAACGTCAACAAATCTCCGGCCAGCGAAACAGCCCTTCGAGACACCACGCAGATTTGTTGTATTTTTGTCTTGTATAGCGGTAAACAAGCCGATTGTAAACTCAATCCACAGTATTCATGTGTGAAAAAAACAACAACCGGATGGTAACCACCGTCGAGACTTACAACAGAGTGTAGGCTATCCACCACGATTCATAAGCAAAAGGACACTTGCTGATGCATTTTTCAATGGCTTCATTGCCACAATGGTCGAAAACCGCACTTCGGCGCCTGAATATTGGCTCTCAATGCGCGATATGTGCCCGGGCTGGCGGTAATGGCCTCGACTTGTGTGACGACTGTGAAAGTTTGCTGCAACCGTGCGTCATCGAAGAACCGGTGGGTTACGTATCCGGCCTGTGCCTGAATTGCGGTGCCGAGTTGATGGGGGTTCCCCGTGAGCAGATTGCACCAGCTGGCACGCTGTGCTGCCCGGATTGCGCCGGCCTGGACAGCCCGTTCAGCCGCATTGTGGCCCCTTACCGCTACGAATTTCCGGTCGATCGACTGATACAGGCCCTGAAATATCGTGATCAGCGTGTGCTGGCAAGAGTCTTCGGCACCCTGCTGGCTCGTACGGTACGCCGGCAACGGTTGTCCGGTCAGCCGCTGCCCGAACAGCTGATGCCTGTGCCCCTGCACGCCAGCAGGCTTCGCCAGCGTGGTTACAACCAGTCAGCGGACATCGCGCGCTGGTGTGCCCGGGAACTGGGAATTCAATCTCGTGCCCGCGCCGTCGCGCGCGAATACGATACCGGTTCGCTCGCCGGGCTGAGCCGTGCCGAGCGCCAGCACCGCATCCTGGGCGCCTTTCGGGCGCAGGATCAGGTTGCGGGCAGACACGTGGCCATTGTCGATGATGTGCTGACCACCGGCTCTACGGCACGAGAACTGGCTCGGGAGCTCTACGACACGGGCGCAGCATCGGTGGAACTGTGGGTATTGGCGCGCACATCCAGCTCCCGCTGAGTCGTCGGCTGATTGATCTCGCTGGCCAGCATGCGGCGCACGGTCTCCGGCAGATCGTCGCTGGCTGTGCGGGGCAGGGATTGCCACAGGCCCTGATATTGCTCACGCAGCGAGCGTGACTGTTCTGCCAGGGTGCCAAAACCTTCGCTGACGGCAGCCGAGGTCTGCGCCAGTGCGGCAGCCAGACCTTCCCTGACGCCTCGCAGGGCGGCTTTTTCGCGTGAGGGTTTGGCCTTCCTCTGCAGGAAGGCCGGAATCACCCAGGCCAGAGCCAGCAGGAGCGCCCCATTGATGGCGAAATTGCTGCCCAGATACGCCGCTGAATCATTGCCACCTTCGGCAAAGGCGCTGACCACACGCCAACCGATCCAGCCCATGGCTGCCAGTGGCAGCAGCAGGCACAGGGTGCCCAGTCCGGCATACAGCCGTCGTTGCCAGATGCCGCCGGGCAGTGCCAGTGAGCGATTGACCGCATCATCGACGGTGGCTGCAAAGTCACGACGTGCACGGGCGTAGGGTTGGGCCACTGCCTGCTTCTGTGCGGTCAGTGGCAAGGCGCTGCTTTGTCCCTGTTGATTGAGAAAATCACCGAGCACGGTATCCAGCCGGCCCAGCAGCGCGTCATCGACCAGGGATCCTGTCACCACATCCGCCTGTTGTTGAGGCTTGCCCCGCCAGCGGCTCAGCAAGGAGCCTTCATCCTCGGCGTATTGCTGTGCCAGTCGCTGCGCCTTGTGCGTCAGGGCGTTGTCCAGATCGGCCGTGGCCTGCGCCCAGTGGGTCTGCCAGTCGGACTGCAGAGCACTGATACGTTCTTCACTGCCCAGCGATTCCAGCCAGGGGTCACTGGCGGCTTTCAGTGCCTTGAGCCGCGCCAGAATACCGAGCTCATTCAATGACTTGACAATCGATTCATCGGCCAGTTGAGCGATGGTCGAACACAGTTCGGGGAAATCATCTTCCTGGCGCCCCTGTTCATCCGTCTTGCCCGATGAGTCGCTTCTGAAGATCAGCGGCTCACTCATGCCGGCAGCGCTGAGCTGCTGGCGGAAATCCTCCAGTTGCAAGGGGTCGCCGCGATCCCAATGATTCATCACGAACAGCCAGGCGTGCTCTCGTGCATGCTGAAGCAGCAGGCGCCAGCCCTGATCATCACGATAGCGTTCCGGGCTGACCACGTACAACACGACATCCAGATGTGGCAGCCAGACGTCTACCAGATCACGGTTGGCGGACTCGACACTGTCGAAATCCGGCATGTCGATGAACATGACATGCCGATACTGTTCGTTGTTATGCAGGGCGGTGCGCATGCGCTCCATGGGAAATGCAGCAGGCAGGCGGTCAACCACCTGGGAACGATGTACGTATACGGTAATGTCTCGCGAGGTCGGACGCTCTACGCTGGCCCGTGCGATGGATTCACCGGCCAGACGGTTCAGCAGCGTGCTCTTGCCGACACCGGTGCCGCCGAACAGGCCGGCCACCAACGGTCGGTCACCGGCGTCGAACAACTGGGCCGGTGCGGTAGTGGTGACGGATTGCAGCGCGTCGGTGGCCGTTGCCGGCAACCAGCCGGCTGCAGTGGCCTGACTGGCCCACGCCTCCAGGGCGTGTCGTTGGGCCGCCGGAAGGTCGGATTTGATAGGTAGTTCAGCAGACGGCATGGACAAGTGCACACTCGGGGATACACGGAAATTTTGACAGACAAGGGTAGCAAAGTGGTGACCGACAACACCATGCAGGGTGCAATGGATGCCTGCGCGCGTACATTGGCAGACGATGCCTCGCTGGAGCTTGCTCTGCGGCCGGCGTCGGTGAGCACGCTTTCGCGTGGCCAGCATGACGCTCAGGCCTTGCGGCGCGCCTATCATGACCCGGATATCCAGCAGCGATTCAGTCCGCCCGACACCTTTGCCGCCCAGTTGTTTGCGTTGATGGAGACAGAACGTTACGAGGCGCTGGGTGCCAATCGGTATGAGGGGGTGGCCCGCAATCTGGATGCACGCAGGGCTGAGGAGTCACCCGTCGACAGCATCGATGCCAGCTTGCAACGACTGGCGGAAGCATTGGTGCAGACCTGTCGCCACGCCTTTCGACGTCGACCGCCGTCTCGGCAAGCGATCATGACACCGAACGAACTGAGCCTGCTGGAGCAGTCACTCACGGCGCAGATACCAGGGCTGGTCAAGCATCTGGACAATCAACTGGCGTTTGCCGCCATAGCCCGCCAGGTGGCTCAATCCCTTGCGAGCAGTACCGGCTGTGATGCCGGCCATGGCGTGAGCGCCGCGGGTGATGTGGATGAGGACAGCGCCGAGGACATGAGCAATGAGGCTCTGAACCCGGAGGACCCGCTCGAGACTGATGAGGGTGCGGCGAGTGAAAAGCGCGACGGGGAGACCGAAGAGGCCTTGTCCGAGACGCCCGGTGAATCCGAGCCGACCGACAAGCTACCCGATCAGGCGCTGGATGAGGCGCCTTCGGCGGGTCCGGATCCGATGATCGTGGTCAGCGGTGATACCCAGCCATATCGCGCCTTCACGACGGATTTCGATGAGGTGATGATGGCCGCCGATGGCGCCTCGTCTGCCGACCTGCAGGAATGGCGTACTGCGCTGGATCAGCATATCGAGGTGCACGGGCGACTGGTGCGACGTCTGGCCAGCCGCCTGCAACGGGCGTTGCTGGCGCGTCAGCGCCGTCACTGGCAATTCGATCTGGAAGAGGGCGTTCTGGACTCGGCACGCCTGTCGCGACTGGTGACCGACCCTCTGATGCCGCTGAGTTTCAAGGCCGAGAGCGATATGGCCTTTCGCAATACCACGATCACTCTGTTGATCGACAACTCTCGTTCGATGCTGGGCCGGCCGATCATGATCGCCGCTGCCTGCGCCGATATTCTCGCTCGCACTCTGGAGCGCTGTGGCGTCAGCGTCGAGATTCTCGGTTTTACCACCGTGCATCTGCACGGCGGCGAGTCCACCGAGCGCTGGAAGCAGATGGGCGAGCCCGTCAACCCGGGTCGTCTGAACGATCTTCGACACATCGTCTACAAGTCGGCAGACACACCCTATCGTCTGGCGCGGCGCAACCTCGGCCTGATGCTGAGTCGGGATATCCTGAAGCAGAATATCGATGGTGAAGCCCTGTTGTGGGCGCACAAGAGGCTCATGAAACGACCCGAGCAGCGTCGTATTCTGATGACCATCTCGGACGGCGCTCCGGTGGACACCAGTACCCTGGGCGCCAATGCCGGTGATTATCTGGCGCGTCACCTGCAGCAGGTGATCGATTCGATCGAACGGGCCGATCAGGTCGAATTGGTGGCCATCGGTATCGGTCATGATGTCAGTCGATTCTACGAACAGGCGGTCAGTGTCTTCGATGCTCGCCAGCTTGGCCCCGTCATGTTGAACCAGTTGGAGTCGCTGTTTCGCAAGGCGGCCTGACGATGCGTCTTGTCGGTTCGTGAAAAGCCTGCCGAGCCTGCTGACAAGTGGGTCGCTGCGGTATAGTCGGACGGTTGCCGTTCGCGGCTACTGACCACTCACCACAGAAGGACAATAAAAATGATCAAAGAAGGCGACAAGATTCCAGCGGTGACGCTGAAGCAGATGACGGCAGCGGGCCCGACCGATGTACCACTGGCTGACTACTGTGCCGGACGCAAGGTGGTTCTGTTTGCGGTGCCGGGTGCGTTCACGCCTACCTGCTCCGAAACTCATGTACCCAGCTATATGGACAATGCCAAGGCTCTGCGCGACAAGGGTGTGGATGCGGTTGCATGTGTGTCCACCGGTGATTTCTTCGTCATGAATGCCTGGGGCAAGAGTCTCGGCACGGGAGACGATGTGGACATGCTGGCCGATGGCAATTCCGAATTCACCAAGGCCGCCGGTATGACACTGGACCTGACTGCTGTCGGTCTGGGTGAGCGCTCGCAGCGCTATGTGATGATTCTGGACGACGGTGTCGTCACTCATCTGGCCGTTGAAACCGATCCGGGTTCTGCCACCGTCAGTGCCGCAGAAGCGGTTCTGGAAAAACTGTAGTCAGCCAGCTGATGCAGTAGCCGCAGGACGCATTGTCACCGAACCGACATGCGCCTGCGGCCATCGTCACTCGCCGATGATCGGCAGGGTGATGGCGCGGTGACTACTTCACTACCCGCAACAGTTTCGAAACACGCTCCCGGTACATCTCGGCCCCTTGCTCGATGTTGTCCAATAGCGCCTCCAGTGCCCAGTAGGTCTTGTGGATATCGACATCCACATTGCGGCAATCAATGGATCCGAAGGTGCCCAGTCGCTGGTGAAAAAGCTTGGCGATAGCCGGATAGCCCTGAGTTTCGGAGGTTCCCGCCAGAGCCAGAAAGATCGACAGTTCCTGCGCCATGGCTGAATGGTGCTTGCCCTGGTGATACAACCAGGCATACAGATCCGGATGGAAGTTTGCCATTACCCCGCAGAACCCCTGTGAGCCTGCCTGCATGGCTGGCCAGGCGATGGCCGCATTGGCATTGACGATGGACAGGGGTGAGCCCTTGACGATCTCGGCCCGTCGTCGCACGGTTTCCAGATCGCAGGAGACATCCTTCAAGGTCACGAAGCGCCCACTGTCGGCACAGAATTTCAGGACATCGTCGCTCAGCAGTCGGCGGTAGGGCATCGGACATTCATACAGGCCCAGCGGCAGGTCATCCGGCAGCTGATCCATCAACCAGCGCAGCTCGGTGCGGATGGCATCGTCATTGGCCCCCTGGGACTCCGGCAGGCGGTTGGTCACCAGCACCAGTACATCGATACCGGTGTTGGCAATGGCCTTGAGCTCCATGGCTTGTTGTTCTCTCGCCCCGGCGATATGCCCCGAGGCCATTACCGGCACACGCCCATCGACGATGTCGACGGTCTGCCTGGCAAGGGAGACGCGCTCACCCAGACTGAGCTTGTGCATTTCACTGGACTGGCAGACGGCGAACAGGGCGTCAGCGCCGTTGGCCAGATACCATTCGGTCAGTCGGTGGTAACCGTATTCATCGATACTGCCGTCGCTGGTATAAGGCGTCAGCATGACAGGGATGATGCCGTTAACGGTTTTGCTCATGGCGTGGTTTTCTCGGATCTGTCAGGGGGCATAACCCATTTGCACTGGTAACCAGAGTACTAACTCCGGCACCAGCGTGATAGTCATCAGTGCCAGCAGCAAGGCAATCAGAAACGGCCAGATTTCAATGATCATGTCCCGCAGTGGAGCGCCGGTGGTGGCATTGATCACGAATAGCAGAATGCCATAGGGCGGGGTAATCAGTCCGATCATGGTATTGACCACCACGACGACACCGAAGTGCACCAGATCGATTCCCAGCAGATTGCAGGTGGGCAGAAACAGGGGCACCACCACCAGCAGGATGGTGGCGGCATCGAGGACGCAGCCCAGTATCAGCAACAGGACGTTGACGAACAACAGAAAGCCCAGAGGGGATAGCTCCATTGAATCCATCAGCGTGGCAATGCTGGCGGGAATGTTTTCGCTGGCCACGATGTAGTTGAAGATCAGTGCTCCGCCGATCACCAGTCCCACGGCTGCCGAGGAGCGCGCACTGTCCGACATGACCGAGTACAGGCTGGACAGTGACAGCGAGCGATAGAAGAAGCTGGCCAGCAGCAGGGCGTAGGCGGCGGCAACCGCTGCAGCCTCGGTGGGTGTCGTGACACCACCGTAGATGCCGAACAACAGAATGACCGGCATCAACAGAGCGGGGAAGGCGCGTACGCCAAGCGTGGGCAGCTCACGCAAGGGGACAGGTTCGTCCATGGCAAAATTGCGCTTTCTGGCAATGATGGCCACCATGATCATCAGAACGGCACCCATCAGCAGCCCGGGCAGGATGCCTGCCAGAAACAGATAGCCCACCGAGGTATCGGATACCAGGGCGTACAACACCATGGGAATGGACGGTGGAATGATCGGGCCGATGGTGGCAGACGCGGCGGTAATGGCTGCGGCAAAGCCCAGAGAATAGCGGCCGTTGCGTGTCATCATCTCGATGATGATCTTGCCCACGCCGGCGGCATCGGCAATGGCGGATCCGGACATGCCGGAAAAGATCAGGCTGGCCACGACGTTCACATGACCCAGTCCACCCCTGAAGCGTCCTACCACGGCCACACAGAAACCCAGCAGGCGATCGCTGATGGTGCCGGCATTCATGATGTTGGCCGCCACGATGAACAGCGGTACGGCCAGTAGAATGAAGCTGTTGTACAGACCCTGAAGTATCTGTTCAGCGGCGAGCGCCAGATCCTGGCCCGCCATCAACAGATACACGACGGCGGCACTGATCATCGCCAGTGCGATGGGGGCGCCAATGGCCGCAACGCCGAACAGCACGGCCAGGCACAACAGGAATGCACTGCTCATACGTCCAGCGTACCTCTGATTGCAAGCCAGGCACGTATGGCATAGCGCAGCATGACGGCAATGGAGAAGACGACATAGATACTGAAGAACACGTCGAAACGAATCTTGAGCAGTGATGTGCTTTCGATGGCCATGAACTGCACGAAGTCGATGGTAGGCCACAGCGAGACACCCAGCAGCCCGACGATACAGATGCTGGAGAGAATGGCGAATATGCGGCGTGTACCTGGCCGGCTGTGGTCAAGCAGAATGGTAAAACGCACGTGGTCCCGGTCCTTCAATGTGAATGCGCCGGACCAGAACACCAGCCATACCCAGCACAGCAGGCAGGCTTCCAGCGTCCAGCCCAGCGGGGCCCGGAACAGGTAGCGCGAGACGATCTGCAGAATGAAGATGAGGAAGGTGGCGCTGAGCAGCAACACCGCCACATTGTCTGCCCGGCGCTGTAGCCAGCCGGGCAGATCATGGGTCATCGAAAACAATTACTGAACTGCGTTGATGCGATCGAGCAGACCCTCTGGCCAGTCCTTGGAGAAATCCGATTCCAGGTACATGGCCTGGGCGCGAGTACGAAAGGCATCCACATCCGGTTCATAGACATCCAGCCCCTCATTCTTGAAGAAATCCACCAGCTCGGCTTCGTTGGCGACAATCTGCTCGGTTGTCCAGTCTGCTGCGGATTGCGCGGCAGTGGATACGGCCTCTTGCTGCTCGGCAGTCAGTTTGTCCCAGACCTTCTTCGAGAACGCAAAGAAGTTCATGTCCACCAGGTGACCTGTGAGTACGATCTGTTTGGTGACTTCGTGAAACTTCTTGTCCTTGTCGGTTGGCAGGGGGTTGTCCTGTCCGTCGATGGCGCCCGTCTGCAGGCCGGTATAGACCTCGGTGAATGCCATGGGAGTCGGGTTCGCACCCAGTGCCTTGCCGAGGAACTGCCAGGCGTCGGTGCCCGGCATGCGCAGGTTGAGACCATCGAGGTCTTCCGGCGTCATGACTTTCTCTTCGGTTCGAAGGTTCAGCTGACGCGTACCGAAGTAGACGACATTGAGCAACTTCACGCCCAGTTTGTCTTCGGCCAGTTGATACATCTCCTTGCCGATGTCGCTGGCGAAGACCTTGCGCTGGTGCTCCGGGTCGCGCATCAGGTAGCCGGCGGTGAAGATCGACCACTCCGGAATCAGCTTGGCCAGTTCCTGAGCGGATGTGATGGACATTTCCAGGTTGCCGCGAGCAATCGCGACCAGTTCGGTACCTTGCTTGAACAGGGAGTCGTTGTAGTGCGGCTCATACGTGGCAAATTCGCTGATGCCTTCGGCAAACTGATTGGCCAGGCCCTGGGAGCGGAAATCGGTTTCCGATGCCGGTGTGGACATGCGGATGGTGATCTTGTCCTGCGCCATGGCGCTGGATCCCAGCGTCGATACGCTGATTGCCGCAGCCATACAGACTGTCAATGCAGACCGGATGGCTTTCGTTTTCACTAGCATCGTCTATTTCTCTCCTGTGTGCAGTGACGCCTTTCTATTGGTGTTGTTGCGTCACGAGGCGTGGTAAAAATGTGGTGTTCGGGGGCGGTGCTGCGTTTCAGTATACGGCCAATAACTTCGTCGACTCAACTCCATGGCAAGTTGCGAGGCGAAACAACCGTCACGCTTGTTGTATGCAGAGACAGGGTGACAGCAGAGGATCACGGGACCATGAACGTAAATTGCTGCATGAGCAGACACTCGGTATGAGCGCAACGACGAAGCTGTTGGCCTGCGGGCTCATTTCGGCGGACATCACCTTTCGTGTGGGTGAAATGCCTCGCCGTGCCGAAAAATACCGTGCCGATGATGTGCGCTTCAGTCTCGGTGGGGGCGGTGCCATTGCTGCGGTTGCAATGCAGCGACTGGGCGCCGAGGTGCAGCTGGCAGGCAGACTCGGCGATGATCTGTTTGGAGACTTGCTGCGCACGGAAATAGACAGGCGCTCTCTGGGCGATAGCCTGTTGAGCTGCATCCCGGATGGCAAGTCCCCCATTTCCAGCGTCTTTGTCGACGATGATGGCGAGCGACAGATCGTCAATTATCGTCAGCCTGATACGGTGCTGCCACCGAAGTCTGCGACCGATGCTGATGCTGAACCGCGCGAATCCATCGAAGCCACAGCATTCGACGCCACTCGATTGCAATCCATCGACACGCCGCACGCCGTTCTGGTGGACACGCGTTGGGAGGCCGCTGCCATTCAGGTGCTTGCTTTCGCCAGACAAGCCGGCATTCCCGGGGTGATCGATGGTGAAGCGCCGGTCAGCCATACGGCAATGGCATTGGCCAGTCATATCGCCTTCTCTCGCCAGGGCCTGCGCAATTACGCCGGTGTGGATGAGGTGGAAGCAGGTTTGCGCCAGGCACAGGAGGAATTCGCCTGCTGGGTGGCTGTTACCGACGGAGAGAAGGGTGTCTACTGGCTGGAAGGCAGCGGTACCGAATGCAGGCTTGCCCACATGCCAGCCTTCGCCATCACGTCCGTGGATACCCTGGGTGCCGGTGATGTCTGGCATGCGGCCTTCACGTTGCAATTGGCCAGAGGCTCTTGTGAAGAAGTCGCCATACGGTTCGCCAATGCCGCAGCGGCCTTGAAGTGTCAGTCCAGTGATGGGCTGGACGGTATTCCATCGACCGAGCAGGTCGCGCGCTTTTTACAGGCTGATGACTAATGGGTCGATCGGAAAACTCGCTGAGTATTACCTTGTTTCCCGATCGACCTACCAGGTTCGGTGAGTTAGTCACTGACAGGGGCTGGCAAGAGAGACTAGATTGAAGTGAATGATGTTCTGGCTGGTGTAGTGACTGACACAGGGAGCGGCATTCATGCAGACGCAAGGATTGACTCGACACTTTATCGGCATGCTCTTGATGCTTGTCATCATGAGCTTTGCACCAGGGTTTGGTGCAGAGCCTGGCAAGTCTGCCAGCACCGCGGATCATACCCGGTTCGAATCACTCAAGGGGCCGTTCAACTCGGCTGAAGAGGTGACACGTGCCTGCCTGGAGTGCCACACCGAGGCGGCAGGCCAGGTGCAGGAGTCCATTCACTGGACCTGGGAGTACGAGCACCCCGTCAGCGGTCAGTTGCTTGGGAAGAAACACGTCATCAATTCGTTTTGCGGAAATGTGGCGTCCAACGAGGCCCGTTGTACATCCTGTCACGCCGGCTATGGCTGGGAAGATACCGAGACATTCGATTTCCGTGAGCAGAGCAGTGTCGATTGCCTGGCTTGCCACGATACAACGGGCGACTACATCAAGTGGAATGACAAGGCGGGGCACCCCTTGTATGAGGCAAGAAATCAGGGAAGCCGTGCCGAGCCCTATCCGGATTCGCTGGTTGTCAAGGAGACCGATGGCTCGTTCACTCACTTGCCACCGAACCTGGCGGAGATTGCCGGTCGTGTGGGGGCTCCCGGACGTGACAATTGTGGTAATTGTCACTTCTACGGCGGTGGTGGAGATAATGTAAAGCATGGCGATCTGTCGAGTGCCCTGATAGCACCGAGCCCGCATGTCGACGTTCACATGTCACCAGAGGGCGCCGACCTGCAGTGCTCCGATTGTCATGTCAGTCACGAACATCAGTGGGCGGGGTCCCGCTATTTCGGTACCGTCAAGGATGACACCGTGCAATTGCCGGGGTTCAGGAATACCGATACATTGTCCTGCGACAGCTGTCATACCGACAAACCGCACGGTCTGTCAGCCGTGGGGTTGAAGCTGGACCAGCACGTCGATACCGTGGCATGCCAGACTTGTCATATTCCCGAATTCGCCAAGGGAGGCAAGGCTACCAAGGTATGGTGGGACTGGTCGACTGCCGGCAAGGTGAAGGATGGCAAGCCTTACGCCGAATATGATGAAAAACACCGTCACACCTATCTGTCCATCAAGGGTGATTTCAGGTGGGAAGAGGATGTCATTCCCGAATACCGTTTCTGGAACGGGTTGGTGGAATACACGCTGCTGGGTGAGAAGGTGGACGCCAGCGGTATTGTCGGTATCAACCGTATTCATGGATCGGCAGACGACCCGGATTCACGGATTTATCCGTTCAAGCGCATGCTGGGTCGACAAGCCTACGACATCGACAACGAGAACCTCGTGTTCAGCAACGTCTACGGACCAGACACCGATACCGCTTTCTGGACCAATCTCGATTGGGGCAAGGCGATTGAACAAGGCATGGCGAAAACCCAGGTGCCCTATTCCGGCAACTATGGCTTTGTCGATACGGAAATGTGGTGGCCGACGACACATATGGTCAGCCCGGCCGCGGAAGCCTTGAGCTGCGACAGCTGCCACGCGAAGCAAGGCAGACTGACTTCATTGAGCAGTATCTATCTGCCCGGGAGAGATCAGTTTGCTCGTACCGACCGGATCGGCATGATGGTGTTGATCCTGTCTCTGGCGGGTATTGCCCTGCATGCCGGTATTCGCCTCTTCATGACAAGGAGACACCGACCATGAGCCGCAAACAATATGTCACGATATTCTCTCGGTTTGAACGGTTCTGGCATTGGGCACAGGCCGTTCTGGTGCTGCTGTTGCTGGTCACCGGGGCTCGCCTGCACGGCCTGTTCGAGGTGTCTGCCTGGGCGATGGCGTTCAAGGTTCATCTGGTGGCAGCCGGCCTGATCGTTCTTCTCTGGGTATTTGCCATTTTCTGGCATTTCACGACAGGGGAATGGCGACAGTACCTGCCGACACTGCACAAGCTGATTCCGGTCATCCGTTTTTACGCCTACGGTATTTTTCTGGGCGAGGCACATCCTGCCAAACCGACGCTGAAAAGAAAGCACAACCCTCTGCAGCGATTGAGTTATCTGTTTCTCAAGCTCATCATCAATCCGGCCATCTGGGTGACGGGTGTTCTGTACCTGACCATCGGCTGGACCAGTCTCCCGTTGGAGACCGTTGCCTGGCTGCATGTGCTGGCTGCCTGGGCCATGGCGACATTTGTGCTCATTCATGTTTACATGGCTACAACGGGGGAGACGGTTGGTGCCTACCTGAAGGCGATGATCAGCGGTAAGGAGTGGGTCGAGGTGCCGGATGAGGACGTCTCCTCGACGTGATCACCAAAGCCTTCACGCAAGCTTGCGACAGATCACCGCATCGGCTGGCCAGACTTGATTTCTGCCTGCTCGCCCCCATCGAAAATGCCAATGATTCGAATACCTTGCCTGGACAGGACCCGCCCCATGAAAACCCTGATTGCCGCTTTTGTCATTTCCGCCGTCTCTCTGCCTGTGCTGGCAGAAGATGTCGTCATCAGCACCGGAGGTCGTGGCGGTTCCTATTTTGCCACCGGTGAAAAGCTGGCCGAGATTCTGGTCGAGTACGATTACAAGGCCGATTCTGTCAAGAGCAAGGGTTCCATCGAGAACATCGAACGCGTCACCAGCGGTGAGGCCACGCTGGGATTTACCCAGCTTGATGCCCTGGCCTGGTGGATGGCACGCAATCCGGGCAAGGCGGGAGATCTCAAGGTTCTGGGCAATCTGTACAGCGAGTGCGTTTACGTGGCCGTCAACAAGGACGGACCGATAGACGATGAAGATGATCTGCAAAGCAAGAAAGCGAAAGTCGCGGTGCAGAAGCGGGGATCCGGTTCAGCGGTCAGCTGGTCCTACATGCAGGACCTGGAGCCGGATTTTGCCAAGGGCACCACGTTTTTCCAGGGTGGTTTGCAACTGCTCAATGAAATGGCTAGCAAGCCTGACGGGGACATCAATGCCTTCCTGTGGGTCAGCGATCCGGTCAATCTGGATCAGCGCTATCTGAAGACCGTGCTGGAGAACGAGAACCTGAAACTGGTGGATATCAAGGACTGGGATCTGAATGACAAGCATCCTGAGTTGGGTCGTCCCATCTACCGTTTCGAAGAGCCGGATGTGGCCAAGGGCCTGGTATTCGATACCGAGCTGAACACCATCTGCATGGACGCCGTGGTTGTGGCCAACGCCGATGCCGACGATGACATGCTGGATGATGTCGTCGATGTACTGACGGTGAATCGCGGCAGACTGTTCGACCAGTAGTCTGCCTGCACCGTTCATGATCAGACACGGGTTCTGATCTGACGTCTACCTCCGTCTTCCTGGCGATGCCGGAGGCGGGCAACTCGCGGATGACATGCCACAAGCCGGTGGTATTGTTAATTGAACATCGGACTGCTAACGTGAGCTCCTTCACAACGGAGGAGCTCACCACTCATGGCATCGAAGGTATTCCAAAGCCCATTGCCTGCAGTCGACATTCCCGATGTCGCCATTACCGAATTTGTTCTGCAACATGCTGCCAATCTGGCTGACAAGGACGCCATCATCGATGGTCCCAGCGGCAAGGGATATACCTACGAACAGCTGCGTTCCAGAATTCATCGTCTAGCTGGTGGCTTGCAGGCCGAAGGGCTCAAGAGCGGTGATGTGGTCGGCTTGCTTGCCCCGAATTCCCCCGATTATGCCGTGGCCTTTCACGCCGTTGCCGTATGCGGTGGTACCGTCACGACCATCAATCCGGCCTATGCCGCCGAGGAAATCCAGCAGCAGCTGAAGGATTCCGGGGCCTGTCTTCTGATCAGCGACAACGCCTGCCTGGACGTGGCCATCGAAGCCTCTGAGGGTACGGCATCGAAGGAAATTCTCACCCTGCACCCGCACGAGAGTCATCGCAGTCTGGATGAAATGCTGGGTGATGAAATTGAACAGGTCGCCGTGAACCCTCGGGAACACGCAGTGGTCTTGCCCTATTCATCGGGCACCACCGGATTGCCCAAGGGCGTCATGCTGAGTCACCACAACCTGGTTGCCAATCTGGTGCAGATCAATGCAGCACTGGGTTACGAACAGGATGAAAGTGCACTGGCGGTGCTGCCGTTTTTCCACATCTACGGCATGCAGGTTCTGATGGGCAGTTTGCTGGCAGAAGGCATGACCATCGTGACCATGCCACGCTTCGATATGGAGCAGACCCTGAAGCTCATTCAGGAGCATCGCATCACTCAGTACTTCGCCGTGCCGCCCATCGTTCTGGGTCTGGCAAAGACGCCCCTGCTGGAGCAATACGATGTCAGCAGTCTGCGCAAGATCTTCTCGGGTGCCGCGCCGCTGGGCGGAGAGCTTGCCGAGGTGGCATCCCGGCGAGTCGGTTGCCCGATTGTTCAGGGCTATGGCATGACCGAGATGAGCCCGGTGAGTCACATCACGCCAGGCTACAACAGCCGCGCAGGTTCCAGTGGTGTCACGGTGGCCAATACCCTGTCCCGTATCATCGATGTCGACGGCAATGACCTGGGTGTGGATGAAGAAGGCGAACTGTTGGTGAAGGGGCCGCAAGTGATGCTCGGTTACCTGAACAACGAAGCGGCCACTCGGGAAACCATCGATGAAGACGGCTGGCTGCACACCGGCGACGTTGCCCGGATTGACAGTGATGGCTATATGAGCATCGTGGACAGGGTGAAGGAACTCATCAAGTACAAGGGCTTTCAGGTGGCACCGGCAGAGCTTGAAGCCTTGATCGCGACGCACGCCTCAGTGCTGGATGTTGCCGTTATTGGTGTGCCGGATGAAGAGGCTGGCGAGCTGCCCAAGGCATTCGTGGTACTGAGGCCGGATACCGACAAGGACAGGCACTCGGATGTCAGTGCAGAAGATATCCGCTTGTTCGTCAAACCTCATGTGGCAGGCTACAAGCAGATTCACGAGGTTGCGTTTGTCGACAGCATTCCGAAGTCGGCCAGTGGCAAGATTCTTCGCAGACTGTTGAGGGATGGATAGACCTCTGCGACTTTCTGTTGGGTTGGATTGGGTTCGTGCTGGCAGAAAAACGATGGACTACCCGAATTACGGGTAATTTCCTGTTTCCAGCCGTTCCTGATTAGTGGAGGATGAAGGAAAGTTTGACGCGAATCAAAATCCGGTCGAGCCTCTGATGTAAATATCTGGCCCGAAAATCGGTGGGCAATCCGGTTCGCTGATTTTCAGTGCGAGGTAGAAGTGTCGAGTATCGACAATCGATTCTACTGATGACAATGACTCTGTCATTGAAGCACGGCTCGTGTTTGTCTGTGGATATGACAGAGATTCTCTTTCAACAGGAGGATGAAACGCGATGTGTACTGTCTATCCGACAAGAACAGTGTCGAGTTTACGGACTCGTTCTGGCCAATCCTTTCTGCTGTCGTTGCTGCTCGCCTTCAGTGCCCATGCAACGGCGGCTGATCCTTCCCCTCCCGGTAACCTGCGCTACAGTGTCTATTCGAACACTGCGGCGGAGGTTTTCTGGGACCGGGCGATTGACGATGGCATCGTGGTCGAGTATGAGCTGCAGATCAACGATGAGGTGATCAGGCTGGATGCCTTGAGCCATTTCCGGGACTCGCTGCAAGAAGGGCAGACCTATGATGTCCAGGTGACGTCCATCGACAATGAGGGCAATCGTTCGACGCCGGCAATGGTGAGTTTCATTGGTGGCGATCGCTCAACGAGTACTCCCGGTGACGGTGACGGTGAGACACCACCTTCCACCGCCGGTGTGAATCCGCCGACAGGCTTGCGTGCCAGTGTCTATTCGCGCACCGCAGGCGAGATCTTCTGGGATCGACCGGATACCTTCGGTCTGAGCTACGAGATCAGTCGCAATGGCATCGACATTCGCACTACCGATGGTGTCAGCCATTACGACGATGAGCTTGAGCCTGGCACGGTCTACACCTATGAGGTGGTTGCCATCAATCTGCAGGGACAACGTTCGGCAGCATCATCCATCACGCTGAACACTTCAACTCCCGGCGATATCGACCAGCCACGAGATGATGAGCCACCGAATCCTCCAGGCCCCTTGAGCCCTCTGAATCCACCCTTGGCCAGTGATCCGAATATCGCGGAACCGGCGGATCTCTATGTACGCGATGGTTATGACCCCATCGAGGTGATTCGCGTGGACCTGCGTACCAACACCACCGAAGGGGTGTGTACTGCGGAGGATATTTCCGGCTGTACTCTGGATGATGTCATGGCCGATGTCGACAAGCACGATGATCTGACCGTGGACATTGCCGTTCACTTCCAGAGTGATGATTTTCCCGATGACGGTCAGATCAGCAACGCCGAGCTGCGCATGCGTGGCAGTGGTTCCCGCTTTGGTGCGCAGAAGTCCTTGCGCATCAAGCTTGATAGCAAGAAGGATCTGTGGCGGGGTGAGCGTCATCTGCAGTTGAACAAACACCCCTTCGAATCCAGTCGCATACGCAACAAACTGGCGATGGACCTGATGAGTCAGGTACCGAATCTGCCGAGTATTCGCAGTCAGTTCGTCAACCTCTGGATCGATGATGGCCAGGGTCCTGTGGACTACGGCCTGTTCACGCATGTCGAACGAGGCAGCGAGTACTATCTGGCGCAACGTGGCTGGGATGAAGACGGCAATCTGTACAAGGCCGATGATTTTCGTTTCGACAGCAGCGACCTGGAGGATATCCGTGTCGATGAAAACGGTGAGCCTCTCGATGAGGCGCGATTCGAAAGCGTTCTGAGTATCGAAAGCGGTGATGATCATCGAGCCCTGGAATCGATGCTCAGTGCCTTGCATGATCCTGATAGAACGTTCCAGTCCGTGCTGGACGAATACTTCGACTACGACAATGTCATGGCCTGGATCAGCTTCAATATTCTGGTGCATCAGGCTGACATCACCCGGCACAACTTCTTTCTCTATAACCCGAAGGATACCGAGAAGTTCTACTTCATTCCGTGGGACTACGATGAGGCCATGGGCTTGTGGAAGGATCCGCCCAATGATCTGAAGAACGACTCATTGCGGCAGCGTGTCGAATTCGGCTATGCCGTTGCCGCTCGTAATACCTTCCTGGAAAACTTCTATCGATTGCCGGGTATCCACGAGCAGATTCTGCAGGCCGCCGAAAATCTGAGGCAGACAGTGTTGACCGAGGAGGTCATGACAGAACGAGTAAACGGCTATCTGAATCTGGTGGCGCCGTATGAACAACGCCCACCGGACAGCATCCACAATCCGGGATTCACACTGTATTCGGCGAACAAGCTCATCAGTGCGCCAGGTGAGAACCTGGAAGCGTTGCGGACGCGGTTTCGGGTGTTGATGGCGCCCTTGCTGCTGGAACCACAGTCTGTGGGCAACCAGTGGCTGTTCAGCTGGAAGCCGGCCTACGATGTCACAGGCACCTCTGGTGAAATCAGCTATCGCCTGCAGATTGCCACAACCCCGTTGTACGAGGAGGGGGATGTCGTGGTGGATACGCAGGGCATCACCGATGCTGTCGGTACCGTCAGTCACGGCGTGGACGCGGGGCTATTGCCAGCCGGCGAGTATTACGCACGAGTGATCGCAACGCCTGAAAACGAGCCGGAGAAATACTGGCAGGTCTCCGGGAACAAGCTGTATCTGGGAAGTTCGGTCTACTACGGATCGCTGCAGTTCAGGGTGCCGTAGCGACACGCTGCCTGTCGTTGATCAGGTTCGCGTTGCCGGCTGAGTATCAGTCAGTTGCCGGCAACGCGAACCGAGTGTTTCCCTAGTAACAGGGGCTGGCGATGGTATCGAATCCTGGCGCCCGGTTCATCAGATCCTTCCAGCTGCCCGATTCCTTGACGCCACCCAGGTTGTCTGCACAGGCCTTGTCGATCCACACACTGCCCAGAACACCAGAGGCATTGTTGGCAATCCAGCGGTATTCGGTCTTGTCGGTGCGAGAGAAGACAAAGCCGTCTGCAGTATCGCTGGCAGTCGCGCTGTCGGATGATGATGATGACTGGCTGCTTGTGCTGCCGTTGCAGGGATAGGCAATGGAATCGAATGCGGGGGCATGGACCATCAGATCGCCCCAGTCACCCGATGCAGTCGCTCCACCCAATGAAGCGGCGCAGGATTGATCGATCCAGGTGCTACCCATTTCGCCGTTGGCATTGGGTGCAATCCAGCGGTATTCGGTCTTGTCACTGCGAGAGAAGACATAACCGTCGCCAGCGCCTTCAGGCACCTGTGTGATGGTCGGTGGTGGTGCGGATACCGGTTCTGACCGTATCGCCTGTGAAGAACTACCACTGCGTGTCAGTGAGAACTGATCCGGCACTGCGCCATTGATGGCCTTGAAGTAGCAATTGGCGGTCTTGTCTTCGAACTCGCAGAAAAGAGCACCGGCATGAGCGCCCTGGTCTGCCGTGTAGATGGAAGCGAAATAGTCACCGCCTCGTGACTGTGATCGTACTTCTCGGCCACCCAGGCCGGAGACGAAGGCGAATGACTGCCCGGGTTGCAAGGCCATTTCACTGCCGGTATGCACAACAGTCTGGTTGCGGAAATCGCTGAGCAGATGGGTACGGGAATAGGCGTGTTCGTGCGCCAGCGCGATCATGGCACCCGCATCCAGGCAGGCATCATAAGTATCCCACTGACTGGGGCCGTTCTTGCTGCCGGTTTGCATCATGCGATGCGGCTTGTGCCAGCTGCAGATACGCCATTTGTCGCTGGTGCCGGCGAAGGAGGAATCGATGAACTCGGCATAGCCATCATCGCCGGAGATGCCGGAAACTTCGTCTATACCCGGAGCCACCTGGACAACCTCGACGTTGCCATAGCTACATTTGGCCTTGACGCCGGTGTTACCGGAGCAGGACAGCCCGGAAATGCGATCGATTCTCTTCTGGATCAGGCGCTGGTAGAGCGGCCATTCGAAGTTCTCATGATTGCCGACCAGAGTCAGTACCGGGAAATCGGAGCCGAGGTAGGTGTTCAAGTGTCCTTCCCAAGTGTTGGCCGTGTTCTCCTTGTATCCCAGATCTCCCTGGATAAGCAGGAGATCGGTGCCTTCGTTGGCGACCATGGAGAGCACTGATTCAGCATGTTCACCGACGCCCTGATCACCGATGAAGGCGACTTTGAGAGGGGCGGCGTGGGCGGCTGTGGCAAGCAATACGGAGGCGGACAGTGTCAGCGCAGTTGCATGTACCAAGCTACGTGACTTTGATTTTTTGATATGACTCAAGGCTGGATCCTTGCTGTTTCTGATAAAAGCGGCCTGCAAATTAACAGTCAATTCGTCTAGTTTCAGTTACAGGCTGGTATTGGTCTGAAGCAATACGCGTACCGATGGCTACATAGCCGTCGATGGCATGGGGGGTAACGTGAACCGTTTAGCGAATTTTGTGTGCGCTATCTGGCATGAGCGTCATTCGATTCTCGTGGAGGCAATTTCTCGGTCAGGGGGATGTTCACGTGGCAGGCGTACTCAGGTGAACCGCGGGCTGCGGCTCTCAGCCGATTCTTGCCGTTTCACGCGAGTGCCTGCCGATGAATTGCCGGCGAGGCTGAGCCGCTTGATTCTCTGCTCGTGCGGATCACGATAAAAGCACCGAATCAAAGATTACATATCGGAAGTGTTCACCTTGACGTGACTTTCAACTGGCAGGCGTACTCGGATGAACCGAGAACGCCTGGCTTTCACAGGCGTCGTTCACCACTCCGCCCGTTCTCGTTCTGGCGAATTACCAATGAGGCAAGACAGGCGAGTTTTTTGCTTGGGTGATCTGTGATGAATGTCCCGAATTCGAAATTACACGGAAGAAGTGTTTGCCATGACAAGCTGTGACAGGAAGAGAGTCAGCTCAGGAGCACAGCTCTGGTCTGGAGTGCGGAGAGCCTTGGCTGCCATGACGGATGAGCCACTGAGGCCTGCTTGTCCTGGATCAGGGCAGGCGACAGTCATGTCGTTCGAAAGCGGAGAAAAACATGGTTTCTAGCCATTCGATCATGTTTCACCACTTTCACAGCAGCAAGCACCTGCCCGCGCAAGGCAGTTTGAGTGCCACTGATTTCGAGCAGATGCTGGATTGGCTGGGAGAGCGATACAGCATTCTGAACGCAAGCGAATACCTGTCGAAGTACGAGGAAAGCAGTCTGGAGCCGGATGATATCTGCCTGTCTTTTGACGATGCGCTGTTATGCCAGTTCGATGTGGCAGTACCTGTTCTGAAACAGCGGAATATCGAAGCCTATTTCTTTGTCTATTCATCGGTGTTTGGTGGTAACCCGGATTCGCTCGAAATCTTCAGGTACTTCAGATCAAACTGTTTCGACGATATCGATGATTTCTACCGACAGTTCTTCCACTTGGTCGAATCGACAGATAGTGCTCTGTACCGATCGACGCACGAGATATTCGGAAAACTGGATTACCTGGCAACATTTCCATTCTATTCCGAGAACGACAAGTGGTTCAGATATCTGAGAGATCAGATGCTGGGGGTCGAACGATACAATCAGCTGATGTTCGACATGATGGAAGACAAGTCATTTGATATTCAGGCCGTATCCAGCCTGCTCTGGATGAACGAGTCAAACCTGCTTGAGCTGCAGGCGGATGGGCACATGATCGGCCTGCATTCCTATTCCCACCCGACCCGGATGAGCACGCTGACTCTGGCCGAACAGAAAGATCAGTATGGCCGCAACATGGAGCACCTGGAGAGCGTGCTCGGAAAGGGGGCCATCTGTTCCATGTCGCATCCTTGTGGCGAATACAACTCTGACACTCTCGATCTGCTGACCGAAATGAATATCAGAATCGGTTTCAGGTCGAGCCTGAGCGTTCCTGACATAAAGAGCTCTCTGGAAATCCCCAGGAACGATCATGCCAATGTATTCAAAGAGATGACAACGTGAAGATAACGCTATTCAGTAGTAACCAGCCTCGCCACTTGAACCTTGCAAGAGAGTTCTCTGCCATTGCGGATGAAGTCTATTTCGTCAGTGAGGTGAATACCGTATTTCCCGGGCAGGTCGGAGATTTCTTCAAGAAGACCGATACCATGCAGGAGTATTTTCAGCACGTGATAGATGCTGAAAAGAAAGTTTTTGGTGAAATCGACTTCCTTCCGAACAACGTCAAGACACTCTCCATGAAGAGTGGAGATCTGAACCTTGCATCGAGAACGCAATTGTCAGCGGCGCTGGATTCGGATGTCTATGTCGTGTTCGGTGCCAGTTTCATCAAGGGCTGGCTGATTGATTTTCTTCTGGAGAAAAACGCCCTCAATATTCATATGGGACTTTCGCCCTACTACAGAGGATCATCGTGCAATTTCTGGGCGTTGTACGATGCCAACCCTTCTCATGTTGGTGCCACCATTCACATGCTCAGCAAGGGACTGGACAGCGGCGATATGCTGTTCCACTGTGTGCCGAAATTGCTCGATGGTGATACCGCGTTCGATTTCACGATGCGCTCTGTTGCCGTGGCACACCGCGGCCTGGTAGACACCGTGAATGGCGGCGAAATATTCTCGATGCCAAGAGTTGCGCAAGACAAGAGCCGGGAAGTTCGCTATACCCGAAACGCCGACTTTACAGACGCGATAGCAAGAGAGTTCCTCGACAGAGAGCTGAACTTGCAGGCCGACAAATTTGAATACCCCGAGTTGTTGAGGCCACTGTTCTCCTGAGCGCGGTGAAGTCTGCATGTTCGGCATTGGAGCTCTCCCCGGTTTCAGACTCTCGCAAGTCAGTGTCAATTCGTTCCGTTGAGTGTGTTGTGATGCTGCTTGTCGGGCCTTCGAGTAACGTCTGAGTCAGGCCCGCAGGTTGATTGAGTACAACTACATGTTGACATCTACCGGTCTGTTACCCCAACATAGTGTGGTTCTGGTTCCTGTGGCATGCGCCGCAGGCTAAGAGGGAAGCTGGTGAAATTCCGGCACTGCCCCCGCAACTGTAAGTGACAAGCTGCAGCCCATAGTCCACTGATGTTCGCATCGGGAAGGAGGGCCCAGGCGTTGGAGTCACGAGTCAGGAGACCTGCCAGGCATCGATGAAACCAAGGGCGGAGGGCCCTGGAGTTGCTTGCGCTGCCCGTTGCAGCGAAGTCTCGCCATGCCTTCCTTGCCGTAACACTTCGGGGACGAAGAGACATGAGCATCACCGTATATTCCAAGCCGTCTTGCGTGCAATGCACGGCCACAACGCGCGCCTTGCTGGCCAAGGGCCTGTCATTCAAGGTTGTCGATCTGACACTGGATGAGGCCGCCTTCGAGCTGGTACAGACCCTCGGTTACCGACAGGCGCCGGTAGTCGTGGCGGGCGAGAGTCACTGGGCCGGTTTCCGGCCGGACATGATCAACACTCTGGTGTGAGTCATTGAGCGCGCTGCTCTATTACTCCAGCGCATCAGGCAACACAGAACGCTTCATCGGCAAGCTGAACCTGCCGGCAACTCGCTTGCCGGTAGCCATTGATGCGCCTGTGCCTGCCATGGATTCACCTTTCGTGCTCATCTGCCCCACCTTTGCCGATGGCAAGGGGCGCGGCGCTGTTCCCGGGCCGGTGATCCGTGCGCTCAACAATCCAGGAATCCGCCAGCAGTTGCGTGGCGTCATCGCGGCGGGCAATCGCAGCTTCGGGGCAACATTTGCTCTGGCTGGTGATGTCATCGCTCGCAAGTGTCAGGTGCCAGTCTTGTATAGATTCGAACTGGCAGGCACTCCTACAGATATTCAACTGGTCAGACAGGGACTCGAACGCTTTTGGACGCAGCCATACTCGAACGAACGGTGAAGAGCGACGCTCCACCAATGGACTACCATGCATTGAACGCCATGCTGAACCTCTATGACGATGAGGGGCGCATACAGTTCGATGCCGATCGTCAGGCGGCGCGGCAGTATTTTCTGCAGCACGTCAATCAGAACACCGTGTTCTTCCATTCGCTGCAGGAGAAGCTGCACTACCTGGTGGAGGAAGGTTATTACGAGGCGCCAGTGCTGGAGGCGTATTCGCCCGAGTTTCTGCAACAGATATGGCAGGCGGCGTTTGCCCACAAGTTCCGCTTCCCCACCTTTCTGGGTGCGTTCAAGTACTACACCTCCTATACGCTGACCACGCGTGACGGCGCCCGCTATCTGGAACGCTATGAGGATCGTGTGGTCATGGTGGCCTTGTCACTGGCACGCGGTGATGAAGACTTTGCGATGCGCCTGATGGAAGAGATTCTCAGTGGTCGTTTCCAGCCGGCGACACCGACGTTTCTGAACGCTGGCAAGGCACAGCGAGGTGAATTGATCTCCTGCTTCCTGCTGCGCCTGGAAGACAATATGGAAAGTATCGGGCGCGGCATCAATTCGGCATTGCAGTTGTCCAAGCGCGGTGGCGGGGTGGCTCTGCTGTTGACGAATATTCGTGAACAGGGTGCCCCCATCAAGGGTATCGAGAACCAGTCATCCGGCGTCATTCCCGTCATGAAGCTGCTGGAAGACAGCTTCTCCTATGCCAATCAGCTGGGTGCCCGACAGGGAGCCGGTGCGGTCTATCTGAATGCACACCATCCGGACATTCTGCGATTTCTGGATACCAAACGAGAGAACGCCGACGAGAAGATCCGCATCAAGACCCTGTCGCTCGGCGTGGTCATCCCGGATATCACCTTCGAGCTGGCACGCAGGAACGAGGACATGTATCTGTTCTCGCCGCATGATGTGCAGATCGTCTACAAGAAGCCATTGGCCGACATCTCGATCACTGAGCACTATAAGGACATGGTGAACGATCGGCGAATAAGAAAGTCCAGGATCAATGCCCGCCAGTTGTTCCAGACCATTGCCGAGATACAGTTTGAAAGTGGCTACCCCTATATCCTGTTCGAGGACACGGCCAATCGGGCCAACCCTGTGCAAGGGCGTATCTCCATGTCCAATCTGTGTTCAGAGATTCTTCAGGTCAATGAAGCCTCGACCTTCAATGACGACTTGAGTTATCAGCACCTGGGCAGTGATATTTCCTGCAATCTGGGCAGTCTGAATATTGCCAAGGTCATGGATGGCGGCAAGCTGGGGGCGAGTGTGGCAACGGCCATACTGGCACTGAGCGCGGTGTCCGAGATGAGCGCGATCGACAGTGTGCCCTCGGTACGCCGGGGTAATGATGAAAGCCATGCCATTGGCCTGGGCCAGATGAACCTGCACGGTTATCTGGCTCGCGAGCACATTCATTATGGCAGTGAGGAGGGTATCGATTTTACCAATATCTATTTCTGTACCGTGCTGTATCACTGCCTGCGAGCCTCACACGCGCTGGCGCTGGAGAAGGGCGAGAGCTTTGCCGGGTTCGAGCAGTCACGCTATGCGGACGGCTCCTTCTTCGATGATTACGTGACCGGGGAATTTGTTCCGGCAACGGCTCGTGTTCGTGAATTGTTTGAAAAATCCGGTATCGATATACCCGGCGCCGAGCAATGGCAGGCGTTGAGAGAGTCCATCATGCACGGTGGTCTCTACAATCGGAATCTGCAAGCCGTACCCCCGACGGGATCCATCAGTTACATCAACAATTCCACTTCGTCGATTCATCCGATTACATCGCGCATCGAGATACGCAAGGAAGGCAAGCTGGGGCGTGTCTACTATCCGGCACCCTATATGAACAACGAGAACATGGCGTATTACCGGGATGCCTACGACATTGGCCCGGAGGCCATCATAGACACTTATGCGGCAGCCACTCGCCATGTCGATCAGGGATTGTCTCTGACGCTGTTCTTCAAGGATACGGCGACCACGCGTGATATCAATCGTGCGCAGATTCATGCCTGGAAGCAGGGAATCAAGACCATCTACTACATTCGCCTGCGCCAACTGGCCCTGGAAGGGACCGAGGTGCAGGGCTGTGTCTCCTGTTCACTCTGAGTGGCTGTCATGATGCTATCTACCCACACCCGTTCCATACCACTGGCCATCAACTGGAATCGCCTGGACGATGACAAGGACCTGGAAATCTGGAACCGTCTGACATCCAACTTCTGGTTGCCGGAAAAGGTACCGCTGTCCAACGATATTCAAAGCTGGACAAAGCTGACAGAGGAAGAGCGGCAGCTGACCATCCGCGTCTTTACCGGGCTGACCTTGCTGGATACCATCCAGAACAGTGTGGGGGCACCCGCCCTGATGCCGGATGCCCTGACGCCGCATGAGGAAGCGGTGCTGAGTAATATTGCCTTCATGGAAGCGGTTCATGCACGCAGCTATTCCTCGGTGTTCTCGACCCTGTGTCAAAGCGCAGAGGTGGATGAAGCCTTTCGCTGGTCGGCCGAGAACGAACACCTGCAGGCAAAATCGCGGCTGATTCTGGATGAATACGATGCGGCGGCACACCCGCTTCGTCGCAAGATCGCCAGTGTGTTTCTGGAGAGTTTTCTGTTCTACTCAGGCTTCTATCTGCCCATGCACTGGTCGAGTCGCGCAAGATTGACCAATACGGCTGATCTGATCCGGCTGATCATTCGGGATGAAGCGGTGCACGGCTATTACATCGGTTACAAGTACCAGAGAGGGTTGGAGTTGCTGGATGAGGGTGAACGTGAGGAGCTCAAGGACTTCGCGTTCGCCTTGCTGTTTGATCTGTACGAGATTGAAACGCGCTATACCGAAAGCCTTTACGATCCGCTGGGCTTGTCGGAAGATGTAAAACACTTTCTGCATTACAACGCCAACAAGGCGCTACAGAATCTGGGCTATGAAGCCTTGTTTCCCGATGAGGCGTGTGCCGTGAGTCCGGCCATCATGGCGTCCCTGTCGCCCAATGCCGATGAAAATCACGACTTCTTCTCCGGCTCGGGGTCGTCCTATGTGATTGGCAAGGCGGTGGCAACGGAAGATGAAGACTGGGCCTTCTGAGTCCTGCTGCGCGAGTCGCGGCTTGCAGGCTTATGAGCGCAGCTTGTTGACCAAGGCGGCGGCTCGATTGCCCGCTTCCACGGCACCTTCCAGGTAGCCGTTCGAATGGTCTGTCAGGCCAGCGGTCTCGGTGCCTGCCCACAGCACGCGGTTGTCCCACTCACTGCTGAGGGTGGGGCGTCCGTGACCACGAGGGGTATCGGGGCTGCGATCGTATGCCGTGGCGGTTCGCTCATCGAATGCCCAGTCCTTCAGGTGTACGGTAACAGGCTCGGCAGCGGCCTTGCCGAACATTCGGATCAATTGCTGTATCGCTGCCTGTGTCAGTGCTTCGTCGTGACCCTGGCGCTGCGCAGGTGGTATGCCGACAAAACCGAACAGCGCATGCGTACCGCCGAGTCGAGGGGAGGCATCGTGAATTTCACCCAAGGGGCCCACCTGACTGAAGCCGTCACCGGATAGACCGTCGGCCAGCCAGAAGGCATCGCTGTATTCGGCGATGAATTTGCATTGACCTGCCATCCAGGTGGGTATCTGATTCAGTAACTGCTCATCCTTGCTGGGCAGACCAGGGTGAAACTCGATGGATTGGGCAAGCACACGAGGAGGCAGTGCCAGAATGATATGCCTGCCTTGCATTGTTGTTTTCGTTCCTGCGTGCTCGATGCAGGCTGCAATGCCATCAGGGGTCTGTTCGATACGCTTGACTGCCGAGGAGAGTTGCACGCAGTCAGTGGGCAAGATGTCGGCCAGCGCGTCTATCAAGCGTTGCATGCCACCGTCCAGCCGGTTTGATCCGGCCATGGAGGCGCCACCCTGGCTCTTCTGCAAGGATCCGTCGCCATATTCCATGACGGACAAACCCTCACTGGCTTGTGGGTAAATGCTCTCCTGCAGACCGAGTTCTTCGATCAGTGTTGCAATCTGGCGTTGGCCGGGCCAGAACCAGGAAGGGCCGAGATCGATATGGCTGTCGTCGGTGGCGAGTATGCGTCCACCCAACCGCGCTCTGGCTTCGAACAATCGAAAGGGGATGTCGAGCCGATGCAGCTGGTAGGCGCAACACAGCCCACTGAGGCCGCCACCGACAATGATCACGGGTGAGTCTGTCACAGTCTGTGCGCCTGAAGCTCTTCGATAATCCTGTCAACGACATCTCGGTGGAATGCATCGACGTATTCGTCAGGTTGTTGCGAGGTGATCCGCTTGTAAAGTGGATCTTCAGCTCGAATATCGGTGCCGGACATCTCCTCCAGCATGGCGTGGCCGCAGAAGGGGACATACACTTCCGAGTACCCGCCTTCATGGGCGGCAACCAGGCGTCCGTCAGTGACCGCCATGATCTGCCGGGTCATGAGTTGATAGGTCTCGGCTGAACACATCATGCGCGCCAGTGGGTCAAAACCTGCCGCGTCAAAACCACAGGCGATGATGACGACGTCAGCATCGTACTGCTGGAGTCTTGGTATCACGAGGCGCTCCATGACATCCAGATAGGCCTTGTGTCCGCAGCCGGGAGGCAGAGGGATGTTCATGTTGAAGCCCTTGCCAGCCCCCTTGCCGACATTGTCGGTCTTGCCGGTGTCATGGGGATAGCAACGATCCTGATGGATGGATATGCTCAGCACATCGTCACGCTCCAGGAAAATGGCTTCGGTACCATTGCCATGGTGCACGTCCCAATCAACCACAGCGAAGCGTTTGCCGAGTCCCTTCGACCTGGCCCGTTCAATGGCAATGGCGATATTGGCCAGCAGGCAGAATCCGTTGGGGTAATCCGGCAGACAGTGATGACCCGGTGGCCGAGACAGGGCGTAGGCATTGCGGGCCTCGCCGCGCAGTACACTCTCCAGCGCCTGGCAGACCAGTCCGGCAGACAGGCTGGCTATCTCGAACGCACCGGGGCCGAAGGGTGTTCGCAGTCCCAGTTCACCGCCACCGTTATCCGACATTTCCTTGAATGCATCGAGATAGCTGGAGGGGTGAACTCGCAGCAGATCGTCCATGGAGGCGGGCGCTGCGCTCATCATCGCCAGTTCACTGGAGAGCCCGGTGACATCCATCAGGTTCTTCAGCCGGCGCTTGGTCTCCGGGGCTTCTGGCAGACCGCCTGCCACCATGGGTTGTACCAGTCCGCCTACCGGCGCCAGCAGGGCGTAGTTGCCTCCAAAATGCCAGAAACACTTCTCGTCCCAGACAAACGCTGTCTTGTCGCTCATTGTCTTGCTGTTCCTCTCAACCCTTGGCAGCTTGATACTCTAGCCAGAAGCTGTACCGCTGTCGACTATGGAGGAGAGCGAGACGAGTTGTTCGGGGCGCTTGTCCACCTGCGTTGCCCCTTCTCGTCATATTCCAGTGCGCCTTCGTCGGGTCGCATCGTAGGACGAGCGCACGCAGGCTCCGGGTATCATCTCGATCGACCCACTAGCCGTTGCGGTTCAAGCCATAAGCCTTGATCTTGCGATACAGGGTCGGGCGCGATATTCCGAGCGTGGCGGCAGCTTTCGACAGATTGCCCTTTTCCTTGTCGATGGTGCGTTGAATGGCGATCGACTCGATCTCGTCCAGATCCATTGTCTTGTGCAATGACATGGACGGCTCTGCATTGGGCGAAAAGCCGGCTGATCCGGGGTTGGCGATCTCTGCGGGCAGATCAGAGGCGGACACAATGCTCTTCTGATTCAGCAGGCACAATCTTTCGATGATGTTGCGTAGCTCGCGGACATTGCCTGGCCAGTGATACTGCCTGAATGCATTGATGCTGCTTGCGTCGAACTTCAAGGCTTCACGTCCGAACTTGCGGGAGAGTTTCTCATTGAAGTAATCGATCAACAGATCAAGATCTTCCCCTCGCTCGCGTAGCGGGGGTATTTCGATCACGATGGTGCCAATGCGGTAGAACAGATCCTGTCGGAAACGACCGTTGACGATGTCCTCGCGAATGTTTCGACTGGTCATCGCGATGTGCTGGACATCGATGGGCCGCCGGATATCGCAACCAACTCGATAGATGGCACGTTGTTCAAGCGTGCGCAACAGATAGGTCTGCAGTTCAAGCGGCATATCACCGACTTCATCGAGACAGAGCACGCCGCCGTTGGCCTTTTCGAACTTGCCCAGTTTGTCTTCACGGAAGGCGCCGGCGTAGGCATCCGCGGCGTGACCGAACAACTCGTTTCTTATCGAGTCGGACGACAGGGTGGCGCAATTGACGACGACATAGGGAATGCTCTGGCTGGAGAGGTGGCTATGTATCAGGCGAGCAAACATCTCCTTGCCAACACCGGTCTCACCCTGAATGAGTACGGGCACTTTCATTTCTGCCGCGCGGTAGGCGAACTCGATGGCTTCCTGCATTCGAGGGCACTCGCCGACGATTCTGACATCGTCCTCGGGGATGCCAGCCCGGGGTTTGATCGAGATGCCTGCCGAGCTGTTGCGTCGTGGCAGTGAAGCTGCCTGGTTGTGAAATATCAGAGCGACCCCCTGCGTCTCTCCGCCCGCCTTGATGAGATCGATATCCTTGGTTGGCAGGGTCGGTGGCAGGGCAGCCTCGAGTTCACGCACCGACATGTCCGGATAGAGATCCAGTAGCTGTGTGCCGGTGTCGAATCGACCGAAGCCGTCGAGCTCCAGTTGTTCGGTATTTCTGCTGAAGACAACCTTGCCGGCGCTGTTGAGCAGAACGATGACGCTGTTGCTGTCATGGCGCCTGGGATTGCCGATGAATTCTTCCAGCAGGGTGGTGTGTTCTTCGCGCTGGCGTTGCGCCAGATGTAATTCGATTTCTCTGGCGGTAGATACCACCAGGGCCACATTATGGGGTTGATGGATGCTGGAAGGGCCGGACAGGTCGATGACGCCGATAACGGATCGGTCCAGGGCGTCGATGATGGGAACACCGACGCAGGTCCAGGATTGTATGCCCTGACAGAAATGTTCCGAGGCGTGCACGTATGTCGGCTTGCCGGTACGCAAGGCTGTGCCGATTCCGTTGGTGCCGATGACACGTTCATCCCAGACACCGCCGACTTCCAGATGGATCTCCCGGCCCAGGTCCAGAGTCTGGGCATCGCCAACGACGTCTACCACGGTGCCATCGCGGTCGGTCAGTATCAGAATGGCTCCGGTACCTGACAGATGAGGTGCCAGTCTTTCGAAGGCAATGCTTGCCGCTTCACACAGGTGGTGATTCTTTCTCCTCAGCTGATGAATGTTGTTGTCATCGACCTTCTGGGGTGAGGCATCGGCCAGCGCACTGACGCCGGACGTCGAGCATCGTGCCCAGCTCGCCAGGATTTCGGTTCGAACCGTTTTCTCGAGGTCTGCGCTCGCAAGACCTCCTTCCACAAAACTCTCCCATGCACGCATGGTTTCGTAGTGGCGATACTCAGCTTCCCTGCTGGATGAAGCGGCCTTCCGCTTCTGAGCGCTGCAATAGCTTGTGCGCATTTTTCTGATGTCTTCGGGAGGAGTTGTCACCGGTTGTGGGCCTGATACACATTGGAAAGAGAAGACCTGTCTGAAGCTACAGGTCCAACCTGTTTTTTATCACCTGAATGAATTTGTCCTGCACGTCGTCGGATTCGATAACGACCCCATCCAGATCGGCAAGCTTCTGCTCGGTTTCATCGTCGACCGTGGCGAAGAAGTCGTTGTCGCTGGTCGCCAACGCAAAGTATTTCTGCTGACCCTGAAAGCGAAGTGCTCCGAGATACTGCAACTGTTTGCCTGAGCGTACATCCATGACAATGACCCGGTTGTTCATGCTGACACGCACCATGGGCTCCGCTTCGAGCTCTTTACTGGATCCGCCGACGATATGCAGATTCGATTGAAGCGGCTCAGGTGTCTTGTTGGCATCGGCCAGGGCCTTGCGTGAACGAGAATAGCCGCCACTGCTGATCTGATCGGCCAGACGACTGATCGTTGGCCAGTTCTTGTTGATGGTGCGTCTGGCTTCGACATCTTCACGTCGTGGGCCGGATTTCCTGGAGATGATGTCAACCATGATAGTTGTCCTGTAAATTCAGCCGCTTGAAGTGCAAGGGCCGACTTCGATATTGGGGTGCGGACAAGCAGGATCACCCATCGCCATACGCGAAAAATCAGGTTATCTCACTTATAACGCAATGTAAACAGTCTTGTGTCAAGCATGCCGGAATGCAGCAGCTGGCCGTATTCGCCGACGCATGCTTGATGGATCTGCACTGATTCTTCCCACCTGAGTGCAATGTCTGGCAACAGTCCTCAGGAGCTGAAACGTCTGCACGCAGGAAAGGTCAAGGAACTGACGCGAAGAGCGGCCTAGGCAACCGCCTCTTCCTGTGTCTTGGGTTCCTGGTTTTGCGCAATCCACTGGGCGGCCATCACAAGGGCCCCCATGGCAAAGTCCTTGCCGTGGTCCTTGATCATCTCTTCCGAGATGCGCGAGATCTCGGTGAAGTACTTGTCCTTGCTGATTTCCTCGTCGGATAATTTGTCGCTCATGGTCTACTCCTGTGTGGTTGGTGTGGTTGGTGTGGTTGGTGTGGTTGGTGTGGTTGGTGTGTTGGTGTGTTGGTGTACCCGGATTACTTGAAGAGTTTGTCGGGGAAGGTGACAACCGCTGCCTTTCCGGATTTGAACCCGATGGTCAGA
>CBDUIJ010000018.1:0-34419 GCA_965367215.1 uncultured Granulosicoccus sp.
GCACCGGCTGATGAAGTCAGCCGCAGCATTTTGCCGATCGGCTGCTATTTCGATAAACATCCGAGGCGTACCGTCGATATAAAGCTAACAACAACTGGCAGTTTGTCTGCCGCTCCGAGAGACGCAGGCCTTCGCGTGTACCGACCATGAAACTCCACCTCACATCAGCCTATGAAACGCATACCGGTCTGGATGCACTGATCGGCGTTGCTCCCATGGACAGAATCGGCGCCCATGAGCTTGTTGCAGACGCTGCAGAGGCTGATGCGATCCTGTTCGTCGAGAATACGCAGTTCAAGGACCTGTTCTTTCGCCAGCTGTTACAACACCCTCTGGTGAACGAGTACCCTGACAAGGTCTATATGTACAACGAGATGGATCGTCCCTGGGATGTATTGCCCGGACTCTACTGCTGTCTGAGCAAACGACATCATGATCCCTCGAGGCATCGGCCCTTTGCGTATCTGTATTCTCCCAACCCCTTTGTCAGCAACATCTATTCTGCCAATCGGGAAACGAGCTACCTGTTCTCGTTCATGGGCTCCATGAGTCATGCCTGCCGGCGCCCCATCATGCAGCTCCAGCACCCCGATGCCCTGCTCAAGGACACCTCGGATTTCAATGTCTGGAAGAGCGAGCCTGCCGAAATGGCGGTGCGAGGCCGGGAATATGCCAGCGCTCTGGCCACCAGTCAGTTCGTACTCTGCCCGCGAGGTATCGGCACCTCCTCGATAAGGCTCTACGAAACACTCGAAGCGGGACGCGTACCGGTGATCATTTCGGATCATTGGGCTCCACCGCCGGAAACCGACTGGAGTTTCGCCATTCAGGTCGAAGAGCGGCGTATTCGCTCGATACCCGGCCTGCTCTCGGCACTGGAAGGCGAAGCTGCCGAGCGCGGACAGGCAGCAAGGCAAGCCTGGCTCGACAACTATGCACCCGACACCCTGTTCAATACTGTTGGCAATTCACTGGCATCACTGATCCTGTCGGACCACGGTGACAGACATCGCCGCCCCGGAGCACAACTGAACAAGTGGCTTGCCGGCGGTGAACTCCTGACGCGTACTGCTGCTCAGCGCCTGCTGGGCCAGCCCTGAGTCAGACCGGTGGCTGCCACTCGGGTGGAATTGCCTGCACCAGGCCGAAAGCTGCGCCACCATTGGCCAGCCACTGGTTGATTGCATACTGGACTTCCTGTTCTCCGCGAGCAGAGACGGGAACGTCCTGTACGTAGGGAACAATGTCCGAGGGCAACACGAAAGTCAGATTGGCGCCGATGGAACTGGGCGCCGTACCCGGCTCCGGTTTTTCCACGATCTCGGCCAGAGACTGATCCGCATTGAATCGCACGCTTGAACGTGTTGCCATTTCCTCGGCTTGCAGTTGCTTGAGGCTGACGCTTGTTTCACCGTCATGAGCATGATGAAAACTCAACAGCTCGGTGAAGAAATCGCGTGGCACGATGTAGTCCGTGGCGCTGAGCACGAAGGGTGCAGCGACGATATCCGGAGTCGCCTCGATCACTGCCTGCAGCGCATGTGCTGTGCCGAACAGATGAGCCTGATGAACACAGCGAACACGTTGATCGTGAGTGACTGTGCGTAACTCGGCATAACTCTCCACCTGTTCGTGCAAGTGATGCGTCACCAGAACGATGTCATTGATTCCCGCTGCCTGCAGCGAATCCAGCAGATAATCAAGCGTCGGCTTGCCTCGATGGACCAGCAGAGGTTTAGGCGTGGTATCGGTATGAGGACGCAGGCGTGACCCTCGTCCGGCTGCCAGCAGAACCGCTCGGCGTACGACTGAGTCACTCACAGGCAAGGCTCCAGGTTGACGGCATCGCGCGACAAGGGTTCAGGCGTGACGATTCTGACCGTGCTTTCCGTTTCGGCTATCACGATACGAGCAGAGCCCTGTAGATCCGGATAACGTGTCAGATACTGTTCAAGCAGCGATTCTGCAATGCGGTCGACTGCATTGATATCCGCCAGCATGAACAGGCAGCCTCCATACCCCCCGCCACTGAAGCGATTGCCATGAACGCCATCGAGTTCACGCGCGATTTCATGCAGCGCTATCAGCCACTCACTGCCACTTTCGTAATCATTGATGGAGCTTTGGCAGGATTCATTCATCAGCTGCCCGAAGGCCTGCCAGTCACCCGCCTGCCAGGCTTTCGCTCCATCGTGGACACGCTGCATTTCGGAGAAGACATGAGCTGCACGACGAGCCGGAATATCAGGCAGAGCGGCCAGAGCGGCGGCAGTGCGCCTGTCTATCGGCACCTGACCCAGGTGTTCGGCATCGGCATACAGCAAGCGCGCCGCTTCCCGGCACTCTGCCACCCGTGTATTGAAGGGCGAGCCGCCCAGATCACGGGAGACACCGGAGTAGCACATCAGGAAACACACAGCGGAGCTATCGACCGGGTCGGAGACATGCTCTACCCGGACGTTTTCCACATCCAGTATGGAGAGTTGATCGCGCGCGCCGAAGGCGATCGACATCTGGTCCTGGATACCGTTGTTCAGACCGCGATAGTCGTTTTCAACCTGTCTGCACAATTCCACCAGCTCTTCAGGACTCAACGACACATCATTGGCCCGGGCCAGTGCACTGAGATAGGCCAGTATGACCGACGCCGAAGAACTCAGACCACCGCTGACCAGAGTGCCACTGACCACGGCCGTCACTCCATGGCGCATCTCGCGATAGTCGGAAAATGCAGCTACCGAGGCTCTGGCCATGGCATCCCAGCCATGCTCGTCAGTCAGTTCACCCGGCATGAATTCACTGTTCTGCCACAGCCCCGGCTGCAGACTGGCATGAACCATACTGCGCCTGTCATCATTCTTCCAGAACACCAGAATGGTGTACTGATTGAGACAACGAGCCAGTACAGAGCCTCCCTGATGGTCGATATGCGCCCCCAGAGGATTGAATCGATAGGGTGAAATCACGACCTGAGGCTGATCAGCGATACCGGTGAGTCCGACAGCATGACTCAGGGATTCGGCAATCAGTTCATCGACGTTTCGGGCAAACAGGGAGCTGTGCGGCATGAAAACAGGACCGAGCGTACAAGGAGAAGGCGCGCATTCTAGCGCGTCTGACGCCTCCCGGTCGGCAAACACGCTGCACCTGCGACAGGTTCAAACCCGCCACGAGATGCAGACGCTCGCCTCATATGCCGCGAAACGGCACGCTATCCTGCCCGGCGCTGATCGTCATCCTCGTCTTCCTCGAGACTCATGGTGCTTGCGATCATGTCATCGACCGCTGACGAACTGCCACCTTCGAGCTTGATGCGTAGACGCAGGTCGTTGACCGAATCGGCATTGCGCATGGCCTCCTCGATGGTGATGGCATTTTCATTGAGCAGATCGAACAGGGCCTGATCGAAGGTCTGCATGCCCTGATCCTTGCTCTTCTTCATCAGACTCTTGATCTCGTGAATCTCGCCCTTCATGATCATGTCGGACATCAACGGTGAGTTCAGAAGCACCTCGACCGCAGCCCGGCGTCCCTTGCCACTGGGCGTGGGCAGCAATCGCTGTGATATGAAGGCCTTCACGTTGAGTGAGAGGTCCAGCAGCAATTGCTTGTGGCGTGTTTCGGGAAAGAAGTTGATGATCCGGTCCAGCGCCTGATTGGTATTGTTGGCGTGCAGGGTCGCCAGGCAAAGGTGACCCGTTTCGGCAAAGGCAATGGCATGTTCCATGGTTTTCTGATCGCGAATCTCACCGATCAGAATGACATCCGGTGCCTGACGCAGCGTATTCTTCAGCGCTATTTCAAACGATTCGGTGTCTGTTCCCACCTCACGCTGGGTGACGATGCAACCCTTGTGGTGGTGAACGAATTCCACCGGATCCTCGATGGTGATGATATGGCCATTGGAGTTTTCATTACGGTAGTCGATCATCGACGCCAGACTGGTGGACTTGCCCGAACCGGTTCCACCGACGAATATGACAAGACCGCGCTTGGTCATGGCAATCTGCGTCAGGATATCCGGCATATGCAGGTCGGTGAAGCTGGGGATCTCATTGGGAATGATCCTCACGACCAGACCCGCACTGCCTCGCTGCACCAGGGCATTGACACGAAAGCGTGAGATTTTCGGCAGCGCGATGGCGAAGTTGCATTCCTTGGTGCGCTTGAAATCGTCACGTTCGGACTCCGTCATCAGGCACTGCGCCAGAGCAAGGGTATGCTCGGCCGTGAGCTTCTTGTCCATGACCGGCGTCACCTTGCCGTGTATACGCATGGAAGGCGCAGCTCCAGCGATGATGAACAGATCAGATCCGCCTTTCTTGTACAGACTGACCAACAGCTCATCCATGAATCGCTTGGCGACCTTCAAATCCATAACATTTTCCTCAGGCTGGGATAGCCGATTGTCCGATGACAGGTTTCAATGGCGCCAGCATCAGCTGCCTGTCGCCCGGGTTGATCACTTCAATGACCGTATGAAAAGCGCAGGAGCACCTACATCAGACTGTCAGGGTTCTGCGCTTTCTTGCGAGCTTCGGCCAGATCAACCACACCTCGATTGACCATCTCCTTCAGGTTCTGATCCAGGGTCTGCATGCCATGGGCCTGTCCCGTCTGAATGGCGGAGTACATCTGAGCCACCTTGTCTTCACGTATCAGGTTGCGAATGGCCGGTGTGCCGATCATGATTTCGTGAGCCGCGATCCGGCCACCCCCGGTCTTCTTCAGCAAGGTCTGCGAGATGACCGCCCGCAATGACTCGGACAACATAGAGCGCACCATGGGTTTCTCACCGGCGGGAAAGACATCCACGATACGATCCACCGTCTTGGCAGCCGAGCTGGTATGCAGTGTTCCGAAAACCAGATGGCCTGTCTCGGCAGCGGTCAGGGCCAGGGAGATGGTTTCCATGTCACGCATCTCCCCCACCAGTATCACGTCCGGATCTTCACGCAGGGCGGAGCGCAGCGCTTCGGAGAATCCGTAGGTATCCCGATGCACCTCGCGCTGATTGATCAGGCACTTCTTGCTTTCATGCACGAATTCGATCGGATCCTCGATGGTCAGGATATGCCCCAGCTCGGACTCGTTCTTGTAATCCATCATGGCGGCCAGCGTCGTCGACTTGCCCGAACCGGTAGGCCCGGTTACCAGGACGATCCCGCGCGGCAGGGCCGAGATTTCCTGAAAGATCCGGGGAGCACCCAATTGCTCCAGCGTCAGCACCTCGGATGGGATGGTTCGGAACACCGCACCGCAACCCCGGTTCTGATTGAAGGCATTGACACGAAATCGGGCGGTATCCGGTATTTCAAAGGAGAAATCCGTCTCCAGCTTCTCTTCGTAATCCTTGCGCTGCTTGTCGTTCATGATGTCGTACACCATGGCCTGTACGGCGGCGTGATCCAGAGCCGGTACGTTGACCCGACGCATATCACCATCGACGCGTATCATCGGTGGCAATCCGGCTGACAGATGCATGTCCGAGGCACCATTCTTGACGCCGAATGTCAGAAGTTGAGCGATATCCATGAATCTTGAACCTTGTTTATTCGAGGTGCAGGCAATGACTGCAACAGAAGCATCGGAGCAACCCGGCCACAGTGGTCGTACTTGCTTTACTTTCATAGTGTCGGCCGCTGCCCTGTTTTTGTTAGCCTGTCGCACACACGACATACGGCACTGATGGATAAACGCGGCCGCTGACACTTCATAACGTGAACAAAGACACATCCCAGATGAACGATACCCAGGCCACAGACATTGTTTCGGCACTGCAGAAAGTGCAACAGGACATCCGCACGCAGGAACTTCGCCATGGACGCGACCCTGGCAGCGTGCAATTGCTGGCTGTCAGCAAACGCAAGCCACTGGCTGCCATTCAGGCTGCCATGCAGGCGGGACAGCGCGCTTTCGGGGAAAACTACGTGGATGAAGGCGTCGAGAAGATTCTTGCCCTTGATGACGCTTCTGTGGAATGGCACTTCATCGGCGCCATCCAGTCGCGCAAGACAGCCAGTATCGCCGAGCACTTTCAGTGGGCCCATGGCGTTGACCGACTCAAGGTCGCCCGGCGTCTGTCCGAACAACGTCCTGAGGGAATGACATCATTGAATATCTGCCTGCAGGTCAATACGGACAATGAAGCGGGAAAAGCCGGCGTGGAATTCGACGAAGTCGCTCAACTGGCAGATGAGTGCGCCGAACTTCCCGGCATCAAGCTGCGCGGACTGATGGCCATTCCTGCTCCGCGTAGCGACTTCGAACAGCAGCGTGAAGTCTTTGCCCGCCTGCGTGAATGCCTGCAATCGTTGCAGACAAGACACCCGGGTATGGACACGCTGTCCATGGGAATGAGCGCGGATATGGAAGCGGCCATTGCCGAAGGTGCCACGCTGGTTCGTATCGGCACGGCCATATTCGGTCAGCGCGACAGCTGACGCCGACAGCGCCGTCAGACAGAACTTTGCAGTCATGCAAGTGGCCTCTGCTATACAGGCAATCTTGTTAGACTACTCACACTTAATCAGGACATATTCATCATGAGCCAACAGAACGCGACTTCCAACCCGGTAGCAGCTGCCTACGAAATCGGTCAGAGCATGTGGCTTGACTACATTCAGAAAAGCCTGCTCGATGGTGACCTGCAAGCGATGATCCGTGATGACAGGATCATGGGCCTGACATCCAACCCGGCCATTTTCGAACAGGCCATCGCCAAGACCAGCGAATACGATGACGCCATTGGCGAGATCGTTGCCGGCTCGCCGGACATCACCCAGCTGGAGCTGTTCAATCAACTGGCCATCCCTGATATTCAGGCCGCCGCCGATGCCTTCGCCGAAACCTATGAACAGACCAATGGCGTGGATGGCATGGTCAGCCTCGAAGTCACTCCCGATCTGGCACACGATGCCGCGGGCACCATTGCCATGGGTGTCGAGTTACATGAACGGGTCAATCGCCCGAACCTCATGATCAAGGTGCCGGGCACCTCCGAAGGGGTCAAGGCATTCGAAGCACTGACGGCACTGGGCATCAACGTCAACGTGACCCTGCTATTCAGCATTTCGCGTTACCGGGAAATTGCTCAGGCTTATATTCGTGGCCTGGAAAGACGCCGAGCCGATGGCTACTCCATCGATCGTATCGCCTCTGTCGCCAGTTTCTTCGTCAGTCGAGTCGATGTCAGTGCCGACAAGGCGCTGAGTGCAAACGGCAGTGACGCCGCCAAGGCCCTGCTGGGCAAGATTGCCATTGCCAACGCCAAGGTTGCCTACGGTCACTTCGTCAACATCTTCGGCAGCGAGCAATTCGGCAAACTCAAGGAACAGGGTGCACGTCCCCAGCGTCTTCTGTGGGCCAGCACAGGTGTCAAGAACCCCGATTACTCCGACGTACTCTATGTAGAAGAGCTGATCGGACCGGATACGGTCAATACCCTGCCGCCGGCCACACTGGATGCATTCAAGGATCACGGCGTTGCCGAGTCCAGGCTTGCACAGAATCTGGCAGCAGCCCATAAAGAGATCTCCGCACTGAACGAACTCGGTATATCGCTCAATGACATTACCGATGACCTGGAACGTGGCGGCATTGCCTCCTTCGAAGAAGCCTTTGCCCGATTGCTGGATGTTCTGGCTGAGAAACGCCAGACGGTAGCCAGCTGATGCAATGGGTTTTCATCGGTGCCGGCAATATGGCCAGCAGTCTCATCGGTGGACTGATCAACAATGGCGCTGCAGCTGATAGCGTTACCGTCATTGATCCGAACAGCGAAGCCTGTGCTCGTGTTGTAGAACGGTTCGGCATACAGTCGGCAGCCTCCTTCGAAGCTCTGTTCGAGGCGTCGCCTGCGGAACCTCTGGGGCTGGTCATTGCGGTCAAGCCACACATAGTGGAACCGGTATGCCGTGATTTTGCAGACGCCTTCGGCAAGCTCGACGCCAGGGCGCAGGAACTGATGGCACCCTTGTTCGTCTCGGTTGCCGCCGGTGTCCGGGCGTCCAGCATGCAGACATGGTTGCCTTCGGGCACGGCCGTTGTGCGCTGTATGCCGAACACGCCTGCCCTGTTGGGTCTGGGCGTGACCGGATTGTTTGCCTCTGAGGAATGTTCGGAACAACAACGCTCGCAGGCAAGCGCCCTGCTCGATACCGCAGGTGTGACGCTCTGGGTAGAGAAGGAATCCTTGCTGGATGCTGTTACGGCAGTATCCGGCAGTGGTCCTGCCTATTTCTTCTACCTGATAGAGCATATGAGTGCAGCTGCTCAAGCACTCGGGCTGGATGCCGAATCTGCTGAAACCCTGGCCATCGAGACAGCTTTCGGTGCTGCCAGCATGGCACGTACTCGGGAATTGCCTCCGGGTCAGCTGCGCGAGAACGTCACCTCCAAAGGTGGCACAACTGCTGCTGCTCTTCAGGTGTTCGATGCACAGGGTACTCCCGCCATCGTTCGCGAGGCGATGCAGGCGGCACATGATCGTGCCGTGGAGTTAGGGGACCAGCTCGCACCGAAGTAACCACTCCTCTTGCCCGTCCGGATTCAGATGCAACTGCAAAGGCATGACATGTAGCGCCTTGCTGTTCAATCGAGTCCGGTCCGGGCAAGACCCCTTGCCCAATGTAACTGACACCCTTTCGGAGAATTTTCCATCATGGCCAATCCTGCACTGAATGCAATCGGCTTCATCCTTGGCATTCTGTTCAACCTCTATGCAACTGTTGTGGCAGTGCGTTTCGTCATGCAAACGGTTCGTGCCGATTACTACAACCCCCTGGCTCAGGGTGTGGTGCGTATCACCGATCCTCTGTTGATTCCCCTGCGTCGCGTCATTCCCAGCATCAAACGATACGACACGGCATCGCTGGTACTGTGCTTTGGCATATTGCTGCTGAAGCTGCTGATCTTCAAACTGCTCAGCCTCGGCTATGTGCCTGCTCTGGGTCAATCGATGCTGGTCAGCGCAGCCCCCATTGCCAAGCTGGTGATACTCGCCGTTCTCGATCTCATTCATCAGCTGTTCAATGTATTCATCTTTGCATTGATCATTCAGGCAGTAATGAGCTGGATACCCGGCGCCGCGGGCAACCCGGTGCATTCTCTGGTCTCCTCCATCAGCGAGCCGGTCCTGCGTCCACTTCGCAAACTCCTGCCCCCCATGGGCGGACTGGACCTGACCGTCTTCTTCACCATCATCGGTCTGTTCGCTCTGCGTATATTCCTGCTCGGAACCCTGCAGCAACTGTTCGGTATCTGAAGGCAATTCATCGACGGGGCAGCTTGCCTGATGATCGGAAATTGCCTGAGCATTCATCATGTCGGCTTGCCAGTCTGGCTCTCATGGAATGCTCGAAATCGAGCCTGCCGGTTCCGAATTACCCTGTAAATACAGCTTTTTTTGACTCCAAGTGATATTTTCTGCTGTAAATACAGGGTTTTTTGCGCTTATTGGTCTATAAATGCTGACTATGACGCGTCAACTGTGTTACTTTTCGCGCGTTTTGTACGACGGTAAGAATCACTGAATCCAGTCTCCTCCCGTTGTTTCGAGCATTAACAATTCAAGTCAACCGCAAGCAGAGGAATCACACATGGCGGCAAAGAAAAAAGCAGTAGCCAAGAAAGTACCGGTAGCGAAGAAGAAAGCCGTTGCCAAGAAGGCCGTTGCGAAGAAAGCAACAGCCAAGAAAGCGACTGCAAAGAAAGCAACCGCCAAGAAGGTACCTGTCGCGAAGAAAACACCAGTCGCGAAAAAGAAAGCATCACCAGCTGTTGCTGGCGGCGTGAAGAAGCCACCTACCAAATCTGAAATCCTGGCATCCATTGCCGAGACAACAGAACTGAGCCGCAAGCAGGTCATCTCTGTATTCGATGCTCTGAACGACATGATTCAGGAAAACCTCAAGCCACGCGGACCCGGCACATTCAGCGTCCCCGGCCTGATGAAGATTCGCGTCAACAAGCGTCCTGCTACCCGAGCTCGAAAAGGTATCAACCCATTCACGGGTGAAGAAACCACCTTCAAGGCAAAACCAGCTCGCAAGGTCGTCAAGGTCACTCCTCTGAAGAACCTGAAAGACATGGTGTAACGGGTTACCGTCTACACTTCTCGGCCCGGACTCATTGTTGTCCGGGCCGTACCGCGATGAAGACCCTCGCAACCGCCAGGACGCGGCCCCACCGACCTCAGAGCCTGGCTCGGTCAACACGAACACTCCCCCGGCATCGATCAGCAGCACCTCATTGACCCACCGGCCTTCCCGTATCGTCATCAATTTGACATGACAGACGCGCGTATTGGCTTCAATATTGTTAGTGTTTCCGTGTCTACCGAGTTGCGACGGCAACGTCAGGCGTTACACTGCGCACACCTTGTCAGTTCCAACGAACCTTGCGCTCGAAAAGAGGTCAATGTTGTCCACACTAGTTTCGTCTTTGGCAAAACGCCTCACTTCAGACCCCTATAAGGATCCACAATCATGAGTGCGACTGCGTCATCCATGGCGATGTCCGACAAGAGTGCGCGTCTGCCGCGCATCACCAACACCTTGCTGGTCGCAGGTGTCGGCGTGGCGCTGGCCATGATCACTGTCAAATTGTTACCACAGCCCGAGCCCGCTCCCCTGGCAGAGGCCGGCCCGGTCAGAGCCATCAGCAGCAGTGCTCCCGGTCCGACGGAACTGGCTCAGGCGATCTCTGCCGTCCACCTGTTTGGTGATGCCAGCAAGAAGCCTGTTGCAGTGGAAGCCCCCAAGGCACAGGAACCCATCAAGAACACCAGTCTCAATCTGCAGCTGGCAGGCGTATTTGCCTACGAACCCCAGGAATACGCCATCGCCATCATCAGCGCCGGTTCGGCCGAGCAGAATGCCTACGGCATCGGCGACAAGATCAGTGGTGAAACCTCACTGGAAGCCGTCTACCCTGACCATGTCGTGCTGCGCAATCGCGGCAAGCTGGAAAAACTGATGTTGCCCGAGAATGTTCAACCGATAGCGACACGCCCGGTGGAGAGTGCCAGCAGCAGCAGCCAGAATCAGAATGCAGATTCGGGGCAGCCGGTAGAGCTTCCCAGCAACCCGCGCGAACTGCGCGATACCCTGGCGCGTAATCCTTCCATGCTGGGTCGAGTCGTTGCGGCAGAACCCTACCAGGAGAACGGCAAGCTGGTCGGTTACCGTATTACCCCCAAGCAGAACCCCGAGATACTGGAAGCACAGGGCATTGTTGCCGGTGATGTCATCACCAGTGTCAACAATATCCAGCTCAACAGTCAAAAACAGGGAATTCGCGCACTACGCAACGCAGTGAAGGCGGAAAGTCTCGAAGTCACGATACTGCGCGATGGTGTCGAGGTCCCTATTTCAATCTCGCTGGCTCAATAGCGTCTAACGGCCATGACTTACCACCTATGCGTCTTTACCGCTACACTCAGCGAACAGCTTCCGGCTCTCAATGACAATGTTTAATCGGTCCAAACCTCAACTGATACCGGCTCTGGCCCTGCGCGCCTCGATAGTGGCAACCACGGCAGCCCTCACCGGAACCATCGCCCTGACCGGCGTGGCAACACCGGTGCAGGCCCAGGAAGGCACATTCACACTGAACCTGAAGAACGCGGATATACACTCGCTGATTCAGACGGTGTCTCGCCAGTCAGGCCGCAATTTCGTGGTCGACCCCCGGGTCAAGGCACGAGTCACCGTCATCTCGAGCACCCCTCTGAATTCCGAGGAACTGTACGAGACCTTTCTTTCCGTATTGCAGGTACACGGTTATGCAGCCGTACCGAGTGGCGATCTGATCAAGATCGTGCCCGATGTCAACGCCAAGCAAGGCCCGGTACCGGCCTTCAGTGCGGAGAACAGCGCATCCGACCAACTCGTCACACAAGTCATCAAGGTGGAGAACGTGCCAGCCGCACAGCTGGTGCCCATTCTGCGTCCTCTGGTACCGCAACAAGGACATCTGGCGGCCTACGCCTCATCCAACACCCTGATCGTGACGGACAGAGCGTCCAATATTCAACGGCTGATCGACATCATCAAGGGCATCGACCGTCCTGACAATGATGAAGTGGAAGTCGTGCGCCTCGGACATGCTTCCGCCAGCGAAATCATCCGCATCATGCAGTCTCTGCAAAGTGGTGGTGGGCAGGCCAATGGAACCCCGGGCACAGTACGTTTCGCAGCGGATGAACGAACCAACAGCATTCTGCTCAGCGGCGACCCTTCTGCCCGTGCTCGCACACGCGGCATCATCATGAATCTGGACACGCCGGTCGAGTCTGGTGGTAATACACGCGTGGTCTATCTGCGCTATGCCAATGCAGCCGACCTTCTGGCTATCCTGACCGGCGTCTCCGCTGGCCAGGCACTCATCGGCACCAGCAGCGATGACTCATCGGGTGGTGGCTCCACGGCGGCAGCGCCACAGACCGATGCGGGTGGCGCACCGGCGCCTCAGGTACCCACGGCATCTCTGATCAGACGCGCATCCCAGGACTCCGACCGACCCAATGTCGATATCCAGGCCGATGAAGACACCAATGCCCTGATCATCACGGCGCCACCTGATGAGATGCGCAGCATTCTGGCCGTTGTCGAACAACTGGACATTCGCCGGGCTCAGGTTCTGGTGGAAGCCATCATTGCCGAACTGACCACGGACAACAGTTCTCAACTGGGCGTCAACTTCGCGGTTGACGGCACCGACAGCAATCGCCCTGCCGCCTATACCAACCTGGGCGGTGCGACTCAGGCACTGATCGGCACCCTTGCCAGCGAAGGCGCCAGTCTGAGTCAGGGACTCTCTCTGGCTCTGGGACGCTTCGGTTCGGATGGCGTGAATTTCGGTTTTCTGCTCTCCGCCATTGCCTCCGATACGGACAACAACATCCTGTCCACGCCGACGCTTGTCACCATGGACAACCAGGAAGCCGAGATCGTGGTCGGCCAGAACGTACCGTTCGTGACCGGTCAGCAACTGTCCTCGGCCAATGACAATCCCTTCCAGACCATCGAGCGTCAGGATGTGGGTATCAGTCTCAAGGTGAAGCCGCAGATCAATGAAGGCGACAACATCAAGATGGAGATCGAGCAGGAAGTCTCTGATGTCAGCACAACGGCAATCACCGGCGCATCGGACATAACGACCAACAAGCGATCCATCAAGACAACCGTACTGGTGGAAGATGGCCAGACACTGGTGCTGGGCGGCCTGATGGACGACAAGATCAACGATTCCCGCAGCAAGGTCCCCTTTCTGGGCGATATCCCCCTGCTCGGCAGTCTGTTTCGCTATCGCACCAACAGCAAGTCGAAGCGCAACCTCATGGTCTTCCTGCACCCGACGATACTGCGTAACCCCGAGACAGCGGACTTCTACAGCCGGAGCAAGTACGACGACCTGAGAGCCGCACAACTGGGCCAGTTCGAACAGGATGAGTCGTATGTCAGTGACGGTCGTCCCGTCCTGCCCGATCTGCACCTGTATTTCGAGGGCAAGCGTGTCGATAACCAGAATGGCAAGTTGAATACGATCCTGCCGACGTCCGATGCAACAGGCGTGGCAAACCCACAGTCTGCAACCCTGCCCGCCCGGGCCAGCCTGGACACCGGTAGCGATGTAGCAAACCAGACTCCGCAGTCCGACACAACATCACGGTAGACATGGTGACTTCTTCAGCAGATTTCATTGATGTCGGCGATCTCTCCGACAGCACGCTCATTGGCGAAGAGACCGATCAGGATGCGACGCGCAGCCTGACCAGCAAGACACTGGAAACCGGTGTCGAGCTGACCTATACAGATCTGCCCTATACATTCGCCAAGCGCCATGGCGTGATCCTGGAGCTCAATGCCAAGGGTGATCTGTTGCTGGTTCATCGACCCGGTGTGCCACTGAGCGCACTGACCGAAGCGCGCCGCAAGGCAGGCCGGGCACTGGTCATGGATCCGGTCAGCGCTGATGATTTCGATGCACGTCTGACTCGCCACTATGAAGGCGAGACCGGTCAGGCCATCGACATCATGGATGACTTCGACGATGACATGGATCTGGCGCAGCTGGCTCAGGCCCTGCCAGAACCCGAAGATCTGCTGGAATCCACCGATGACGCACCGGTCATCCGCCTGATCAACGCCATGCTGACAGAGGCCGTGCGCAAGCAGGCATCCGACATACATATCGAACCCTTCGAAAAACGCCTGGCTGTGCGCTACCGGGTAGATGGCGTCATGCAGAAGTTGCTTGAGCCGCCCCGCGCCATTGCCCCCATGGTCATTTCACGACTGAAGGTCATGGCCAAACTGGACATTGCCGAGCGCCGCCTGCCTCAGGATGGTCGCATCAGTCTGCGCGTGGCTGGCCGTCCGGTCGATGTGCGGGTATCCACCCTGCCCTCCGGCCACGGCGAACGCGTCGTGTTGCGTTTGCTGGACAAGCAGGCGGGTCGTCTCGATCTGGAACATCTGGGCATGCCGCCCGGCGCCCTGAAGGATCTGCAGAAGAGTCTCGGGCTGTCACACGGCATCGTTCTGGTTACCGGCCCTACCGGCTCGGGCAAGACCACGACCCTGTACGCGGCACTGGCAAAACTCAATACCAGCCGATACACCATCCTCACCGTCGAGGATCCCATCGAGTACTACATCGATGGTATCGGCCAGACACAGGTCAATACCAAGGTGGAACTGGACTTTGCCCGCGGCCTGCGAGCCATTCTGCGGCAGGATCCGGACATCGTCATGATCGGTGAGATTCGTGACACCGAGACGGCTGAAATCGCGGTTCAGGCATCACTGACGGGCCACCTGGTACTGTCGACCCTGCATACGAACACTGCCATTGGCGCCATCACCCGACTGCGTGACATGGGTGTGGAACCCTTTCTGCTCTCCTCCAGTCTGGTCGGACTCGTCGCACAACGACTGGTACGCGTACTGTGCCCTGAATGCAAGCGTCCCCACACACCCACTCCGGCAGAACTCGCTTCACTGAAGACAACTGCCGACAAGGCGCATCACATGTGCGAGCCGCACGGTTGTGAACGATGTGGACATACCGGCTATTCCGGACGTCAGGGTATCTATGAAGTGGTTCTGGTCGATGAGACCATTCGCGGCATGATTCACGAGGGTGGGTCTGAAATGGAGATGGAGCGCCATGCTCGAACGATCAGCCCCGGCATCACGGCTGATGGTATGCGACTGGTCCTTGAAGGCAAGACGTCACTTGAAGAAGTTCTGCGCGTGACTCGAGAGGGCTGATGGCCGCTTTTGAATACCTGGCGCTGGATGCGCGCGGGCGAGAAAAAAAGGGCGTTCTCGAAGCTGATACGGCGCGCCTGGCGCGGCAGCTACTGCGCCAGCAAAGCCTGACGCCGCTGGAAGTATCCGAGACCTCCGGGCGCAACCGCAAGAAACGCAAGGCCGGTGAAAAAGCCGGTCCACGCAACTCAACGCCGACCTTTCGTGGTGGCATCAAGACCAATGACCTGGCCTTGCTGACACGACAGATTGCGACGCTGAGTGCGGCCGGCACGCCACTGGAAGAATCCCTGTCTGCGGTCAGCAGGCAAACCGAAAAACCGCGCATCAAGTCACTGCTGCTGTCCGTTCGCGCCAAGGTGCTCGAGGGTCACAGCTTTGCTGCGGCTCTGTCGGACTACCCCAAGGTATTTCCCGAGATCTATCAGGCAACCGTTGCCGCCGGCGAACAATCCGGCCATCTGGATGCCGTACTGGAGCGTCTGGCGGACTACACCGAAGAGCGACAGGTGGCCAATGCCACCGTCAAGAAGGCGCTGATCTATCCCAGCGTACTGGTTGTGGCCTCCATTCTCATCGTCGGCTTTCTGCTGGCCTATGTGGTACCGCAGGTGGTTCAGGTATTCGAAGGCATGGACCAGGAGCTACCCGCTCTGACCCAGGCCATGCTGTCTGCCAGTGCTTTCGTCCGACAGTACGGTGTGCTGGTCCTCGGTATCGGCTTCGTGATTGTCATTGCCTTCAAACGCGCCATGCGCAACGAGGCCTTCAAGACCCGCATACACGGCTGGTTGCTGAAGCTGCCCCTGTTCAAGAAACTGATTCGTGGATTCAACACCGCCCAGTTCGCCAGAACACTGAGCATCCTGGCCGCCAGTGGCGTGCCGGTTCTGGAAGCGCTGGATATCGGCTCTCAAGTCATCACCAACCGACCGATGCGCAAGGCTGTGAACAATGCAGCGATTCAGGTGCGTGAGGGCTCGACACTCAGTGGTGCGCTGGAGAGAACCGGGTATTTTCCGCCGATGCTGCTGCATCTGATTGCCAGTGGTGAATCATCCGGCCAGCTGGACAGCATGCTGGAGAAGGCGGCGGCCCATCAGGAACGAGAACTCAACTCTCTGATGGCGATATTCCTGGGCCTGTTCGAGCCCGTTGTCATCCTGATAATGGGTGGTGTGGTTCTGACAATCGTGCTTGGCATCCTGTTGCCAATCTTCGAGATGAACCAACTGGTCAACTGATCCTGCGGGCCCCTCTTGCGGCGGCCCGACAGATTGACATCAATCCTTGAAACCAGGCTCCCCCGCCCTGGCCCCTGTGGATCGCGAAGCGGCAGTCTTGCCGCCTGCGACCTGCAGCCTGTTACAGGCTGCTTTCAACTCCGACTAGTTGACGCTGCGCGGCTTGAACTGAATGATTCTGGCGCCTCCAGTGGGCACTGAGCGTACTGTCGCACACAACTTGTGGCTCGCATAGGGCCATAGCTGATCGGCGTCCATCTGCTCGCAGGCACGCCGGATCATGAGTTCCGTGATTTCGTGCTCGGTTCCCGATTCGTCAATCGTTGCGCACATCGTCATGCCATCGGGCAACGGTGTCAACGTTTCGACTTGCTGTACATTCAACTGCTTCATTGGTCAGGTCCTTTGTTCTCACACCCTGCACTCGCTTGACGACAGTGACTACGCAAGACTCCGACCACCTTGTTATCAACAGGAAACATGGCGGTTCTAATCAGTCTCGCTCTCAAGACGAGCAATGTATTCTTCGAACTTTGCAATCTCCCCGGGAGCCTTCTCCGGGTAACGCAGCGGCAGAGCCTCCAGCGTTTGCTGAATGATCTCTGCCACACACACTCGCATGTACCGCTTGTCATCCGCCGGAATGGCAAACCACGGTGCATACTCTGTGGATGTCTCGTTCAACATGCTTTCGTAAGCCTGCATGTATTCGTCCCAGCGATCCCGAGTCGTCAGGTCACTCTTGGAGAACTTCCAGTATTTCTCAGGTGTCGTGAGACGCTTGAGAAAACGCTTTTTCTGTTCTTCCTTCGACACGTTGAGCCAGAACTTCAGAACCACGGTGCCATTTCGTGACAGATGCTTCTCGTGATCGCGGATCGATTCGAAGCGTTCCTCCCACAGCTCTTCGTGCTCACGCGGGGGCAAACGCTGATTCTTCAGGAATTCGGGATGCACACGAACCGCCAGTACTTCTTCGTAGTAGCTACGATTGAAGATACCGATACGTCCCCGCTCAGGTAGACGCTTCGATGTACGCCACAGCCAATCGTGCTCCAGCTCCTCATCGGAAGGGCTCTTGAAGGAGGACACCTGGCAACCCGCCGGATTGACACCGCTCATGACCGCGCGAATGGTGCCGTCCTTGCCGGCTGCATCCATGGCCTGAAAGACCAGCAACAGAGAGAAACGATCATCGGCGTACAGCTTTCGCTGCAACTCACTGATGCTCTCGACGGTGTCGGCCAGCTGCTTTTCCAGATCCTTCTTGCCCGCGACACCCTTGCCGGGTCCTGTCGGAGCGTCGTCCACGACAAAGCGGCCGTCATCGGGAACCGTGAATGGCGAGGAGATACTGGATTTTGCAGGCAATGCTGGCACTGATTCGACTCCACTGGCTCATGCTTTCACACGAGCGCTCTCAGGCCGTAGCTGACTGGCAGCCACGGTCAAGGTGGAACATTACCTAACAATGCTTAAACGAAACTGAAATGCAGCCTTCCGAATGCGAAATTGCGCACATTCAGGGGTAATTCGGCACGGCATCCTGTATTGCCTTGCCGATTGCCTCCAGCGCCATCTGACGACTGCCTGATCGTCGCTGAATCAGACGAATCTGACGGAAGCCGTCATCGGTGCTCAATCTGGAAAAGTGTAGACGACTTCCCGCAGAACGCGAGTGCTCGACGGCCAGTTCGGGCACCAGGGTCACCCCCTGGCCGGCACTGACAAGTTGCAGCAGGGTTTCAAGACTGGTGGCTCTCAAGTCGGCCGCACGCCCTGTTCTCGGCGGCAAGGGACAGATCTCTCGCACCCTGTCGGCCAGACAATGCCCTTCAGCCAGTAGCAGTAAGGGCATGTTGCCCAGCTCGGCAGGATCCATCGATGCCTGCGCCGCCCGTGGATGTTCAGACGGCAAGGCCACCCACAGAGGCTCGTCGAACAGCACGGTTTCAGTCAGGCCATCGATATCGTGCTGGGTGGCAATCAGGGCGGCATCGATTTCGTGATTGCGAAGGCGTTCCAGCAGGCGCGAGGTAGTCTCTTCGAACAGGATCGGGTGCAGATCGGGGAAGCGCTGATGCAACACAGGCAGTACATGAGGCAGCAGATAGGCACACAGGGTCGGGATGATGCCAATGCGGATATCGCCGCTCAAGGGATCCTGACGACTGAGCGCCCGCGATTGCAGCTGCTCGACTTCCTCGAGAATGCGACGGGCATGCACCGTGATCTCGCGCCCCGCATCGGTCAGCACGACCGAACGATGACTACGCTCGAACAGCGCCACGCCCAGAGTGTCCTCCAGCTTTTTGATCTGCCCGCTCAGCGTCGGCTGGCTGACATGGCAGCGTTCGGCGGCACGGCCGAAGTGTTCGGTATCCGCCGCCGCTACCAGATAATCGAGATCACGAAGGTTCATCGGCTGCAGGCTTCCTGTACATGCTATTGATTACGGTGTTACTCGGCATCTGCACTGCCCGTGTCACGACAGGCACACGGGCAATACCGAGTGACTGAATTCGATCGGCAAGTGACACCGATCGGAGAGACTTCAGCCAGACGAGCTGGCTTCAGCCCAACTGCTGCAGAGCGGCTCGCACCCCTTGACCATAGTCGGCATGCACCTGATCGAACAGTGCCAGCTGACGTTCGGCAATGTTATCGGGAATGCCGGCCATGGCGGCCGCCAGATTCGAGAACAGACGGGCCTTCTGATTGTCGTCGAACATCTGGAACAAGGCACGCGGTTGATTGAAGTCATCATTGGCGCTGCCCGGTTCGGTACCCAGACGATGATCGTAGCGTGCCATATCACCCGAGATCTTCAAGGGCGGCTCCTGGGCTGCCGGTACTTCGGCCGGCCCGTTGAAGGAGTTGGGCTCGTAATAGGCATCGGCATTACCCGTCTGCAGACCCGCATGATTCATCTGCCCATCACGGTGGTAGTGCCTGACCGGGCTTCGTGGTGCATTCACCGGCAACTGCTCGTAGTGAGTACCCAGACGGTGGCGATGTGCATCGGCATAACTGAAGACGCGGGCCTGCAGCATTCGGTCAGGTGAAAAACCGATGCCCGGTACGACATTGGACGGCGAATAGGCAGCGTTTTCGATTTCGGCGAAGTAGTTGTCGGCGTTGCGGTTCAATTCGAATTCACCGACCTCGATCAGGGGGTAGTCCGCATGTGGCCATACCTTGGTCAGATCGAAAGGGTTGTAGGCCGTCTTCTCGGCATCTTCTTCCGGCATGACTTGGACGAACATCGTCCACTTGGGAAACTCACCCCGATCGATGCCACCGTAGAGCGCTTCCTGATAGCTCTCTCGCGTATTGGCAATGACATCCGCCGCTTCGGCATTGGTGTAGAAGCTGTGGCCCTGCTGTGTCTTGAAATGAAACTTCACCCAGTAGCGCTCACCCTTCGTATTCCAGAAACTGAAGGTGTGGCTGCCATAGCCATTCATGTTCATCGGTGTCCGCGGACAACCCCGATCGGAGAACAGGATGGTGACCTGATGCAGTGACTCGGGAGACAGGGACCAGAAGTCCCACATGGCAGTACCGGAACGCAGATGCGTGCGTGGGTGGCGCTTCTGTGTGTGAATGAAATCCGGAAACTTGTAGGGATCACGAACGAAGAAGACGGGGGTGTTGTTACCCACCATGTCCCAGTTGCCTTCCTCGGTATAGAACTTCAGGGAGAATCCGCGCACATCGCGTTCGGCATCGGCCGCACCCAGCTCTCCGGCTACCGTGGAGAAGCGGGAAATCAGTTCCGTCTTCTTGCCGACTTCGGCGAACACGCTGGCGCAGGTGTATTGCGTGATGTCATGGGTGACGGTGAAGGTGCCGTAGGCACCCCAGCCCTTGGCATGCACGGCACGTTCGGGGATACGTTCGCGATTCTGATGGGCAAGCTTCTCGATCAGCTGATAGTCCTGCAGCATGATCGGGCCGCGTTCGCCTGCCGTCGTTGAATTGTTGTTGCTGGGTACGGGGGCACCCGCTGTCGTGGTGAGTGTGTTCGACATGTTGTACTCCTTGAAATTGGGACCTGAAAGGGAAAGCCCCGGAAGACTCGCTCTCGGGATGGGCGCACTATGCCGCAACGAATTCCATAGTTGAAATCGTTTGTTTCAGCCACTTCGATAGTTTCAGCCTATCAATAAACGAGAGTGCGGGACTTCAGCCAAGGCTCTGCCTATCGTTCATAAAAGCTGTTCCAAGGAATTCGGGAACCTGCCCCCAAGTTCGCCGTATCGTCAGTACCCGATCCTTCAATCCTTTCATTTCAGGAGAATGCTTCAATGAGTTTCATGCGGAACGTACCAGCCGTCACTTTCAAGACACGAGTGCGTGATGAGTCTCTGGGCGGCGACAACCCGTTCAAGTGGCAGGACGTCACGACTGACGAGCTGTTCAAGGGCAAGCGAGTCGTTCTGTTTGCATTGCCGGGCGCCTTCACCCCGACTTGTTCATCCACTCACCTGCCACGCTACGAAGAACTCTACGAACAGTTCAAGGCAGCCGGTGTCGATGATGTCATCTGCCTGTCGGTCAACGACGCCTTCGTCATGTATCAGTGGGGCAAGGCTCAGGGTGTCGAGAAGGTTCGCATGCTGCCTGACGGCAATGGCGAATTCACCCGCAAGATGGGCATGCTGGTCAACAAGGAAAACCTCGGCTTCGGTCCTCGTTCATGGCGCTATGCCATGGTGGTGAACGATGGTCAGATTGAAGAGATGTTCGTTGAACCGGAATTCGGCGACAACGCCGGCAATGATCCGTTCGAACGCTCCGATGCCGACACGGTTCTGTCCTGGATTTCACAGGCAAACCAGAAAAGCGCCTGATCTCTCAGGCCTTGGCCAGGCTTGCATCGCAGGCCTGGCGTCCTGCCGGCACGGAGAACAATGGCTCCGTGCCGAACAGGGTTCTGTCGTGATTACTGAAACAGACCGTAACGACCGGCCAGTACCACGACCAGCAGCACGATACCGATAATCAGATTGACCAGTACGATGTGTCTGACGCGGTTCAGGGCAGTTCCCGCCGCCGGCCAGTCTTCCTGCGCCACGCTCTGCTTCAACAGCGGATAAGGGCGGTAGTACAGGTAGATGAACAGCCCGGTCATCAGCAATCCCAGTGCGTGCATCAGATGCACATGAATCGGACTGGTCGCAAAGCCACCAAAGGCATTGAAGACGAGCCAGTAACCGCTCACCAGCAACACGACAATCGACATCCATACCCACGGAAAGAAGCGTCGGAATACCGCGGCCCACAGGCCGAGACGCCGGTGGGGTTCCAGCAAGGCAACGCTGGGACGCAGGATGACATAGGCGAAGAACATGCCGCCTATCCAGATAACGGCGGCCAGACCGTGTAGTGCTATGGCAAGTGCATTCATCGTAGTAAAGGTGCTCAGCAATCAGGAAAACTCACGGGCACTTCTATCACGTTTATGGCCAGACCGCCGCGAGCCGTTTCCTTGTACTTGGTTTTCATGTCCGCTCCGGTATCGCGCATGGTCTTGATGACCTTGTCCAGCGACACGAAATGCTTGCCATCACCGCGCAAGGCGATGCGAGCGGCATTGATGGCCTTGACCGAGCCCATGGCATTGCGCTCGATACACGGCACCTGCACCAGCCCACCGACCGGATCACAGGTGAGCCCCAGATTGTGCTCCATGCCGATTTCCGCTGCGTTCTCCACCTGCTCCGGACTACCGCCCTGTACTGCAGCAAGGGCACCGGCAGCCATTGAACAGGCTGAACCGACCTCTCCCTGACAGCCGACTTCGGCCCCGGAAATGGATGCGTTCTCCTTGTAGAGGATGCCGATGGCACCGGCTGTCAGCAGAAAATCCACCACGCCATCATCGTTCGCGCCCGGGACGAAACGATAGTAGTAGTGCAGGACGGCAGGAATGATCCCCGCCGCACCATTGGTCGGTGCGGTGACCACCCGACCACCGGCTGCATTCTCTTCGTTGACCGCCAGAGCGTACAGATTCACCCAGTCCATGACCGTCAGAGGATCCCGCATGGCAGCCTCCGGGTTCTCACTGAGCTTCCGGTACAGCTCGGCGGCACGACGCTTGACCTTCATGCCTCCCGGCAGAATGCCCGTGACCTGGCAGCCACGAGTGACACAGGTCTGCATGATCTGCCACAGAGCCAGCAATTCCTGCCGAACCTCCGCTTCCGATCGCCAGACGCATTCATTGCGCATCATCAGTTCGCTGATACTCATGCCATGCTCGGCACACAGCTCCAGCAGATGGTCACCGGTCGTGAAGGGATACGGAACAATGGTGTCATCCGCCTTGACCACCGGGTCGCCATCGGCCGCGCTGTCATCCAGTACAAAGCCACCACCCACGGAGTAATAGGTACGTTTCGACAGGACCTCACCGTCACTGTCGCTGGCCACGAACTGCATGGCATTGGGATGAAATGGCAGAGCCCGTCGCTTGTGCATGACCAGATCCCGTTTCTCGTCGAATGCGATGGTGTTGCCCCCTGGCAGGGAGATGCTGCGCTGTTCACGAATGCGTGCAAGACGCTCCGGAATATGCTCGACTTCGACCGTCGTGGGGTGCTCTCCTTCCAGCCCCAGCAGCACCGCCGTATCGCTGCCATGGCCTTTGCCGGTAGCGCCCAGTGAGCCGAACAGTTCGACCTTGCAGCGTGCCACGGCGGCTATCTGCCCGCTCTCCTGCAGGGACATGACAAAGCGCCGTGCAGCCACCATGGGCCCCACGGTATGCGAACTGGACGGGCCGATCCCGCTCTTGAACAGATCGAAGACGCTGATTGCCATACTCGAACACTCGCAGATCATGATACCGATACAGCCACACTCTACGCACTCGGCCCAGCCCGTGTTGCTCTGCAAACGGCTTGCAGACGGATCGAAACGACATGCACAGGCCATGCGAGTTGACGCAGACGTCTGCGAGCAAATGGTTGAAGCTGCCATGCCATGTGCTCACCCGACCTGGGCACTACAATACCCATAGGCTGGCCAGTGCGCACACATCATTGCCCTGACCGGTCTTCCGTCATCGGCCTCATCACACGACACTGCCACTCAGGGTAAACAACATGCAGACCACGAGTCGAACCGCATCACTGATACTGGGCGCCTGCCTGGTTCTCGGCCTGTCCTCACTGGGTTATCTGATTGGTCAGGCTGCGCTGTCAGTCAAGTCTCTGGAAAGAACGGTCACGGTCAAGGGACTGTCCGAGCGAGAAGTACCGGCGAACCTCGCGGCCTGGCCGGTGAGCTTTCAGGTGGCCAGCAACGACCTGGATGAGGTCTATGAATCGATCGAAACACGAACCGCCACCATCCGGAGTTTCCTGGTCGACTACGGCATCGCCGAAGAGGACATCAGCCTGTCGCCACCGAACATCACCGACCTCTACGCCCAGCAATGGGGAGATCGCGCCAACATCACTTTCCGCTACACGGGAAATGCGGTTGTCATGGTGCACTCGGAAAACGTGACCGCCGTACGAGATGCCATGTCCAATGTGCTGGAACTGGGCAAAAAGGGCGTGGTGGTATCAGGTAACGGTTACAACGGGCCGGGCGGTAATCAGTTCCTGTTCACCGGTCTGAATGAGCTGAAACCGGCGATGATCGAAGAGGCGACCAAGAACGCCAGAACCGTGGCTCAGAAGTTTGCACAGGACTCGGACAGCCAACTGGGCAAGATCAAGTCAGCCCGCCAGGGACAGTTCTCGATCGTCGACCGGGACTCGACCTCGCCGCATATCAAGCAGGTGCGTGTGGTCTCCACGGTTGAATATTACCTCTCGGACTGACCGATCCTGAGCTTGTCAGGACTGTCATTGTCGCTCGCAGGAGGTTTTCCGTATACTGTATGAATGAACAGTCCAAAATGTGATCCAGCAATCCTCTCGCCAGCGGCCGATGGTGTGCCGATCCGATTGATGAACAAACTGGCCATCCTCTCCGATGCCGCCAAATACGATGCATCCTGCGCCTCCAGTGGTGCATCACGGCGAGACTCCCTGGATGGTCGAGGCGTGGGCAGTACCGAAGGCATGGGTATCTGTCATTCCTATGCCCCGGACGGCCGCTGCATCTCCCTGCTGAAGGTATTGCTGACCAACTTCTGTACCTTCGATTGCCTGTACTGCGTCAATCGCGTTTCCAGCAATGTGCCACGCGCCCGTTTCGAAGTCGATGAGCTGGTCAACCTGGTGCTGGCCTTCTACAAGCGTAATTACATCGAAGGCCTGTTTCTGTCCTCGGGCATCATCCAGGACCCCGACTACACGATGGAACAGATTGTCGAAGTCGCACGGCGCCTGCGCGAGGTGCATGACTTCCGTGGCTACATTCACCTGAAGACCATTCCGGAAGCCACACCGGAACTGCTCGCCTCTGCCGGCCGTTACGCCGACCGGCTGTCCATCAATGTCGAACTGGCCCGATCGTCCAGCCTGAACTCGCTGGCTCCGCAGAAGGAGGCCGGAGGAATCCGGCGCGCCATGGCGGGCATCCGCAGCCGGCTCGATGAAAGTCGCGAGCGGAGCCATTCGGGACGTGCCGCTCCGCAATTTGCCGCCTCGGGGCAAAGTACCCAGATGATCGTCGGAGCAGACGATGCCAGCGATGGTGAACTGCTTGACTGCAGTGAATCCCTGTACAACGGTTATCACCTGAAGCGGGTCTACTACAGCGCGTTCAGTCCGATCCCCGATGCCAGTGCCGCCCTGCCGCTCGCCCCGCCCGATCTGAACCGTGAACATCGCCTTTATCAGGCCGACTGGTTGATGCGCTTCTATGGTTTTGCTGTCGATGAAATCGTCGCCGGTGGCGAGAACGGCATGCTGGATCCGGCGCTCGACCCCAAACTGGCCTGGGCCCTGAAACATCGCGAACGTTTCCCGGTCGACGTCAATCAGGCGGAGCGCGAGTTGCTGCTGCGCGTACCGGGACTGGGGACTCGAGGCGTAGAACGAATCATTGCCAGCCGCCGTCTGCACCGTCTGAGCCTGGCCGACCTGGGCCGCTTGTGCGGATCGGTCAGTCGCATGCGACCGTTTGTCGTGACGCGCGACTGGCGCCCCACCTCGTTACTGGACACCGGTGGACTGCGCGCACAGCTGCTGCAGGGCAGTGCTCAGATGTCTCTGTTCGACTGAGCGGCCGTCATGAATCGTCAGCGACAGGAGCCAATGCTCCACAAGGTTCAACTGGCGCGGCCGGACGATTTCGATGGCTGGCGTCGCCTCGCCCGGCAACACCTTGCCGCCGGCTCTCCGCCGGAGTCGATCGTCTGGGAATTCGGCGGCGGGACAGCCGATCTCTTCGGCGAGCAAGCCGCTCCTGCCAGTTCGGCGGTATCGTCTTCGAACACACATCGCGCAGGCCAGGTCCCTGTTGTCCCCCGCCGCTTTCTCGAACTGGCCAGATGCGTTGCCTGTCATCGAACACCCGACCGTTTCGCGCTGTTGTACCGCGTGCTGTGGCGAGCCAGCCATGGTGAGCCCGGACTGCTGGATCTGCCAAGTGATCCGGACATGCACCGCCTGCACAGGCTGGGCAAATGCGTGGCCAGGGAACGCCACAAGATGCATGCCTTCGTACGCTTTCGCCAGACACCCGAGGTGGAACCTGAACACTTCAGTGCCTGGTTCGAACCGGAGCACCACACCTTGCGGCTTTCAAGCGATTTTTTCGTCAGACGTTTCGCCAACATGCACTGGTCGATTGTCACCCCTGATGAAAGCGCGCACTGGAATGGCCAGAGCCTGCAATTCGGTCCCGGTGGGCACCGCAATGACGGCGCCGCTCCCGAGGCCATGGAGCAGCTGTGGAAGACCTACTTTGCCAACATCTTCAACCCGGCCAGACTCAAGCTCGATGCCATGCGCTCGGAAATGCCGGTCAAGTACTGGAAGAACCTGCCCGAGGCTCCACTGATTGCCGAGCTTGTGCACAATGCCGGTGCTCGTAGCCAGGCGATGGTGGATTCATTGCCCAGTGAACCGCCACGCTTTGCATCGCGTGCAACCGCTCCCCGGGCCGCCAGTCACCCGGCCCCACCCGAGTCGAAAGGACAAGGCCGCAAGGCGAGGATCAGTGACGAGAGCTCAGAAAGCGATTGATTGTCGCGGCGGCCACGGACACCGAATGATTCGGCAGTTTCACGTAGTGATCGCCCTGCAGATAAGCGCCGTAACCGCGTAGCATGCCCAGCATCTCCCAGACGCCATCGTTGCAGCTGAGCAGCCCTCCTCCAGACTGACCCGAGTCGATGGTGGCGCTGCTGTGCAGAGCGCCTTCGCGCGTATCCTGCAGCACGCCGCTGGACGTCATCATCGCCTGAGCACGTGGATAGCCTGCCGCCCAGACAGTCTGGGCTTCTGCCGGATCGAGTCCGGCGATATGCAAGGGGTTGATGGAGCGCGTATCCACAGCCAGTACGGCCAGATCGTTTACATGATCGACCATCAGCAACTCGGCCAGTTGAAACGATTCGTCCACTCGAACGAAAAACTGCTCTCCCCCCTGAACCGCGTGAGCTGCAGTCAGTACGCGATTGACATCGAACACCACGCCACTGGCAAAGCTGCCGTGGTCGGTCGCGACCGGCAGGATGGCGCTGAGCGTCATGTCATCCGGCTGGGTACAACTGGTGACAGCGTGCGATGGCAATGGTTGCAGAAAAGGCATGTCATGGCCTGTCTGCAGCATGGTGCGCAAACTGTTCTCACTGGATCGCTCTGCCAGGGCCACGGGGGTGAGGATGGCCATTGCAGCCAGAACACACGCCAGGGCGCCTGCTCTAGTCATGGCGCTGGTCATCAAACAGGTCTCCGCCGGCCAATCAAGCCAGGCTTTCTATGGATATCGACGATGAATCCCAACGGTTGACCCACATTGACAATCGGTCAGACTGCAATGTGGAGTAATCAACATTTATGGATCCGGGCTCCTGCGCTGGCCCGCAATCAGTCAGCACATGCCGACGGGATGCCATTTCCTGATGTCGGTAGAGTGGCAAGGGGCTCGCAAGGAAGGCAGTCTATCGTAGAGATCGTTGCATGGACGCGCCATTGGTGCCGGATTACCGGCGCTTTTTCAATGGCTCTCTTGAGCATAAAAACACGTATGTTCAACAACTTGCTGATTGGACGTGGTTTTTATGCAACACGCTGTGTCATGCGCGCCACATGCTTGACGTCTTTTTTCATTACAGAACATTGAGGTTCAAGGTCAGAATGTCTGCTGCACCAGCGCCAACAGCCTAACGCCTGCCAGGTCTACGTGGTCGTGAATCGAAGGGCCAGTCGCGTCTGAACGGGTCCGAGTATCCAAAGGGGGGGTAATTGTTCCAGTGAGAAAAATGCCGGGGCGGCACGGTGATCACGGGTTTCCAGAATTGATAGTCCTGAATGAGCACAACGGGAAACAGGTAATCCGACTCGCCGACCTTGCCAGCCGCCTTGCCGCTCAACCGCCCCAGCACCGTCATGTCACGGCCCACCTTGACGATCTCCGGGTCCAGAAACCCGCTGAGCAGGGCCAGAAAGCGTCCATCGGAACGATCATCGTGAATGGGTCGTCCGCCGCTGTAGAGCGGCCTGGAGACGATCTCCACCAGGGTGCTGCCATCGGTTCGATTCGTCACACTGGCAATCGTGCCGCCCCAGCGCACCAGCTCTTGCTCACCGTTTGCGGCATCAGCGCTGATGCTGTCCAGCTCGGCCACCTGCTCGCTATCGATGGCTTGAGCCACGGTGATGCTGCTCAGTGACGCATCGCCTGCGGGCGGTGAGGGCTGGGTAATGGCACAGGCACTGACCATGGCGATACATGCCAACGTTATGACGAATCGGGGTCCGGATCGGATCATGCAACGCTCTCTCGGGGTCAATGACTGACGTATGGATACACAAGATGCTGCCTGATACCGAAACAGACAAGCGAAAACTGTGTTCGTTTACAGTTTTTCATGCAATTTTTTCAACCTGCGGAAAGTCTGAATACACATTCCGTTACAGAACTGCTACTTTCAAGGTAAGGGCTATCACGGCGCTGCCGTTAGCTCCTTAGACCGAACGATTCGTGCCCCCCGACGTCGAACGACCGGAAGTCGTCTCAACGCCGGCGCAAGCAACAGGTAGCGTGCCACCAGAATCTGCCTGATGTCTTGTGTAATTACGTTGGCTGGGTAGCCATTGGAGTTTGACTGACAACGATCGCCAAGAGAGACACGCCTCATGCACACGATTTCGAAAGCAGCGCACCTACTCAACATCAGCGAGTTCAAGTTATTCAGCGAAGCATACCTGGCCTGGTTCGGGGATCGCGCGGATGATGAAGACCTGACCCTGGTGTTTTCCCAGTTCATCATGTTCGGTGAATTACCCGAATGGGCCGACCAGTTCGCCCGTTCGGTACTGGACGACCTGGAGGCCAACCGCCAGGTGAATCTGAACTCCTTCTGCATACTCAACCTCTCGCCACGCGTCGGCAAACGGCCAGAGATCAGCTTCTCCATCCTTCGCTAGCACACGGGGCTCGAGCTGCGGTATCAGCTGCGTGCCAGTTGATACCGCGCCAGCAGACTCTGCAACGCTCGCGCACGTGATTCCACTTCCTCACTGACCACCAGACTGTCGCGCGCGGTTTCCAGAGAGTGTCTGGATTTCTCCACCAGCAGCTGCAGAGCATGGTGCATGGTGTCGCTGGTATCGGACGTACGCTGAACCGTCTTGCTCATTTCTCTGGATGCAGTGCTTTGCTGCATCATCGCTCCGGCCACGGATGTCTGGTATTCGCTGATCTCATGAATGATTTCATGAATTCCCGCGATCGCCTTGACGGCCGAGCTGCTGTCTGCCTGAATACTGCCGATACGATTGCCGATCTCCTCGGTAGCATTGGCTGTCTGCTTTGCCAGCTCCTTTACCTCGTTGGCAACCACGGCAAAGCCCTTGCCTGCCTCGCCGGCACGAGCGGCCTCTATCGTGGCGTTGAGCGCCAGCAGATTGGTTTGCTCGGCAATGGAGGTAATGATTTTCAGGACACTGCCAACGCCGCTGCTCGAAGCGAAGAGTTGCTGCATGGTGTCGTGCGTACCACTGGCCAGGGACACCGCCTCACCGGACATCCTGTCCGCCCGGCTGGTATTGGCAGATATTTCATTGATCGATGCGGTCATCTCTTCGGTGGTGGCAGACGCACCGCGCATGAGGCTGTTGACACTCTCTGCATTCTCGGCCACTTGCACACAGTGATCGTTGGATTCACCCGCGTTGCTTTCGATCTGGCCCGAACTGCTTCGCAGTTCCATGGATCGCGTCATCAGCTCATCGGCATGAATCCGGATGTCACTGAAATCGCGATTGAGAGTCGCCAGAAAGCCGTTGATGGTATCGGCTATGGCATTCAGTGATTCATTCTCGTTGCGAGCAATGCTCAGGCTCAGGTCACCTGAACTGGCCGATTGCACCACCTGATTGATCTGCGTAACCAGAACATCCAGATTGCCGGTGTAACGCTCATCAGCTTCGGTCTTCTGGTCAAGATCACGCTGTACGGCAAGGTCGACGGTGATGTTCTTCCAGCTCACCAGTGCCAGCGATTGTTCGCCTTCATCACCACGGATCGGTTCGATATCCACCTGTAGAAACTGTGTGCCCAAGGCGATCTGCAGCGAATGCGGCAGCTGATCCAGATCTGCAGCGTATCGTGCAACCTCTGTCAGAGAGTCCCCACCGCTGGCCAGATAGCTGCCACTTGTCAGCAGTTCCGGCAGATGCCCCTGCGCATGCAGATCCTTCAGCTCGGCCATGGCGGCAGGATTGGCAAAGGTGATGAGCCCTTCCTGCCCCACCAGCACCATGGATACCCGGGATTGCGTGATGATGGCACGCACCTGCTGCAGTTCGGTTCGCAGATCCCTGAAAAACGTGCCTACCTCCTCCCAGTCCACCTGTTCACTGCCCAGTGCCGAACTCATGGCCTGCACGGATATATCCAGATCATTGGTGATGTCCCCGAACTCATCACCGCGCCGCATGTTGTACGGTCTCGACAGATTACCCGAAGCCATACGCTTGAGTGCCTTGCGGCAACGCATGACCGGGACAATGACGCTGTGGCTGATCCACCAGCTGAACAGCACGCTCAACAGGGCCGCTATACCGCTGATCCAGAGGCAGATACGTATCAGTTCATCGTTCCTGATATCCGCCAGTACCACCAGTTGCTTGACAAGATTGTTGGCCTGGACATGCAATTGTGCGGACACCGCCAGAAGCCTGCTTGCATCCACGGTATCGCCGTTGGCCGACATGGCCAGGATCCTGTCCGCCTCACGGGTCAACTGTAATGTCAGCTTTGTTGCCGGATGCTCACGGCCCCCCAGATAATCGGCCAGGCCTGTTTCGCTCGGTGGCGGCAGTTGACGCGTTTTGCCGCTGATCGGATCGACCACCACCTCGCCGCCATCCCTGATTGCCATCAGGGTGGACTTGAACAGCTTCATACTGACTTGGCTGGCATCAATAGCTTCCTGCCGGCTATCGCCTTGACTGTAGGCAGCAACCAGCACCTCCTTGACATAACGCTGATTGAGCATGCGCTGCCGGCCGGCGACGTCCACCAGCACGGCATCTTCATGCTGCGATCGAATGCTGTCGATCACGGTCAGGCAGGTTGCTGCCAGTGCCAGAATGAGCATGACAGGGAACAGCGCAAATTTCAGCCGTAGCGGAATACTATTCATCAAACAGTGAAAGACCTTTGTCGACTAGATACACCTAGCGGGGTCTTGGTCTGACACTGAAGGGCTGATGCCCGAATAACCTGTTAGCGTGTCCGGAATTGCGAACTGCATGCCCTGACGGCCGGCCGTGTCATGGCGTTGAACAGCATCTGATGTAACATCACAGCGATCACGCCTCAGATGCCGAATGACGGACACGCAGCTGGGCCACGATGCGCAAACCCCCTCACTCAGGAGCCAAGATGTCGATATTCGAGCAGGATCTGGAACAGCAAGAGGCCAACTACCAGCCCTTGTCCCCGGTCAGCTTTCTGCAGCGGGCCGCAACGATTCGTCCGCAACAACTTGCCGTCGTGCATGGCGAACGTCGCTACAACTATGCCCAGTTCTGGCAGCGCAGCCGCCAGCTGGCCAGTGCTCTGAACAAACGAGGTATCGGACGCGGAGATTGCGTTGCCATCATGGCCTGCAACACGCCCGAGATGCTGGAAGCCCACAATGCCGTGCCGCTTATCGGCGCTGTCCTGAATTCTCTGAATACGCGTCTGGATGCCGCAACACTGGCCTTCATCCTGGAGCATGGCGATGCCAGGCTGCTGATCAGTGATCGCGAATTCTCACCGATCGTCCAAGAGGCGCTGGCACTGCTCGGTCGGCCCCTGCCCGTCATCGACATCGATGATGTTCTGGCAGAGGGCGGCGAGCTCATTGGCGACATGGATTATGAAGCCTTCCTGTGCAGCGGTGCCGATACGGAGCCCACACCGGGTATCACCGATGAGTGGCAAGCCATTTCACTGTTGTACACCTCAGGCACCACAGGCAACCCCAAGGGTTGCGTCTATCACCACCGCGGCGCCTACCTGAATGCGCTGGGCAACATGTCCGCCATGGGGGTCACACATGCATCACGCTATCTGTGGACATTACCGATGTTCCACTGCGATGGCTGGACCTTTACCTGGGGCGTGACTGCCGCCATGGGCACCCATGTCTGTCTGCGCAAGGTCGATCCGGCCCGTATTTTCCAGTTGATCGAGGCCGAAGATGTCACGCATATGTGCGGCGCGCCTATCGTGCTGAACATGCTGGCCAACTCGCCTGCCGAGCTGCATCGCCGAGCGAGCCGGGACGTGGAACTGGCAACCGGTGGAGCCGCGCCTCCCTCGTCTGTCATCGAGGCCATGGAAGCCATCGGCTTCAAGGTCACGCACTTGTATGGCCTGACAGAAACCTATGGACCGGCGACCATCTGCCTGCCACAGGATGACTGGCAAGAGCTGAAGATCGAACAGCGCTCTGCGCGAATGGCCAGACAGGGCGTGCATTATGTGACAGTGGAGAATGCCGCCGTCATGCATGCCGATTCGATGCAGCGGGTGCCCCGGGATGGCAACACCATCGGCGAGCTGATGATCCGCGGCAATACCGTCATGAAAGGCTATCTGAAAAACCCGACAGCGACAGCCGAGGCATTCAAGGGCGGCTGGTTTCATACCGGGGATCTGGGTGTCATGCATGACGATGGCTATATCGAGGTCAAGGATCGCGCCAAGGACATCATCATCAGCGGTGGCGAGAATATCTCCACGCTGGAGATCGAGGAAGTGCTGTTCCGCCACCCGGCCATTCTGGAAGCGGCCGTGGTTGCCATGCCGCACGAGACCTGGGGAGAAAGCCCTTGCGCCTTCGTCACATTGCACCAGCCTGGTGGTGCCGATGAAAAGGAGATCATCGCTTACTGTCGCGATCACATGGCACACTTCAAGGTGCCCAAGCGCATTGTCTTCGGTTCATTGCCGAAAACCTCCACCGGCAAGATCCAGAAGTACACCTTGCGTGAACAAGCGGCCGACAATCACTGATGCCAGTTCTCGTCTCTCCTCTGGCTCGACGCGGGCGTCAGTTCCTTCTCGCCCTGCCCCTGCTGGCGCTGGGTGTAACAGGGCTGCTGCGCGAGCCGGAAGCTGTGCATGATGAGTCCTGCCTGCGCAAACCGGACGGCCTGATTGTCTGTGCTGCCAGCGATATGGCACGCATCACCCGGCAGGGTATCAGTCGTCTGGAACATCCACGCTTCGATCTGCGGCCAGACAATCCTCGCAAACTCCACTGGACAGTCGCGCGCAACGAGACCATTGCCTTCCAGCTGATATTGCGCACCGAGAATCGTGACAATGCAAGTCTGGTCTCCGTGGACATGGCAGACAGCGACATCCGGACATCGCTGTACCAGGCGCATTATCTGCAGGTGAAGGACGGCGGCTATCGATGGGGACCAAAGACTGACGTGCTGCCCTACCCCGCCGCCTACCCCGATGCCTTGATACCCCAGGAGCAACGCTGTGCCCAGACTCGGACCACGCTGTTCGATCAGGTGTCACTGCCCCGCCCCGGACGCAACCAGAGTGTCTGGGTGGAAATGTACATTCCTGCCAATACGGCTCCCGGTGAACACCGGCAGAAACTGCGGCTGACGCCGTTACCCGCGGACGATACGGCGGGTGCCTCTGATGAGGCGATCGACCTGGAAATCTCCCTGACGGTCATCGATGCGACGATTCCCCAGACTACCTCGATCGATGCGGTCGGCGAGATCTATCGCTCCTATCGACTGGAAGGAGTTGGTGAGGATCGCAGCAGCAAACGCTGGCAACAGATGGCTCAGTGTTATCAGGTCATGGCACACCAGCATCGCATGGTCTTCATCGAACGCACACCCGATGCGCCGCGAAGCTCCGAGCAATGGCAGGACTATCTGGATACCTATGCGCCGGCTCTCGACGGTCAACTGTTCAGCAGTGAGGCCGGCTATACCGGCACGGGAGCTGACACAGGCGTGAGCGTGTGGCGCACGCCATGGCCGCAGGAGCACGACCTGATCGTCGACGCCGCCCTGTCGGAGGAGCAGCTGGACGCCTACACGGATCTGGCCAGTCGCTGGAGTGATATCGTCAAGAACAACGGATGGCAGGACACCCGCTACTTTGCCTATGTCTTCGATGAGGTCGACGGCCCGGTGTCACAGCCGGAAACAGATCCTGAGCGGCATCGCTATATCGCCCGAGTGCATGGCGACATGGGTGCCGTTCAACAGGCCATTGATCGT
>CBDUIJ010000019.1:0-32412 GCA_965367215.1 uncultured Granulosicoccus sp.
AGTCTACCTTGATGGCCGCAGAGGACGGTAGTTCCGCTGCACAGAGGCAAACTATGCCCACTTCAGCGGAACGCAAGGCTTGTCGCGCCGTCGAATTCAGTGATGCCCGTGCGTCGGTGGGGGTGCCAGCACCTCGCGGGTACCGCTGGAGGTCACCTGACTGACCACACCGGCGGCTTCCATTTCCTCGACCATGCGTGCCGCCCGGTTGTAGCCGATCTTGAGCCGGCGCTGCACATAGGAAATGGACGCCTTGCGTGATTCCAACACGATCTCGACAGCCTGATCGTACAGGGCGTCGGACTCGGAACCACCGCCTTCGGAATCCCCACCGGACAGGCCCGGAATGGCCATGGTGTTTTCCTGCAGGATTTCCTCGATGTAATTCGGCTCACCCGTTTGCTTGATGTGGGCGACAACGTTCTGTACTTCATGATCGTCCACGAAAGCCCCGTGCACGCGCACTGGCAAGGCTGTGCCGGGCGGCAGGTAGAGCATGTCACCGTGACCGAGCAGCGATTCTGCACCGCCCTGGTCGAGGATGGTGCGTGAGTCGATCTTCGAGGACACCTGGAAGGCGATTCGCGTGGGCACATTGGCCTTGATCAGACCGGTAATGACATCGACCGAGGGTCGCTGCGTGGCCAGAATCAGGTGAATACCGGCGGCTCGCGCTTTCTGGGCGATTCGTGCAATCAGCTCTTCTGCCTTCTTGCCCACCTGCATCATCATGTCGGCAAATTCGTCCACAACCACAACGATGAACGGCATCGGTTCCAGCGTCGGTGGAGCTGCCGCCGGCGTCAGGGACATCTGCGGGTCATACAGAGGATCGACAATCGGTGTACCTGCCTTGATGCCATCATTGACCTTCTTGTTGTAACCGGCGATGTTGCGCACCTTGAGTGCGGCCATGACGGTATAGCGTCGCTCCATCTCGCCGACACACCAGCGCAGCGCATTGGCCGCCTCCTTCATGTCGGTGACCACCGGCGATAGCAGATGCGGAATGCCATCATAGACATTCAGTTCGAGCATCTTCGGATCGATCAGGATCAGGCGCACATCCTTGGCCGTGGCCTTGTACAACAGACTGATCAGCATGGCATTGACCGCCACCGATTTACCCGAACCGGTGGTACCTGCCACTAGCAGATGCGGCATGCGGCCCAGGTCGGCGGTGACCGACTCGCCACTGATGTCCTTGCCCAGTGCCAGGGTCAGCGGGGATTTCTTTTCGATGTATTGCGGTGATTGCAGCATTTCGCTCAGCTGCACGATTTCGCGATGATCGTTCGGCACCTCGATACCAATGGTCGACTTGCCGGCGATGACCTCGACCACACGCACACTTACCAGCGACATGGAGCGCGCGATATCCTGTGACAAGCCAGTGATACGGCTGGCCTTGATACCCGGAGCCAACTGCATTTCGAAGCGGGTGATGACCGGGCCCGGATGCACCGCCACCACTTCTACCGTGATACGGAACTCGGCAAGCTTCTGCTCGAGCAGGCGTGACAGGGCTTCCAGGTCCTCATCCGAGAAACCGGGACGTTGCGGCTCAGGCGCATCGAGCAGCGACAGCGGTGGCAGATCGGAATCCGGTACATCCAGGAACAGCTTTGCCTGTTTCTGCTCGGACACCCTCGGCTTGATCGCAATCTTCTTCTTGCGTGTCGGATCCATCACCGGCAGAACGGTTTCGTGCTCGGGTGCCTCGGTGGTTACCGCGGGTGCCGCAGGCGCTGCGGAGCTCTTTTTCTTCTTGCTCTTCGGTGCTTCGACGGGTGGTTCGTCGACCGGATCATCCACAAACGGGTAGTCTTCGAACGGATCGGCAACAGCGGTATTGACCGGAGGACGCACGGCAAAATTGTCGTTGAGCAGTGGATCCATCTCGTTCAGCAAGGGATCGGCCTCACCCAATGATCGATCGAGCGCATCCATCTTGGCCCCATGCGTGGCCGGGGTCATGGTCCTGGCAGCCGATTTGGCAGCGCCACCGGCAGCCTGGGTACCGGCCACCGCCTTTTCCCGGGCCATGGCCAGGGCGGCGGCAAGGCCAGTGCGCGGCGGATTGTCGGCATCGATGTCCAGCAAGGGGTCCAGATCAGGCACCCTGGCCGTCGAACGTTTGCGCGGCGCCGGCGCTGACTTCTGAGTGCTCTCACGGCGTTTTTCCGCGTTCTTCGCCGCTTTCTCGCGGGCTATTGCCGCCGCTTCCTGCTCGCGCTGACGCAGGTGCAGTTCACGCGCCCGGTCCGCTTCACGAATACGGGCCAGTTCGGCGTGTGATTCAGACATGGAACTCACACTGCCCTTCATTCTCTCGAACACCCCGACCACGGCACCACCGATCACCTCGATCAGCTGCAGCCAGGACGTGCCAAAGGCCAGCGTCAGACTACTGAAGAACACGGCCAGCAGCAGCAAGGTCGTCCCCAGGTGGTGCAGAAAGCCCACCAGTCGCCAGGCAACAGCGGTTCCCAGAATGCCGCCACCGAAGATATTGTGCGGCAAGGCACCGTCAGGCACCCCGAAGTGCAGATCGGCCAGACCACTGGCGCTGGCCAGCATCAGGATGACGCCGATGAGTCGGACAAAGACAAACGGTCGATAGGCATTGATGACCCGTCGTTCATCACGAAACAGCAGCCAGCCACCGATGCCCATCACCAGCGGCAGCAGATAAGCCATGTAACCGAACAAGGACAGGGTCACATCGGCAAACCACGCACCGACCCGTCCGACACTGTTCTGGATGGGTTCGCCGACCCCGGTGTGGGACCAGCCCGGGTCACTGGCATCGAAACTGGTCAGCGCCAGCAGTGCAATGAGCGCCGCAAAACCGCAGACAATGCCGCCCACTTCACGGAATAGTCGTCCCATTTGCCCGAGTGCCCGCGCATTTGACAACTGCGCACTGGCAGCAGCGCGCGTGTCGGCAGCCGACGTCCGGCCCTTTCTGGAAGATGTGGTTGCGCTGCGACGTGTGGCCGTGACGCGGCGACTGGCCACGCGGCCCGCATTCTTGGCACTGCTGGCCTTGCGAGCCACAGGTGCTTTCTTGCGGCGTGCGACAGCCGCGCGCTTTTTGGTAGCTTGAGCCAAAAAAACTGTCCTGCCTTAGCGTGAGTAGGGGCGTTGTGTTATTGGAATCCAATACCACATTGGTGCTCGCCGGAAATAAAAGTGTAGCAGACGCCTGAGCGCATACCTGACGCCACAGGTTCGTTTGGGGGTAGTATTCACCCCCTTATTTCATCCAACACTGTAAGACAACGGAACCAACATGACCGATACGCGTCACTGCAAGCTACTTATCCTCGGATCAGGACCTGCCGGTTACACCGCAGCGGTATACGCCGCCAGAGCCAATCTCGAGCCGGTACTGATAGCGGGAATGGAACCTGGCGGCCAGCTGACCACCACGACCGATGTCGACAACTGGCCCGCAGATGCCATGGGAGTCCAGGGTCCCGAGCTGATGGAACGCTTCAAACAGCACGCGGAACGCTTCGACACGACGCTGATCAGTGATCACATTCAATCGGTTGACTTCTCCCAGCGTCCGCTGCGTCTGACCGGTGACAATGGCAGCTACACCTGTGACTCCCTGATCATTGCCACGGGCGCCAGCGCCATGTACCTGGGTTTACCTTCCGAAGAGGCCTTCAAGGGCCGCGGTGTGTCCGCCTGCGCCACGTGTGACGGTTTTTTCTATCGTCAGAAGAAGGTGGCAGTCATCGGCGGCGGCAACACTGCGGTGGAAGAAGCTCTCTACTTATCCAACATCTGTAGCGAAGTGGTGCTGGTACATCGCCGCGATTCCCTGCGCGCCGAGAAGATTCTGCAGGATCGCCTGTTCGAAAAGGAACGCACGGGCAATATCCGCATTGCCTGGAACCACACCCTGGATGAAGTGCTGGGCGATCAGACCGGCGTTACCGGCATGCGTATTCGTCACGTGGATACCGGTGATACAGAAGACATTGATCTGCTGGGTGTGTTCATCGCCATCGGTCACAGTCCCAATACCAGCCTGTTCGTCGATCAGCTGGAGATGCAGGGTGGTTATCTGAGCGTGCAGAGCGGCAGCCAGGGCAATGCCACCGCGACCAGTGTCCCGGGTGTCTTTGCAGCCGGCGATGTCATGGATCACGTCTACCGACAGGCCATCACCTCGGCCGGAACGGGCTGCATGGCGGCGCTGGATGCAGAACGCTATCTGGAAGCGCTGCAGACAGCGTGACCCCCTGCCCTGCCTGTCGACAGCATGAAGCTGTTTTCGTGACGTCGACACGGCAGGAACAGATGCGGCATTCCGAAGACGGCCACAGACTCAGCAGATGAAGCAGCAACTACAACTAGAAGTCCGTGATTCACTGGAATCGGTACCTGCAGAACACTGGAACGCCCTGTGTGATGACGGCAATCCGTTCCTGCGCCATGAATTTCTGCATACCCTCGACGTTACCGGCTGCCTGGGCAAATCCACTGGCTGGTATCCACGCTACTTTCTGTTGTGGGCGGGCGAGGATGATTCGCGCGAACTGGTCGGCGCTGTCCCCACCTATGTGAAGACAAACTCGTATGGCGAGTTCGTATTCGACTGGGCCTGGGCCGAGGCCTATGAGCGTCACCAGATGGAGTACTACCCGAAACTGGTCTCCAGCATTCCGTTTACACCGGCTACCGGTCAGCGATTGCTGGTGAGATCCGATCAGCCCTACGAGCAGACGGTCAGCCTGTTGGCCAGGGCCGTTCGCCAGTTTGCCGACTCGCAGGGCTATTCCAGCGTGCACTACCTGTTCCTGACCGAGCGCGAGAGCGACATTCTGTCGGCCGTGGAACCTGCGGCTGCAGAAGATAGCCAGGCAGAGGCTTCCGAGGCAGCGGACAGCAACGACGGCACAGCCGAGCGGCAAGTGGATGAAGAAAATGATTCGCGTAGTGCGAGTGGTGAGGACGATGCGGACGATGCGGACGATGCGGACGATGCGGACGATGCGGACGATGCGGACGATGAAGAGCCTGACGCCACTGAAATCGAGTTGCCTGCACAAGCCAACGATCACCTGAAACGTATCGACTGCCAGTACCACTGGCAAAACGACAACTACAGCGACTTCGACGACTTTCTTGCCCGCTGCACCTCCCGACGACGCAAGACCCTGCGGCGCGAGCGTCGTTACGTCAGCGATGCCGGCTTGAGGCTGGAACAGAGACTCGGCAGCAGCCTGTCACAGACCGAATGGCGCTGGGTTCACCGATTCTATGAGTCCACCTTCGATCGCAAGTGGGGTAATCCGTCGCTGACGCTGGAGTTCTTCGAGGCGATCGGCAAGAAGATGGGGGATCAGGTACTGATCGTCTTTGCCTTTGATGACAGCGATGAGCAGCCCGAGTGGCCGGTCGCCTGTTCCGTCATGTTCATTGGCAGCAGCACGCTCTATGGGCGCTACTGGGGGTGTCGGCGTGACTACAATGCCCTGCACTTTGAAGCCTGTTACTACCAGGGCATCGAGTATTGCATTGCCAATGGTATTGCCCATTTCGAACCCGGCGCCCAGGGGGAACACAAGATTACACGCGGATTCCTGCCGACCATTACCCGTTCGGCACACTATATATCCCATCCCGGCTTCCGCGATGCCATTGCCGATTTCCTGTCACAGGAGCGGCCCTATATTGAACAAAGGTGCAGCGGACTCTCCGATTTGTTACCGTTCAAGGCTGAAACACTTTCACTGTAGGCCCTGTATGCCGATTCCGTTCCTGGCCCCGGATGACGATGTAACCCCGTTTCCATCGACCTGTACGGCCTTGTCGGAGCCGAACGGGTTGCTGATGGCGGGCGGCAATCTCAGCCCGAGACGCTTGCTGGCGGCCTACCGGGCCGGTGTTTTTCCCTGGTATGAAGCCGGCGAACCCATTCTGTGGTGGTCACCCGACCCGCGCTGCGTCATCTGGCCGGAAGATATCCGCGTATCGCGCAGTTTGCGCAAGACCCTGCGCAACGCCGGCCTGGAAGTCACTGAAAATCTGGCTTACCGGGAAGTCATGAAGCAATGCGGTGCACCTCGCCCGGGGAGCAGCGGCACCTGGATCACCGATGAGATGATCGAGGCATATTGTCACCTGAACACACTGGGCATTGCCCGTTCACTGGAAGTCTGGAAAGGTCACCGGCTGGTCGGGGGGCTCTATGGCATTCGCATGGGTCGAGTATTCGTGGGCGAATCCATGTTCTCCACGGAACGTGACGCCTCGAAGGTTGCGCTGGTACATCTGGCGCAATCCGGTCGGTACAAACTGATCGATTGCCAGCTGGAGACGCCACATCTGGCCAGCATGGGTGCCAGCACCATCAAGCGCGAGCACTATCTGCATCTGCTCAATGAGTACGGGGACTTTCCCGTCGAATCTCCGGTACCGCTGCCCCATTCCGCCTGAGAACGTGCGCCGAACAGGTGCGAGGCGGATACAGCTCAGAACTCACGCTGCCGCAGGCGTCACTGGAAAAGTACGCAGAGCCCGCAAATCACACAAGGCAACCAGGGCGACGATCGATTGATCCATCGCCTGGCAACCGATGACCGAGCCTGGCTGCCGTAGAACCAGCAGCCAGAGCCAAGGCCCGATCAGATATTGCGCAGAATGGCGTCCTTCACGGCACCCAGTTCCGCCTGTACGGTTTCCACCGCTTCGTGTCCACGAATGGCGATGTCCGGGTCCTTCAGACCATGGCCAGTCAGAGTGCAGGTGATCAGGCTGCCGGCAGGAATCTTGCCGGACTTCAGGTCGCGCAGAGTGCCGCACAGGGAAACGGCTGAGGCCGGTTCGCAGAATACGCCTTCACGCCGGGCCAGCATGGCCTGAGTTGCCAGCAGTTCTTCATCACTGACTTCATCGAACCAGCCGCCGGACTCGTTGACGGCGGCATGGGCCAGATCCCAGCTTTGCGGATTGCCGATACGGATAGCCGTGGCCAGTGTCTCGGGACTCAGTACCGGTTCGTTGCGCATGAAGGGAGCCGCACCGTCAGCCTGGTAACCCACCATGACAGGACGCTTGTCCGTCATGGCTTCCAGCAGATACGGACAGTTCTCGGCGCCTTGGAACAGGTTGCATGAGGCGGTAGTCTGGCCCGTCGCTTCGCTGAAACCGATCCAGTAACCGGAGATGTTGCCGGCATTGCCCACTGGAATGCAGTGATAGTCCGGAGCACGGCCCAGCGCTTCAACGATTTCGAAAGCAGCGGTCTTCTGACCCTGCAGGCGGTAGGGGTTGATGGAGTTGACGATGGTCACCGGGGCCTCGCCAGCCACTTCCTTGACCAGACGCATGCCGTCATCGAAATTGCCCTTGATCTGCAGCACGACTGCACCATGAGCGATGGCCTGCGCCAGCTTGCCCATGGCAATCTTGCCTTCAGGAATCAGCACGAAGGCGGTCATGCCGGCACGCGCCGCATAGGCCGCGGCAGCTGCCGAGGTATTCCCGGTAGAGGCGCAGACAATGGCTTTCGAGCCTTCTTCGGCCGCCTTGCTGACGGCCATGGTCATGCCGCGGTCCTTGAAGGAGGCGGTCGGGTTCAGGCCTTCATACTTGACGTAGATTTCGGCATCGATTTCCAGCTCGCGCGGAATGTTGTTGAGCCGGATCAACGGCGTATCCCCTTCGCAAAGGGAGATGATCGGTGTGCTGTCACTGACCGGCAGACGATCCCGATAACGATCGATCAGACCGGTGTAGAGGGCGGCACGTTTGGATGATGCAGACATGTTGAAAGACTCTGGTGCCGAGACAGCCCCGGCAGTTTTACTGAAATGATGACTCTGACGGTAGTGCGACTACCGACAGGCAAAATGATTCGCTCGACCGAGCTTACAGTGACTCCACACGGATACGCGTCACTGGCTGCGTGATGGTGGTCAGTGCCTGGATGCGTTCGATGGCCTGTTCGATCAGCCCTTCCCGTACCCGCCGGGTCAGCAGGATGATTGGCACGACCGGTACCTCTCCGGATTCATCGGAGGCTTCACCGGAATCGGCCATTTCCGGCTCCTTCTGCATGATGGCCTCGATACTGATGCCCAGTTTGCCGAAGATGTCAGTGACCGTTGCCAGCACACCGGGTTGATCCAGGGCGTGCAGACGCAGATAGTAGGCCGACAGATAATCCTTGGTGTCGAGCATGACGTGTGGCGTCAAGGCATCGTCCTGGAACGCCAGCATGGGCACACGATGCGCAGGATCGGCGTCAAGGCCACGTACGACATCGATGATGTCCGCCACCATTGCAGAGCCTGTGGGCTCAGAGCCAGCACCGGCACCATAGTACAAAGTGGGTCCGACAGCGTCGCCATGTACCAGGACCGCATTCATCACACCGTTGACGTTGGCCAATAGTCGTTTTTCAGGGATCAGTGTCGGGTGCACACGCAGTTCCACGCCATCCTGACGTTTGCGAGCCAGCCCCAGGTGCTTGATGCGATAGCCCAGTTCTTCGGCAAATTCGACATCTTCGCGGGTTACTTCGCTGATACCTTCGGTATAGACGGCATCGAACTGCAGCGGCATGCCGAATGCCACCGAGGCCATGATGGTCAGCTTGTGGGCGGCATCGATTCCTTCCACGTCGAAGGTGGGATCGGCCTCGGCGTAACCCAGTGCCTGGGCTTCGGCCAGCACATCATCGAAGCTGCGACCCTTCTCGGCCATTTCACTGAGAATGAAGTTGCCTGTGCCGTTGATGATGCCTGCGAGCCACTGGATACGATTGGCAGCCAGCCCTTCGCGCAGCGCCTTGATGATCGGTATACCGCCGGCAACCGCTGACTCGTAGGACACGGTTACCCCCTTGTCGCGAGCGGCCTGCAGCAATTCGTTGCCGTGTACCGCGATCAACGCCTTGTTGGCAGTGATGACATGCTTGCCGTTGGCAATGGCACTGTGCAGCAGTTGCAGCGCGGGATCTTCACCGCCCATGGCCTCACAGACAATGTCGATATCCGGATCGCTGACGAGACTTTCGGCATCGGTGGTGATGTCGATGCCCAGCTCCAGCGCTTCTGCCTTGCCCTGATTACGCACCGCCGCCCGCGTCACACGAATGGGACGACCGGTCCGGCGTTCAATTTCAGCGGAATTGCGAAGCAGTATGTTGGCCACACCCTGCCCCACCGTGCCAAGCCCCAAGAGGCCAATTGATACCGGTTTCAAGAAAATCTCCTGCCTATGATTGAGCTCTACAGGTGTTCACCCGGGCCCGGGGCGCTTATTATACAGGGATGAAAATGCATCTAGAGACTTCTGATCAAAACCTGATCAGCAATTACGGCAAGGGCGTGCTGGGTGTCAACGGACAGGATTACACCAGCAACATCATCATTACCCGCACCAGCGTGGTGCAAGACTGGTTCGATGGTGACCTGAAGAGCCTGACACTGGCCCATTTCGACCCGATCCTTGACGTTCCGGAAGCCGACAAACCGGAAATTCTGCTGCTGGGCTCCGGTGATCAACACATCTTCCCCGATTTTTCACTAATGGCCGAACTTCGAAAGCACGGTGTGGCGATGGAAGTGATGAACACACGGGCAGCCTGCCGAACCTACAGCGTGCTGGTGAACGAATATCGACCGGTGGCAGCGGCGCTGATACAGATAAAGGAATGATTATTGATTTACCGATAGTTCATCTCAGGCGAGTTTCTGTTACATGGCCCTATCCTTCAAGCAACAGTGCTCGTTTGTCATCAAACTCGGCGAAATGCTGCATAAATACGGCACGCCGGCCTTTCGACTCGAAGCGCATCTGAAGACCGTTGCATCGCATCTCGATCTCGATGGTTACTTTCTGGTCAGTCCGACGACACTGACCTACTGTCTGTGGGTCGAGGGCGCCCCGGACGATGACGTCTACAACTACTCCATGCGGGTGAAGCCGGGTGACCTTGACCTGGCCTCGCTGGCGCGAACCGATATTCTGGTCAGCGAACTGGTTGCCGGTAATTGCACGCTGGAAGAGGCCAAGGCCGGCCTGAAGGAGATTGAACACTCCGGCTCCCCCTACTCCGAGCTGGTGACACTGTTCGCCTTCATCCTGCTGGGTAGCGCCTTTTCCATGCTGATGCGTGGTAGTTGGAACGATGTCCTGTGGGCCGGCACACTCTCCATGCTGGTTTATGTCTTCGTTGCCTGGTCGAACCGTTCACACCGTGTGTCCAGCATGCTCGAGCCGCTGGCTGCCACCGTGGTCGCCGTTCTTGCCGTGGGTATTACTCGTCTGGATCCGGGTATCAACCAGCCATTGATCGTGCTCTCCAGCATCATCATCTTCATACCGGGCCTGTCCCTGGCCATGGGATTTCGCGAGCTGGCCGCCAGAGAGCTGATTTCAGGCACGGCGCGCATCATGGATTCACTGATGGTGCTGTTCAAGCTGTACTTCGGCACCGTTCTGGGCGTCGCCATCGGCGTGTTGCTATGGGGCGAGACACTCCCTGTTGATGATTTTCATGTCCCTCTCTGGACAGTCTGGCCGGCCGTACTATTGTTGGCCGGTGGACTCTCAGTGGTGTTCAAGGCACGCTTTGTCGACGCTCCCTGGGGCGTGGCCGCGGGCGTCCTGGCCTATGCCGTCAGTACGGTGGTCACGACCGCATGGGGCACCACACTGGGCGCATTTCTCGGTGCATTTGCCGTCGGCGCCTATGCCAATCTGTTTGCGCGCTGGCGCAACCTGCCGGCGGCGGTGGTGACCTTGCCGGGCATCGTGGTCCTGGTACCGGGCAGCAAGGTGTATGTGGGTCTGGATGATGTGATCTCGAGCAAGCAGTTCCTGTCCGTCGACAATATCGGCGTGCAATCCTTTCTGCTGTTCATGTCACTGGTTGCCGGCCTGGTGTTTGCCAGTGCAGTGGTCGAGCCCAGAAAGTCGCTGTAGAAATCAGCACTAGAGATCGAAACTGGATGGCATGATGATCATGTCGCGAATGGTGACCCCGCGGCGACGCGTCAGCATGTAGATCACGGCATCGGCCACCTCGCTGGGCTCGATCAGACTGCCCGCATCCTTGGCTTCCTGCAGTTTTTCTGCGGGCCAGTCTGCCAGCAGCGCACTGATCACCGGCCCCGGAGAGACAGAGCCCACCCGTATGCCGTGCTTGAAGACCTGCCGGCGTATGGTCTGCACAAAGCAGTTGACCGCCCACTTGGACGAGGCGTAGACCGGTTCCCATGGTGTCGGAAAATGCGCCGCCAGTGAGCTGGTGACCACGATGTCGCCTTCCCCACGTTCGATCATGTGTGGCAATACATCGCGAACATTCTTCATGACCACATTGATGTTCAGGTTGAGCATCCTGTCGATGGCATCGTTGTCGGCGTCCACCAGATCCCCCCCGACGTAGAGCCCGGCATTGGCGTGCAGGATATCCAGACGCCCGGCCGCATCGAGCACTTCTGGCAGCAATGTGGCACAGCTCTTCGCATCGAGCAGATCGATGACCAGCGGTATCACGGCATCACCGTGCTTTTGCTGCAGAGTATCCAGCGCTGCCTGATCACGATCGATCAGGGCAACTCGCGCACCCTCTGCAATCATCGCTTCGGCCGAGGCCAGTCCGATTCCCGATGCGGCTCCCGTGATGGCCGCGACCTTGCCTTGCAGTTTTCCTGACATTTCAACCTCGAGTGTGGTGCATCGACTGTGCAGAGTTCAGTTCTATCACAATGGCTGGAACCCATGGTAATGCGCCGCCAGAACCGCAATGGCCTTGCACCCAGGCTGGCTAACCGCACGACAAGACTCGATACCAACGAAGGGGTCCGGATCATGCGTCATCGTTTCAGACGGGGAGAGAGCAAGACCCTACAAAAGTCCAGTCCTGACCCAAAGTATCGTGGGAATACTCCCTGAGCTGCATCTGCGTGATGCATCATCAAACGGTAGCCGTCATGAGGCTGCAGTGCTCGTATTGACGATGCCAGCGACAACAAGGCGAGCATCGTGATCACCGGAACGGACATCCGATAGAACCTTCTCGGCCGGCACGTGGTCAGAGAAGTGTGCAAGTAGTGAATAGTAACCGGCAATGCTGGTAGGCATTCACCGGGAATGGCGGCAAGCGCCACTATGCTGACAGGCAGGAATTGCAAATGGAACGGAGTATCACCCATGAACAACAAGGAACTCGCCCTTCATTCTGACCGACCAGACGTACATCGCTTTCACGGCAAGATCGGTATGGGACATATACCGACGATACTGATCGCCGTGGGCCTGTGGTGGTTGATACTGTTGGTGCTACCTATCGGTCAATGAGGGCCTTGTTGAGCTCCTTCTGGGCTTCTTGTCCGCCAGATCTGCTGCGCAACCGCAAGGGGGTGCAGAAAACGAATAGTTTGGCGGCGGACTGAATCGAGCTTGTGAAGCAGCTCAGACTCTGCGGTCGATCGACGTTCAAGTTCAACTTTGTGCATGACGTTAAACATCACACAGATCATGCAACTCGAGCTGAAAGCTCGTTCATGAACTTGAGCATATGAATCTATCGCATGGCCACAACCATATCCCAGTCTCGGTCTCGCCCCCTTCTACCTGACAACCGAGGTCAGGGCTGGCCTGCCGGACACGCGCACTCCAGCAAGAGACCGGGTGGTTCACTGAGCGATTCGGCGAAGGATGCCTTGTACGCAGAAGTCAGCAAGCTACAGGGCGCGGGGGCCAGCCTTGAAGAGATAAGATCCTTTGTGGACAGCGAGCTGGAATCCAACGGAGTTGACCTGTCCGGTGGAGCCCGGCGGTCTGGACAGCTGATCGACATGATGAGTTGATCATCGTAGAACATTGAAACGCCATCAGGACCCGATTCAGGCTCATGTTCAGCCTGGATCGGGGAATATTTCCCTCGTGCTGACCAGTTCCAGCCGCCAGGGATCGCCTTGTTGAAACGTCAGGAAGCCAGATGCTCGAACAGACGAGCAACAGCCTCCGCACCGGGATCGACATGCCCCTTGAGTTGCTCGGCGCTTACATACGAAGATCTACCTGCTTTGGCTCGCACGATTGTCGCCGTATGGTTGGCTCCGGCGCGCGCCGCAGCAGCGGCTTCCTGTATGCCATTTTCCAGCGCATCCAGTGCCGGGGCAAGCGCATCCACCATGGTTCTGTCACCCAGGTTCGCGCCACCGACTTCCTGCATCCTGATAAGGCCTGCCTGCAAGGCCTCGCGCATGGGAAGTCCGCTGGACGCCGCATCACCGGCAGCAGCAAAGAATATCGCCAGCAGCACACCCGACGAACCACCCATGGTCTGGCTCAATTCCTGGCCAAGCGCACGGTAGAGCTGTGTGTGATCGGACAGTGGCAGCTTGTCCATGGCATCAATGAGCGCCCTGGACGCGCCAGCCAGAGTCGAACCGGTATCCCCATCGCCGGACTTGGCATCCAGTGCATTGAGTTCTGATTCCAGCGATATCAGAAGCTCGCAGCTGTTGATCAGGAAGTCCCTGGTGGGCTTGTGATCCGATGGCAGTGGCATGATGGGTGTCAGCCCGTCCGGCAGTGCAACGATTTCCAGCGGCGCCAGCTTGCTGACCCCCGGCCATGCAGGCAGGGGCGTCGCTGATTTCAAAGCTTTCAGGTCTTCTGCTTCAGCGGGGAACACGGACAGGGAAAAGCCTCGCATGTCCAGCGACGTCATCATCGAGGCCGGGCCGACAATATGGGAAATCTGTGCCCCGGCGGAGGATTGAATCAGGGCGTGCAACAGTATCGACATCTCGAGAACGGAGCATCCTCCAAGATTGTTCAATAATGCAACATGCGGTTTATCACTCATCGCTGCTGACAATTTACCGAACACCGATTCGATAGCGGCAGTGGCACCACTGAAGGCAATCTGTTCGACACCGGACTCCCCGTGAATGCCAAGTCCGAGCTCGGCCATTCCTGCAGGAATACGCTGCTCCTTGGGAGAACCCGGAACAGTGCAGGTATCCAGCGACATGCCGATGCTCTTGGTTCCGGCAATGACTCGGTTCGCCGCCTCGGTCACCGACTCCAGATTTGCGCCTGATTCGGCCAGCGCGCCTGCGACCTTGTGAACGAACAAGGTACCGGCAATACCACGCGCCTGCGGCAGATCGGGCAAGGCAACGTCATCATCGACAATCACCATGCTGACATCCAGACCGAATGCCTTGGCACGTTCTGCGGCCAGCCCGAAGTTGAGTCGGTCGCCCGTGTAGTTCTTGACGATCAGGAGGCAGCCGGCTGGCCCCGTGACCGCCAGAATACCGGCCAATACCGCATCGACAGATGGGGAGGCAAACACATCGCCGCAGACAGCCGCGGTCAACATGCCCTTGCCCACAAACCCGGCATGCGCAGGCTCGTGCCCCGAACCGCCACCCGACACCAGTGCAACTCTGGACTTGTCCCAATCCGTACGCATCACCACACGGATGTGCGGATAGCCATCGAGACGGGCAAGCTTGCCGCCCGATGCGGCGACAATGCCATCCAGTGCTTCCGTGACGATATCTTCCTTCTTGTTCATGAACTGGGTCATAGCAAACTCCTGTTACTGGATGCGAGCGCCATCGGCACCTGACACGCATCACGATTCGCGAACAACTTGCTGGCATTATATAGACACGACGGCTTTTCGCTGACCTGTCTGCCCCGTTGCTACTACAGTTCAAACACGGTGCTTCAGCAGTCTCGGCGCTTGCCTTGCAGTGGCATGCAGATCAGAGTCTCCAGCTCGCCTGGCGGCGTGTTGTACGGTGTATTGAGGTAAGCCTCGTAACAAGGGTTGTCGCGAGCTTCATGCACAGCCCCTCGTAACCATTCGCGATACAAGTAGCGATAACTATCCGGTAGCAGCGCATAGGGGCCGGTATGCAGGCAGCTGGCATGCAGACCTCCAGGGACTTCCTGCGTGTCGTACCCTTCTGGAGTATGGAAATCTTCGGGCACGGGGATGCCGGCAAAGGATCGACACTGCTCCATGGGCACGACGTCCGGATCGTCGAAGTAGACACCCACGGTAAAGGCTTCGCTGCGCGGCCACGATTCGATTTCCGCAGCCGCCATGACCTTCTCGAATACACGCCCTATTTCATGATAGTCGCCCTGATGCCAGAGTCCGACGAGACGCAGCGCTGCTCGTTGAGCAATATCGATTGGCCGAGTGGCTGCCTGTTCGTTCGCGAGTTGCATGGCATTTTCCGAGTCCGGCTCACCTGCCACTGGAGATGAAGCGTCCGCAGAAGAAGTCATCTGACTGCCGACGCCTGTCAACGGCCGATGCCCTTCGGTGCTTGTACTGCTGCGTCGAAACCTGCCCGGGGGCACACCGTAGATGCGGGAGAACAGTCGCGTGAATGCCTGCAGATTATCGAAGCCGCAGTCCGAGGCTATGTCGGCAACTGGCCGATCGTCGCGAAGCAATGCCGTAGCCGCTCTCTGCAGACGGACACGCCGCAGGGTGGCCACAGCGCTTTCACCGGTCACCGCCATATAAATGCGGTGCCAATGGTAGGTAGACAACTGCGCCACTTCGGCAACGGCGGCGCTGTCGATGTCGTCAGACGAATGGTTGTGAATATGGTCGATGACGCGCTGTATTCGCTGTGCGTGTCGTTGCTGCGTTGTCTTCATGGGGCAAGCTCTTTCGACAGACTTCAGGATCTTCGCAGGTCCTGCACGCAAGAGGCAGTATTCCACTACCTCCTGCAACGAGCTCCGCCTGCCTCAAGTCTCGATACCGAGGCTTTGCAGAAACTCCTTCTCGGTCATTCTCGCACGTGAAGCCGCGTTATCGAAACGGTACCAGCCCGGCTGCGAATCGATGTATATTTCGCTGTCAAAGACCATGTCATCAGGAAGATCCAGCATACCAGCAGCCAGCATATAGGCACCCTCGGCACTGAAGGCCCCCGGCATCAGGTGGTAGAACAAGGTAGTGCCACACTGACTGCAAAAGCCACGCTCGGCGAAATCCGATGAACGATAGCGTGTAATGGACTCTTCACCCTTGATATCGGGCTGCCCTTCGGCATGTACCGCGAACATGGGCCCTCCACACCAGCGTCGACACACGGAGCAATGACAGCTACCCACACGACCGTTGGCCTGTGCATGAATCTCGACAGTGCCGCAGAGGCATTTACCATGGTATTCGTTCATATCGCCTTCCTGTCAGTTTGCAGTTCCGGTATTCGGGCAAGCTGAAGAGCTGACTGAAGCCATCAGTGGTATGCGCCAACTCGCTTGCTTGACGCCTATCTGAACATGCGGGCGTTTGACAAATCCTGCGGAGTTCGCACTGAAACGCCTTGAGCTTCAGTCCATGTAGACTGAACTGACCGATTCGTTGAAATGAATGCGACGTATCGTCTCTGCCAACAGATTGGCTACAGACAAGCACCTGATCTTCGGACAGTTCTCAGCCCGCTCGCTCAGAGGAATGGTATCGGTGACCACGAGCTCATCCAGTTCGGAAGCTTCGATATTATCCAGCGCAGGCCCCGACAGCACGGGATGAGTTGCCAGAGCGACCACCTTTACCGCACCGTGCTTCTTCAGCGCGCTTGCTGCCTTGCACAGGGTACCGGCCGTGTCGACCATATCGTCTATCACCACACATGTCTTGCCCGCGACATCGCCGATGATATGCATGACCTGAGCTTCGTTCGCCTGGGGGCGACGCTTGTCTATGATGGCCAGTTCGGCATCGTCAAGTTGCTTGGCAATGGAACGCGCTCGAACGACGCCACCCACATCTGGCGATACCACAATCAGATTGGGGTACTTGTTGCGGTAAATATCGAGCAACAGCAATGGTGATGCGTACACGTTATCTACCGGGATATCAAAAAATCCCTGTATCTGCTCCGAATGCACATCAACCGTCAACACTCGATCGACTCCGGCTGTACTCAGCAAGTTGGCAACCAGTTTTGCAGTGATGGGTACTCGTATGGAGCGTACGCGTCGATCCTGCCTTGCATACCCGTAGTACGGTATGACGGCGGTAATACGTTCGGCTGATGCGCGTTTCAATGCATCAACCATGATCAGCAGGTCCATCAGATTGTCATTGGTTGGCACGCACACCGACTGCACGATGAAGACGTCGCTACCGCGTACGCCCTCCCGAATTTCAAGCGAGGTTTCGCCATCACTGAATTTCGATAACGACAATTTACCAACGGCCAGCTGAAGATAGGCAGCAATCTCTTGCGTCAATTGCACATTGGCGTTTCCGCCGAAAATCATCATTTTCTTGAATGACATGAAAGCGCTCTATACTCGTTTGATGGCTCTGCACTACCGCCAGGCCAGTACCCATCAACGTAGCCTAACCCTTTTCGTACGATATCGAAACACCCGGACGTGTCCGGAATCTCATGAACTCGAGGCACTGAACACAGATACAGAGTTGCCAGTTATCAAGTCACCGATATCGGGGTCGTCCTCTTGTTGAACGATGCAGCAGTGAAAGACATGCCGAAAATGCCCGCACTGACAAGTGGCCACTGCAGGCAGTCAACGGCGATGGAACCTCTGGTAACGCAATTGCCCCTTTTCCTGCGTGTATGATGACGCGGGTCGGTCAATGGCGCACAGCAGCCATTTCACAAAGCCGGCACGCCGTGCCTACCGTATGAAGTATCGAGCATGCAGGTTTCGTCACTGAGGTTGGATCGCAGCACCATGGCCCGACTCAAGCCCATCAACCTACGTGCGATGACAGCGGTGGCAATTGTCGTTGCCAACACCTTGTGGGCAAAAGACGCTCATGCAGATTCCAGGGCGACGCTTACGATAGGCTGGGCTCTGGCCCCACCTGTTTTCGAAATAGGTCCCGAGCGTGACTACACCGGTTACTCCGTCGAGTTGGCCAGGCTGCTGGGTGAGGCCATCGAACACGATGTGCAGATTCGCACCTACGACAGCATCAGCGCATTGGCCGAAGCGCAGATTTCCGGCGAAACGGATATGCTTGCTGGCGCACCGGATTTCGAGATTTTCAGACAGACCGGTGTCTTTTCAAAGCCCGTTGGAACATCACGCTATGTACTCTTTGCTCTGGCTGCACGTCTGGACAACCTGAAAGCTACCGTTGACGACTCACTGAGAGTCTCTGTCATGCCTGGAAGACCGCCAGAGGTCGACGACTATATGGCCAATCAGATCGAGGTTCCCATATCGAGCCCCGGAGAAGGATTGCTCGCATTGTTGTCCCGGGACATCGACGCTGTTCTGTTTCCCGAAGAAACCGTGCATGCCTGGACCTACCGGGCAGGTCTCGACCACCTTGTCCTGCCATCCAGAGAGCCTGTCGCAGAAGTTCAGCGGGTCGTTGTATTGCACCAATCCCGCTCGGATCTGCTGCCGTTGATCAATGCAGCCATTGAAAGGTTGGAGGCGGATGGGTCCCTGCCAGAATTGCGTAGACGATATCTGATGGAACATTTCGAACCTGAACCGGATGTTCTGACTGTCGGAGTTCCCTTCATCGGCAAGGGCGTGGACCTCGCACCGTACTTTCTTCTGCATGAAAATGGCGACTACACCGGCTTTGCCATTGAACTCTTTCAGAAACTGGCAGCGCGTGCGGGTCTGACGTACAGATTTCAAGCCATGAGTTTTGCCGACATGGCCAAGGGCCCGATTGCCTCAGGCGTGGACATAGTGCCACTGTTTGTACTTCCGACCGACTCTCATGGCTTTGCTGACTACACCCTGCCTACCGAAGAACTATTCATTACTGCAACTGTGCGTGCCAATGAAGGCATGGTCATACAGTCTCTGGACAATCTTTCCGGGCACAGGGTGGGCGTGCTTGGTGGCACATTCGCACACAAGATGGTGCTGAGAGACGAGTCTCTGGAGGTAATCACTCTCGACCCGGGTGACGACCTGCTGAACGCCCTTCTTGACGGGAACGTTGACGCCGTACTGGAAAGCAAAGGCTATACAACTTCGATTGCCCAGCGGCGGGGATTATCCGCGAGCGTGAAGGAACTGCCTACCGAACTCTTCCGTTCGGAACGCGGTATTCTCCTGCGTTTCGGGCTGGGCGAAGTACGGGAGCGCCTGAATATGGCGATTGGCAGTTACCTGCTTTCGGATGACTACGCCACCTTGAGGCAGAAATACTTCGCAGCACCCGTTTTCTGGACTGCAGAGCGCCAGCGGATCGCCCTCGCCAGCCTGGCAGCTGCTGCGATGCTCATTCTGGCCTTTGGCTCGGCACTGGTCATGAGTGACCGCGCGCGCCGCCGCGCAACGCTTGCGCATGGTGAAGCGAAACTGGCTCACAACGTCGCAGAACGGGCTCGCAGGGAGGCGGAAACCTCACGCCGTCAGGCCGAAGTTCGTGCTGCCGAGACAATCGATGCAACCAGCCAGCTGCGTGCCGTGATGGACGCTGCGCAGAGCGGCATTCTGGGCATGAACCGTGATGGAAAGATCGTGATCGCAAACCCGGTGGCCAGAGCGATGATCGGGGTCGAGGACAGTGGCGACTCGCTAGACTGGCCCAGTGGTATATCGTTCTTCAAAGCCGATCAGTCTCAAGCACTCGTGGGAAAGGAACACCCGGTCAACCGAGCCCTGGCCGAGGACCGTTTTTCAGGGGACGTGTTTCTGATGTCAGGCGCGGCAGATGGAGAGCTGCGCAGTGTGCGACTGGCAAGCACCTCTTTACCGCGCGAGGCCTCACCCGAGATCGGCACCGTGCTCGTCATCGACGATGTCACGGAGCAGGAACGCGATCGTATCCGAGTGGAGCGTTATGATCGCCTCAGCATGGTCGGTCAGCTGACCGGCGGCGTGGCCCATGATTTCAATAACCTTCTCGCGGTCATCCTCAGCCGACAGGAGTTACTGCGCGACGACATATCCGACAAGGCCCTACTCAGGCATATCGATGCCAGTATCGGCGCAGCAAGTCGCGGTGCGGACCTGACGCGCTCCATGCTCGCCTTCGCCCGCAAGGCGCCGCTACAGCCACGCCGGCTTGATATCAACAAGATGGTGAGCGAGACCCGTGAATGGACGGAGCGCACCATTGCCTCGAACATCACCGTTGAAACTGCTCTGATGGATGGGCTCTGGTCGATCGAAGTGGATGCAGGAGCCGCAGAGAGCGCACTGCTGAATCTGATTCTGAACGCTCGAGATGCGATGCCGGATGGCGGCACGTTGTGCATCACCACCAGTCATGTCGAGATCACTGAAAACAGCTCTGATATACCCGACACGATTCAGCCGGGGCGATATGTGGTGTTATCAGTCACCGACACCGGTCATGGAATCAATGCAGAAAATCTCACGCGAATCTTCGAACCCTTCTTCACCACCAAGGCACCAGGTCAAGGCTCGGGGCTTGGCCTGTCGATGATCCAGGGTTTCATGGAACAGTCAGGCGGTGGAGCAACCGTGTCGTCCGAGATCGGCAAGGGAACCAGTTTCCGACTCTACTTCCCGACCAGGACAACAGCACCCGCCACCGCAACCTCGATCGAGGCTCACAAGAGAACTTCAGGCAGACATGCTCCACGACCGACAGGTCACCGCATATTGCTCGCCGAAGATAATGTAGAGGTGCTGGCGGTACTTGGCACCATACTGAACAACGCCGGTTACGCGGTGACCAAGGCCAACTCCGCGGACCAGGCCCTCGCCATCATCGAGCGGAATCCACATTTCGATCTGTTGCTGACGGACGTCATGATGCCCGGCACTCTCAATGGTGCTGATCTGGCGAACATTCTGCGCGAACGGGCACCCGAACTGCCAGTCATTACCATGTCTGGCTATTCCGACGCCGGCACTGCAGATGGGGTGACAGGCCCTGGCAGCCTGCAACTGGCAAAGCCTGTTTCTCGCTCAGACCTGCTTCATGCCATCAATGAGGCGCTTGAAGACTCATTGACAATGTCCGGTTAATCGGACTTGCTCGACAAGTCTTGCAGGGAGACCTGTTTCGATATCTTGTCTATGGCTATCACCATGTCCTGCATGCTGATGGGTTTCTTCAGAAAACCATCGACACCAAACTCCGCGGCATTGTCCGCGTTGATCCGCTCGCTGTGTCCGGTGCAGAGAATCACCTTCAAGTCACGCAGGCGTGTCTTCGCCTGCAACGCCAACTCCGTGCCCAGCATTCCGGGCATCGTCTGATCGGTAATCAGGAGGTCGAACTGCTGCTCCGAATCCAGTAGAAGAGCGAGCGCCTCCCGGCTGTTGTTGAGGGCAACAACCTGCAAGCCCTGCAGCTCCAGGGCTTCTTGCAGGAACTCGGTCAGTGCCGGCTCATCATCCACGACCAGAACCTTCAGACCTTCAACAGAAGGTGTTTCAACCCGCTCCGGAAGCGGTCTGGATTCTATCGTTTCGGATTCCAGCGCAGGAAAGAGAAGACGAAACCGTGTACCCACTCCAAACCGGGTATCCAGAATGATATGCCCGCCATTGTGCTCCACGGCGCTACTGACCATGGACAAGCCCAAGCCTGTCCCCTTGCCGACTGATTTGGTCGTATAGAAGGGTTCAAAGATTCGTGATAGCTCATCCGGATGAATTCCCGGGCCATTGTCGGCAATGCCCAGCTCTACCCAATCACCGTCAATCAAGGTATGACAGACTTGACATTCCTGTTCAGTGAAACGAACGTGCTGCAAGGTGACTTCGATTCGCCCCTTCCCGTCCATGGCATCACGCGCGTTGACCAGCAGGTTGGTGAGCATCTGCTGTAACTCACCGATATCGAGTTGTACATCCGGCACATCAGAACCGGCACGATAATCGATTTCTATGCTGCTGGGCAGGCTGCTCTGGCTGAGAACAATGGCATTTCGCACCCCGGTTTCCAGATTCATGCGCTTGCTCTGCTTTTCACTGGGACGGCTGAAGCTGAGCAGTTGCCTGACCAGCTCCTTTGCCCTGACTCCTGCCACATCGATGTGTTCGAGCCAGGCATTCATGGAAGGGTCGATAGCCGGTCCCAGCTTGTTCTGCAGCAGATCCTTGTACCCCAGCATGATGGCGAGCATGTTGTTGAACTCATGTGCCACGCCCCCACTGAGCTGTCCCAGAGCTTCCATCTTGTGCGACTGATGCAGTTCGCGCTCGACACGCCTGCGTTTCTGCTCGGCTTGTCGTGCATCGGTAATATCCCGGGATATACCAAGCACACCGATCAATTTCTCGTTGGCATTGAATATGGGCGTCTTGCTGGTTTCGAAAAGACCCCGGTAGCCATTGGATGCAAACGTCAGATACTCTTCATTGATACAGGTTTTGCCGACCTCGATGGCCCGCTGATCGTTTTCACGAAAGAGTTCGGCCTGATCCTTGTCCACAAAATCGAGATCGGTCTTTCCCATGATGTCGGATTCAGCCAGACCGAACAGGGATTCGAACAGGGAATTGCAGGTCAGGTAGACACCATCAGGGTCTTTCAGCCAGACAAGATTCGGCTGTGAATTGATCAGAGTACGCAGCTGTATTCGCTCGTTATCCAGCGCTTCTTCCGCTGTCTTGCGAGCCGTGATATCCAGCCATTGGGAGATCATTACCTGACGCCCCTGCAGTTCCAGAACAGTGGCGTTGAACAGGCCATATACAGTCTTGCCTTGACGGGTTCGCAGGCGGGTTTCAATATTCTCGATCTGACCTGTCTGCTGCAACTGCCTGGTGATATCGTCCCACTGCTTCTGATCGTCAAACAGGCCCATGCCGGATACGCTCCGGCCAATGGTCTCCTGGCTTCCGTAGCCCAGCACGTGGAAGAAGGCTTCATTGACTTCCAGAAAAGCGCCATGTTGCAAGTCGCATATCGCCATGGGCATCGGGCCGAGGTGAAATGCCTTGGAAAATCGTTCTTCCGATGCGGTGATTTCGGACAAGTCCCGACAAACCATGAACACGGCGGGCACGCCGTTCCACTGCCCTGCAGCCACCTTGGTTTCCACCGGAATTCGCTGGCCTGACCGGGTCTGCATCGGAATGGCGAAATATTCGACGTTACCGGTAGCTGTGGTCGCGACTATGTGGGCAGCCTCACTTCGATTCTCATCAGCATACAAATGCAACAATGGCTTTCCACACAGCTCGTCCTCTGGAAAACCCAGTTTTCTGGCGGCTTGCGTATTGCATTGGACAATATCGCCCTGACGCGACAGGACGAAGAGAAGATCATGGGTTTGATCGAAGAAGGCGTGGAAGTGACCTTCACTGTTGGCCAGTTTACGCTCGGCATTGACCCGTTCCTGATGGTTGGCCAGAGTCCTTGCGAACAGCCCCAACACATCGAGATCTTCCGGACCGTACTCACGTTTTGTTCGCACCGAATCGAAACCGAGAAAGCCGTAACAGCCGTCACTGCCCATGATGGGCAGGCTGACCAGGCTCTTGATGTCCTGCGCCTCCAGAATCTCTCGCAAGCGACTGGTTGGCAGTAACTCGACATCATTGACCACGAGGCTTTCTGCCCGTTCATGCGGACTTACCCAATCCGGAACAGAGGCTATGGGAACCGATTGCAGCCTGTCTATCTGCGGACTGATTCCCGATGCACACCATTCATGGGTATTGCAGATGATACCTGCGTCGAAGTCGTAACGAAAAATGTAGGCGCGATCTACCTGCACCAGTTCGCCCATCTGCATCAGGGCATTGTTCACGGCCGCATTACAACTGTTCGCCGGCAGGTTGATCAACGTGGTGGCGAAACGACTCAGCAGATCAGTCTGTTGCTCGCGCGAGCGAACCTGAGCGGCGAGCACTGCCGGTATCGGTTTCGCATCAGCTCCCGTCTCGTGAGAAAGGCTATTTGCCTGGTTTAGCAAATCCCGTTCATCCAACAGACCCAGCGGCCTACCCTGATCGTCGATGACCACCAGGTCGCCCACAGCTTGTTCCAGCAGATGGGTGCATGCGTCCCTGACAGACGTACGCTGACTGAGCATACGGTGAGCTACACACATCAATTCGCGTACAGGCGTGTCTGATGGAAGCTGCTGGTGAATGGCTCTGATTCGATCCTTCACGCTCAGCGTGCCCAACAGGGTATGCCCTTGCATGACACACGCTTTTTCCAGTCCGTCCCTGTCCATGCGGCGGGCTGCTTCGCTCAGTGGCGTGTCAGGCGTGAGCCTGGAAAATGGTCGATACGAGAGCTTGTCAAGGCTGAGGCTGGAGTGTGTCATGCCACTGTCAGTAACTCACTCGGAGACTTGCACATCAAGGACTCGATGGCTTGTCTCGACTCAAATGGACGGGATGGATTGAATCGGCAAGGATAGATCCGTGACACTACGGCGCAACTCTCGGGTTGTTCGAACGTTTTCCTGTCGAAGCCATGAACCTGAGATGTAGAAAGTCGCAAACAAATGGCGCGCGTAATATATTGCCTTATCGGCAATCACACCTCGTGTAGCACCAACCAGGCATATAGCACTATATTCCAATCCTTTCATCTATTGCAGACGCTATCAGTCTGGCGTCTGCCATTCCCGGGACAATCGTAATGTTTTTCCGGAGGATTATCAAACGATGCGAGTAAGTTGCTTTACTCGGCTTCATGAAGTAGCGAGCCAAGGGCCCCCTGCCTGGTCGGCATCTCGGTCTGAGTATCTGGCATCATTGACTTGAATCAAGGCTTGCCGCGATCAGTCCGGTTACTGTTCCTTATCCTGCTGACTATCCCGACTATGGACACTGGCAAGGCATCGAGCCTGGCACTATCTGATTGGCTGACAGCACACAAGGACACCGCCCTGCTGTGCATCGCCCTGACCAGTCTCTTGACAGGCTTTGTCGTTCGACTCTCCGGGTTCCCTGACGTTGCAGAGTACATCTGGGTAGCAGGCGTCATACCTGTCCTGTCCATACTGCTCATCGAAATAGTACGAAGCCTGCGCAAGGGCGAATTCGGTCTCGATATCGTGGCGGCACTGTCCATGTCAGCGGCCATGATCTTCGGCGAACAACTGGCAGCCATCGTGGTCGCCCTGATGTATTCAGGCGGGACACTGCTGGAGAGTTTTGCCGAAGGTCGCGCCCGACGCGAGATGAGCGAACTGCTGTCGCACGTACCGCGCACGGCAACACGGCATGACTGGAGGAACTGGAACCGGGTGACCTGCTGCTTATCCGACAAGGAGATGTGGCACCGGTCGACGGTACACTGGAAAGCGATTACGCAAGCCTGGACCAGTCCGCTCTCACGGGGGAGTCACTGCCTGTGCGCCTGCTGCGCAATCAGGATGTCATGAGTGGTTCAACCAATGCCGGCGAAGCCTTTGATCTTCGTGCAAGTCGGCGTGCCGCTGACAGTACCTACGCGGGAATTGTGCGTCTGGTGGAGTCGGCGCAGCGATCCAAGGCACCCATGGCGCGACTCGCCGACCGGTATTCCCTGGTCTTCCTGGCGGTCACGGTGGTACTGGCGACGCTGGCCTGGTGGATTTCCGGTGACCCCATTCGAGCGGTGGCAGTGCTGGTGGTCGCAACTCCCTGCCCGCTCATCCTGGCCGTGCCTGTCGCCCTGGTGGCAGGTCTGTCACGCGCGGCGCACTTCGGCGTTCTGGTGAAGGGCGCAAAGCCTCTTGAGGCACTTGCACAGATTCGCACGCTCATTCTCGACAAGACAGGCACCCTGACAGATGGACGACCACAGATTGTCTCCATACAGAGCCACGGCCAGCTGACAGAAGACGAGGTGCTATTCTATTGTGCGGCACTGGATCAGGCCTCGAAACACCCCATCGCCCAGGCTATCGTTACAGCAGCTCACCAGCGCGAGATGAATCTACCGGTACCTGTCGGTATCGTGGAAATACCCGGTGAAGGAGTAACTGGAAGCATTGCCGGACGCGACGTTGTCGTCGGCGGTGCAGATTTCGTGCAGAAGAACGTAGGCGGCCCGGATATCGTGTCGACCGGTGTCGACGACGGCTCGGTGCTCGTCTCCCTGGCGGTTGACGGTCGTCTGGCAGGACATCTGGTCATGGCCGACGTCCTGCGTTCGGGTACCGCCGATCTGCTGGCAGGTCTGCGTAAACAGGGAATCGAACGCATCTTGCTGGCCACCGGCGATCGCCAGGCTGTCGCCGACACCATTACCGAAGGGCTGGGTCTGGATGCTGTCCGAGCCGAGCTCACTCCCGATCAGAAAGTGTTGCTCGTTCTGACCGAACACAAGAACAACCCCGTCATGATGGTAGGCGACGGCGTCAACGATGCGCCGGCATTGGCCGCGGCCGACGTCGGTGTGGCCATGGGAGCTCGCGGCGCAGCAGCATCGGCAGAGGCGGCAGACGTGGTGCTGCTGGTCGACCATCTGGATAGACTATTGGCAGGATTGTTTGTGGCCAGGGGTTCACGCCGAATTGCACTGCAGAGTGTCTATGTCGGCATCGGTCTTTCCATTCTGGGCATGATTGCAGCGGCATTGGGATATCTGACGCCGGTTGAAGGCGCCTTGCTGCAAGAGCTGATCGATGTGGCGGTTATCCTGAACGCACTTCGAGCACTCAGAATCACGCCGGACGACACGATGATGCTGCATCATGATGATCAGACAGGTGAAGCGCCTGCCTAGGTCGCCTCTCGCCTCTCGCCTCTCGCCTCTCAGCTACCAGCTACCAGCTACCAGCTACCAGCTACCAGCTACCAGCTCATGATGGTATCTCGACCATCACTGATCACCTTTACCATATTGCAGCTGCAACTATTTCGGCTCACCGCGCTCCACTATAGTGATTCGAAGCGACTTTGACAGGAGCACGCGCATGACCCCAACCCGCCTGATGGTGACCTTTGCATTCGCCGCCACCCCTGCCCTTGTGGCGGCACAGGATTTCAACAGAACACCCCCGAACTCACCCGAACAGCGTCCGGCATTCGAAGGTCAGACCCGGGCGCCCATCATTGACCAAGGTGTGGAACTGCAACAGGATGTCATTGCCGACGGCTTGAGCAGCCCCTGGGGAATGGACCAGTTGCCTGACGGTAGCTGGCTGGTAACAGAGCGACCAGGAAGCCTGCGTCAGGTATCAGCCGATGGCACCGTTTCAGCACCGATAGCAGGTCTGCCAGAGGTGGATGCCCGGGGTCAGGGTGGCTTGCTGGATGTGCTGGTCGCAGACGATTTCACGCAGACCCGACGAGTCTGGTGGAGCTATGCCGAACCGCGCGGCAACAACAAGAATGCGACTGCTGTAGCCACCGGGGTGTTGTCACCTGATGGCACTCGAATGGACGAAGTAGAGAGGATCTTTCAACAACAGCCAGCATGGGCCTCCACCGCACATTACGGGTCGCGACTGGTATTCGACAAGCAGGGAGCGCTGTACGTGACAACCGGTGAACGCTCTCAGCGTGAACCGCGCCAGCTGGCACAGGATGTCACCACCCACCTGGGCAAGGTTCTGCGCATTGACCCTCAGGGTGGCGCCGCCCCCGGTAATCCGAGCATTGAAGGCGCTCAGCCTGAAATCTGGTCATACGGCCACCGCAACATCCAGTCTGCAGCTCTGGGCCCGGATGGTGCGGTGTGGACGGTTGAACACGGACCTCGCGGTGGCGATGAACTGAACCGGCCCGAAGCCGGACTCAACTACGGCTGGCCTGTCGTGACCTACGGTGAGGAATATTCAGGCAGTCCGATTGGACAAGGCATTACTGCCGAGAACGAATTCGAGCAACCCTTGTATTACTGGGACCCTGTCATCGCACCCAGCGGTATGGCCTTTTACAATGGAGAGCTGTTCCCTGATTGGCAAGGCAGCATTCTGATCGGCGGTCTGGCCAGTCAGGCACTGGTACGGCTGGAACTGGACGGAACTCGGGTAACAGGCGAAGCGCGATATCTGCAAGGACAAGGTCGGGTTCGCGACGTGGATGTGGCGCTGGATGGATCGGTGATGATATTGACGGATTCAAGGGATGGGGCTCTGGTTCGGTTGAGCCCCGGAAGCTGATAGGTTGATACACCCCTGTTGAATGAACGTCAGTCAAGCTCGCGGTGTCAGCAGGATCACTGCGCGACACCACGACGGATTCTGGCAAACGCTGTCGACGCCAGTTACCCTCTGCTGACTACTGGCTTGCAAGCCAGAGTTCCTATATCGTTGCCTGCTTCCAAGACCCCAACAGACAATCAACGACCTCATGATCTACATACTGGTCGCTCTGCAGAGCGAATTGCCCGACGAACTGCCGCCGGGCTACAAGCTGGTGTACACCGGCATCGGCAAGATCAATGCAACGTATGCGACGCTGAAGACGGCGCTTCAGGACGACTGCAAAGGCATCATCAATTACGGCACTGCCGGTGCATTTCATTCTGCCCACGTCGGAGAGTTGCTGGAGATCGGCACCTTGTATCAGCGCGACATGGATGCAAGGCCTCTGGCCGCACTGGGTGAAACCCCGCTGGAGACCCGAATCCCCGCCAGTGAGATACGGCTGAACACTGGACAATACAGCCTTGGCACGGGAGACAGTTTCGTCATGTCGCCACCTGAACAAAGCTCGGATGCTGTCGATATGGAAGCCTATGCCATCGCCAAGGTCTGTGCACTGGAGGATGTGCCCTTCTCCTGCTTCAAGTACATTACCGACCTGGCCGATGAGAATGCCGCCGAGCACTGGCAGGCGAATGTCAGCCTGGGAGCACAGCTGTTTCTGGAACATGTTCGTGCCGCCTCTACCGAAAAAGACTGATCGGTAGAGCCGACTGTCGCAGTGCTGCTGAACGAGAGTCTCTACAGCGAATCAGACATTACGCCAATTCAGATTGCTTTCGTGCGTCTGCTGGTAGAACGGGCTCATTTCTGCAGGCAGTTCGAACTGATCACCACGCTGCAAACGCTCGAGGTAGTCGATGGTCTGACTGATGAGTTCACGACCTCCCATGGGCCCGTGACAAGGCACGACACGAGTCAGCCTCGTGTCCTGCTCCCATCGTCTCAACTGCTCGATCCAGGCTGAGAGATCACTACCGGCAGGTACAACCGGAAACGGTGTTTCGATGGTGTCGCCCATCAAGGCGACGCCATGCTCCGGCAATAATGCAATCAGACAATCCTGCGTGTGTCCCGGCAGGTGATGAAGCTCCAGAGTCAAGCCGCCCAGATCCAGTGTGCAGGTCTGTTCGATCATCACGTTCGGTGCCACCAGTTGCACATCGTCCCACTTGCCGGGTTCGGCCTTCTGCTTGCGCGCAAGCCTGTCGGGAACATCGTTCCTGAATCGATGAGCACACATGGCGTGGCTGATGATGGTAACCGGCAACTGCGGCAGCCCCGCTGTACCCCAGACATGGTCCCAGTCAGCATGACTGTAGACGACTGTGACCTGGCGATCACCGATCAAGGGCAGATAGGGCTGCATATCGCGCGGATGGGAAAGTGAATCCCAGACCACAGCGCGTTCCTCGCCCAGTATCAGACTTCCACGGATATCGAAGATCCCCAGGTCCAGCTCCTGTACCCATAGCACGTCAGATAGTTGTGTCAGCCCCACCTTGATTCTCCTGTGTCGTCCCGAACAGATGCTGCGTTCATGCCAAAGAGTATCAGAGCACGACAAACAGAACAGCCTTGCTTAGTCATCGTCAAGTCTTTCACCGCCGCGCTCAGGCATGCCGAATCTCCCAGGCGGCGGCTGCCTGGCACACAGGCGAGACCGAAGCATGCACCGAGCTTGCGAAGAAAAAGTGAAGCATCAAACAGGCAGTATCAGGCATACTGATTTCGCTATTTAAATAGTGTTTCAATAGAAAAACAGGAGATTTCGTAGTGTTACCACATTCCGAACCACATCCAGACACCTCGCCGTACTACAACACCAGCCAGAAATTCAGGCAAGTGGGCCGATTCAGCAAACTGGCCATTGCCGTGGGACTTTCCCTGACCCTGCTGGCATGCAGCGACGACAACGACGATCCGATCACCGACCCCAATGATCCCGGCGATTTCATCCCACCCGAACTTCCCTCCGGCTACACAGTCAAGGAAATCGCCTTTGCAGATAACGACATGGTGGCAGCCGCCAATCCGGTCGCCGTCCAGGCAGGCGTCGACGTTCTTGCCAATGGCGGCAAGGCCATTGATGCTGCCATCGCCGTACAGGCAGTCCTCAATCTGGTCGAGCCTCAATCCTCCGGCATCGGTGGTGGCGCATTCATCGTGTACTACGACGCAGCCACTCAGTCCCTGACCACTTACGACGCGCGTGAAACTGCGCCGGCGTCAACTACCCCGGAACGTTTTCTGGATGAAGAAGGCAACACACTGGGCTTTGTAGATGCCGTGGGCGGCGGACTGTCGGTCGGTACTCCCGGCCTGCTGCGTGGTCTGGAAATGGCCCACACCGAGCATGGCGCACTGCCCTGGTCCGGTCTGTTCGACAGAGCCATCGAGCTGAGTGAAAACGGCTTTGAAATCTCCCCGCGCATGAGTACCAGTGTCGAGGGCAGCGCAGAGCGTCTGGCAGCACAACCAGCGGCCGCGGCTTACTTCCTGCAGGAAGACGGTACCGCCAAACCTGCCGGCACCATCCAGACCAACCCGGACTTCGCCGCCACTCTGCGCACGATCGCCGAGAACGGCGCTGATGCGTTCTACACCGGAGAACTGGCCGAGGCCATGGTCGCTATTGTCAATAATCACCCGACCAACCCGGGCGACCTGTCACTGAGCGATCTGGAAAACTACCAGGCAATCGAGCGTGAGCCCGTCTGCGTTGTCTACCGTACCGATTATCGGGTCTGCGGCATGGGACCACCCAGCTCAGGCGCGCTGACCGTTGGCATGACACTGAAGATGCTGGAACGCTTTGACATGGCAGCACTCGGCCCGAACAGTGTCGAAGGTAACCACCTGATCCTCGAAGCCTACAAACTGGCCTACGCCGATCGTGGCGCGTACATGGCTGACAGCGATTTCGTTGACGTACCTGTTGAGGGGCTGATCGATTCAGCGTACCTCGATACACGTTCGGCGCTGATCGAAGCTACTGCCGCAATGCCTAATCCGGCCGCCGGCGTGCCTCCTGGTGTCGAAGTTGCCATGGGTCAGGACAATTCACTGCAATTGCCTTCCACCAGCCATATCTCGATTGTCGACTCTGAAGGCAATTCGGTATCGATGACCACGACCATCGAAAGCGGCTTTGGCAGTCTGCAGTTCGTGAATGGTTATCTGCTGAACAATGAGCTGACCGATTTCTCGTTCAGCCCGACGGATGCTGACGGCAACCCCATCGCCAACCGGGTCGAGCCCGGCAAGCGGCCGCGTAGTTCCATGGCCCCCACCATCGTGCTCAATGACAGTAGCAATGAAATCGAGATGGTCATCGGTTCACCGGGTGGTAGTGCGATCATCCAGTACGTCACCAAGACCTTGATCGGTGTTATCGACTGGGATCTGGATATCCAGCAAGCGATCAATCTGCCCAACTTCGGTGCCGGCAATTCGACCAATGTACGGCTCGAAGCCGGTAGTGTCGATGTGGATCAGATGAAAGTCGGACTGGAAGCACTTGGACATATCGTGGACGATCCACGCGCTGCGACCAGTGGTCTACAAGGGTTCGTATTCAACGGTAATCGTGCCGATGAGACCGAAGGTCTGCTGGCCAGCCATCCTGGCTCGGGCACCTGGGCCGGCGGTGCGGATCCGCGTCGCGAAGGTGTTGCCATGGGTACGGAAGCCGCCCAGTAATCGGCAATGATCGATAGTCCCTGACAAGGGAATCAGACGGGGCCTTCAGGGCCCCGTCTCTGTTTCCGGGTCCTGGAAATGCGCTATCGCATCAGCCTGAACGATGAATGGCGTGGTGAAGAAAAATGAGCTTGTCGCGCACCGGCTTTGTCAGAACAAAGGGGTAGAGATCCCGATGGCCCATGCTGCGATTCAGCTGGTTCAACCGCACACTCAGGGGAATCCACGCCTCTACCATGGCCTTGCCATCAAGCTGTTGCTGGGGTATGAAGCCGACCTCCTGTGCCGTTGTCATCGTGTCATGGATATGCAGATAGTGAGCGAAAGTCTCAGCCCAGTCCTCGTGCGGGTGGGCCGATGCATAGGCACTGATGAAACGAGACTGCCAATCGGCGCTGGGCCCCTTGTCGTAATGTCGTCTCAGTGCCTCACCATAGTCCTGCCTTTCATCACCGAACACGGCACGAAAATCATCATGACCGCCAACACTGTCCACCAGTAACAACCAGAAGAAGTGTCCGGTCTCATGCCGCAAATGCCCCAGAGGCGTTCGGTAGTCCTCACCCAGGGCATTGCGCCGACGCTCGCGCTCCGCATCTTCTGCCTCGGCGATATCGATGGTTACCAGACCATCGTCATGCCC
>CBDUIJ010000020.1:0-32119 GCA_965367215.1 uncultured Granulosicoccus sp.
CAGGGGAGACAGATTTGTATTGTCGGCCTGTCCTGATGCAGCCTGCACGTCCTGCCTGACTTGCTTGTCTTGCGCTGCCTGTGCATTCAATTCTCGACGCAGCGACTCCAGCTCGGTCACGTCGATCTCTTCCACATAGCTGAAATGCGGTATGCGGCGACTGGCCTGTTCCATTCTGCGTGCAATGGTGCGACGTATGCCGCTCAGGGAAATACTGTCAATGCTGTCCTTGTTCGCAGCGGATGTGCCGACTGCCGGTGAAGTTCCGTAGAGATGATTGTCAAGATCGGCATGACTGATACGACCATTGGCAGCTGAAGCCTTGACCTTGCGCAGATCGATGTTGCGTTCCCGGGCGCGTTGGCGAACGGCGGGCGCTGCCAGAACCGGGGAGGCCGACAGCTGCGGAGCGGGAGCGCTTGCCTCAGGCTTGCTGTTGCCCGGCTTCTTGCCCGCGTCTGTTGTTCTTTCGGTTTTCCGCGGTGTATTGTCCGGGGCTGTTTGTCTGTCTGACCGAGCCTGTTCATCCACAGGCGATGACACTGCCTGGGTGTCCAGTCTGGCCAGTTCGGCACCGACCGCCAGGACATCGCCGGTCTGGCCACCCAGTGACGTGATCACGCCCGCCGCCGGCGATGGAATATCAACGGCGGCCTTGTCAGTCATGACAGCGCCCAGTATCTGATCCTCCTCGACGGTATCACCAACGCCAACCTGCCAGTCAACGATTTCCGCCTCCGTCACACCTTCGCCAATATCGCTCAGGCGGATGATCAGGGTACTCATGACACACTCTCGATGGTGCCGCCCAGTACTCGACGGATACCCGCTTTCAGGCGTTTCGGCCCGGGAAAATAGTGCCATTCCTGCGCATGCGGGTAGGGCGTATCCCAGCCAGTGATACGCTCGATCGGCGCTTCGAGCGAATAGAAGCATTCAGCCTGAACCAGAGCTGCGAGTTCGGCTCCAAAGCCCGAGGTGAAGGTGGCTTCATGAGCAATCACACAGCGACCCGTTTTCTCGACCGAACGCTTGATGGCGTTCAGATCCAGTGGCAGCAGCGTTCGAAGATCCAGCACGTCGGCATGAATCCCCAGTTCGGCAACGGCTGCCAGTGCGACATGTACCAGTGTGCCGTAGGCCAGTACGGTCACATCATCGCCTTCACTGAGCAGGGAGGCCTCGCCCAGCGGGGTGTGATGACGACCCGCCGGTACATCACCCAGGGGATGATCCTTCCAGGATGTCAGTGGCCGATTGTGGTGGCCGTCGAAGGGGCCGTTGTACAGGCGTTTGGGTTCGAAGAAAATCACCGGATCCGGGTCTTCGATGGCTGCAGTCAACAAGCCCTTCGCGTCGATGGGATTGGATGGCATGACAACCTTGAGTCCCGCCACATGGGTAAACAGGGCCTCGGGCGACTGGCTATGGGTTTGCCCGCCATGAATGCCACCACCACAGGGCATGCGGATGACCAGCGGTGCGGTGAAGTCGCCCGCTGAACGATGACGCAAGCGAGCCGCTTCGGACACGATCTGGTCGTAGCCGGGATAGACGTAGTCGGCGAACTGGATTTCGGCGATGGGCCGCAGGCCGTAGGCCGCCATGCCGACAGCCACGCCGATGATGCCGCTTTCATTGATGGGTGTATCGAATACACGCGATTTACCGTACTTCTTCTGCAAACCCTGCGTGCAGCGGAACACGCCTCCGAAGTAGCCGACGTCCTCGCCGAATACGACGACCCGTTCATCGGCTTCCATGGCGGTATCAATCGCATCACGGATGGCTTCGACCATGCTCATCATCACCATCATCCACCTCCCAGCAAGGCTCGTTGCCGCTTCAGGTGTTCGGGCATATCGGCATAGACGCCCTCGAACATGTCACTGACGCGGGGCATCGGCCCACTGTCCAGCGTGCCGTAGGTTTCAGCTTCCCTGGCGGTCTCTCGTACTTCTAGTTCAAGGTCGGCTCTTGTCTGTTCATGCTGCTCTTCACTCCAGTGCCCGCCGCCGATCAGGTAGTTCTTCAGGCGCTCAATGGGGTGACCGAGGGGCCAGGCTTCGTTTTCCTCGCGGGGGCGATACTGACTCGGGTCATCAGAGGTCGAGTGAGGGCCGACTCGGTAGGTCAGCCATTCGATGAGTGTCGGACCCAGATTGGCGCGAGCGCGACGTTCGGCCCAGCGAGAGGCGGCATGCACCGCCAGGAAATCATTGCCATCCACCCGCAGGGAGGGAATGCCGTATCCGTGGGCGCGTTCGGCATAGGTGGCCGACTCACCGCCGGAAACACCCTGAAAACTGGAGATGGCCCACTGATTGTTGACGACGTTCAGTATGACAGGAGGCCGGTAGACCGAGGCAAATACCAGCGCACTGTGGAAATCCGATTCGGCCGTCGAGCCTTCGCCGATCCAGGCGGATGCGATGCGATCGTTACCCTGGATGGCCGATGCCATGGCCCAGCCCACAGCCTGCACGAACTGCGTTCCCAGGTTGCCGGATAGCGAAAAGAAGCCATAGGCCTTCGAGGAATACAATACCGGTAACTGACGTCCATGCAAGGCGTCTTTCGAATTGGAAAACACCTGGCACATCAGGTCCAGTATCGGGAAATCCTGTGCGATCAACAGACCTGGCTGACGATACGTGGGAAAGCACATGTCCCCCGGTTCCAGTACCAGTCTCTGACCGACAGCGATCGCCTCCTCACCCTTGCACTGAATGTAGAAAGAACATTTTCCCTGCCGCTGTGCGAGCAGCATGCGATCGTCGAAGGCACGCACCTTCATCATGGCGCGTAGTCCCTTCAGGCAGGTGTCTGTATCGGTGTCACCGTTCCAGGGTCCGACCGCCTGATCGTTTTCATCGAGAACCCGAACAACGGTTCTTGCCAGGTCGTGGATATCGCAAGCCGGTGCTTCTTCGGCAGGTCGACGTGCATCTCCGGCCGGTGGAATGGCTACGTGCGAGAAGTCGGGCTTTCCGCCGGGACGCACGAGTGGTTCCGGCACGTGCAGTTCCAGTGCCGAGCGCGGCTCGAGATGACGCGGGGAGGCTACGGTGTCGTTGGCATGATCACTCTTCATGCCGGTACCCGAAACTGCAGAGACAGTGGCAAAAAGCAGAACACCTTGACGACCTCCTTCACGGCGGCTGCCGTGTTGGTTGACCTTCAGTACCCTGAAGATACCCACATCCGGCCTGTTACGTCAAAGATTGTCGTTTATCGCTGACCTTGCGATACCGCGGTAAACGCAGATCCAGCAGCAGCCAGACTGTGTGTTGCACAGTGCCATGTGACTGATAAAACAGGTTATAAAAAGGGTGCACATGGCGCTGTGGCGGATCATTACTGTTTGCAACAAGGGCAAAGGCGTCAGTGCAGCTGTGCAATAATGGAATTGAATGAAATTGCAGGATATGACAGAGACTGGCACCGAAAGACAACTGATATAACTATCACATTCGAGGTAATTGAATATGACTGGGCAATCGATCGAAAGCTATCTGGCGTCTCATGATTTTTTTTCCGAACTGGATGAGCGAAGCAAGAAGTTTCTGGCCGACTCCGCGGTGGTCCGTGAACTGAGTGAAGGTGATGTGCTGTTTCGTCAGGGAGAGAGTGCCGATAAGTTCTATCTCCTGCGAAGTGGTGAAGTCAGTGTTCAGGTACCCGCTCTGATGGGGCCGGCACTGCAGATTCAGAAGCTTCGGGAAGATCAGATTCTCGGCTGGTCCTGGTTGATACCGCCGTATCGATGGAATTTTCAGGCGCTGGCACTGGAAGATGCCGTTGTCCTGGAATTCGATGGCAGTATCATTCTGGCGCGTTGCGAACAAGATCCGACATTCGGCTATCAGTTGCTCAAGCTGTTTGCGGCGCTCATGTCGGAAAGGCTCGATGCTGCGCGACAGAAGATGATGGATCAATGGGATCCACCGGGATTTGCCTGATTTCAGGCGTGCAAGGTTAGCCGAGTGAACGGATGAACTGGATTTTTCTCTCGGCGGCAATCGTCGCTGAAGTCATTGGTACGTCTGCGCTGAAGGCATCCGAGGGCTTCACCAAGCTGTTGCCTGCGACCATCTGTGCACTGTCCTTCGCCGTAGCCTTCTTCTGTCTGTCGATGACGCTGAAAGTGATGCCGATCGGTATCGTCTACGCGATCTGGTCCGGTGTCGGCATCGTGCTGATATCCATCATGGGGTATTTCCTTTTCGGGCAGACACTGGATCTGCCTGCCATGGTGGGTATCGGCTTGATCGTTCTGGGTGTCATCGTGATCAACACCCTGTCCAGTTCAACGACTCACTGAGTCGTTCTGGCATCGGTAAACAAGGCGTCGACATCCAGTGCCGCTTCCAGACCATCGGCCAGCTTGTCCAGTTCCTGTTCCACCGTCGCATCGTAGTTCAATGCACCGGCCGAGCCGGATTTCAGGCCATTGAGCCACCACGCCCGGTAGTCATCGTTACCGAAGATTCCGTGCAGGTAGGTGCCTTCGATCTGTCCGTTGTGGCTGGTGGCACCGTCGGGGTGGTCGGCGAGCACCGTCATGGGAGTTCGGGTATCAGGGCCTGTGCTGGTGCCCACATGAATCTCGTAACCGCTCAGTTGGCACCGGCTTCGCGGACAATGGCCGCTTACCTTGCGAGTCTGCTTATCCGGATGCATGACCGTGTCGATATCCAGCAGACCCAGGCCCTCGGCACTTCCGGGAGCACCGTCGATTCCCTGCGGATCATGAATCGCCTTGCCCAGTAGCTGATAAACGCCGCAGACTCCGGTGACTCGACCACCTGCGCGGGCGAAGGCAATGATGTCGTGATCCCAACCTTGCGCGCGCAGAAAGGCCAGATCACCCATGGCGGATTTGGTGCCGGGAAGGATGATGGCATCAATGTCACGGGGGATGGGTTTGCCGGGCGGTACGAATCCCAGTTCCACATTGGGTTCGAGTCGCAAGGGGTCCATGTCATCGAAATTGGCGATACGAGACAGCATCGGCACCGCAATGCGGATCATGGCATCGGCCTTGGCAGCATCGGTCTTGCCCTGTTCGAGAATCACCGCATCCTCCTGCGGCAGCTTCAAGGCACTGGGTAACCAGGGGACCACACCCCGACACGGCCACTGCGTCAGTTGTTCGATAGCGGTGACACCATCGTCGAACAATCGCGGATCGCCGCGGAAACGGTTGATGATGAAACTGCTGATCAGCGAGGCATCGCTGGCGCTGATGACCGCCTTGGTGCCGACGATGGAGGCGATGACGCCACCGCGATCGATATCGCCTATCAGGCAGACGGGCACGTTCAGGCGTTGTGCAAAACCCATATTGGCGATATCGCGTTCACGCAGGTTGATCTCGGCGGCGCTACCGGCACCTTCCACCAGGATAAGGTCGTACTGCTCACTCAGTCGATGGAAGCTGTCCGTCACTGCCTGCATCAGGTGCTGGCGGCGATCATTCATGTAATCGCTGGCAGACAGGGTATCGAGAACCCTGCCGTGCACGACAACCTGTGCGGTGCTGTCGCTCTGCGGTTTGAGCAGGACGGGGTTGAAATCGACTTCGGGCTCCAGATGACAGGCACGTGCCTGCAGTGCCTGGGCGCGGCCTATTTCCCCGCCATCGAGGCAGGCGGCGGCATTGTTCGACATGTTCTGCGGCTTGAACGGCGCCACCTTGAGGTTGCGACGCACGGCCAGCCGGCACAGGCCGGCAACCAGCGTGGATTTACCGACATCCGAGCCTGTGCCCTGGAACATCAACGCACGAGCGGGCATCGGGAAAGCTCAGCCTTGTTTGATATCGACAATGGCGCCGCGATGCTGCACGACAAGGCTGGCACATTCATGACCGGCCAGGGCCGCTTCCTGCGGTGTGGCACCATCGAGCAGGCGCGCAAGATAGGCACCGTTGAAGCTGTCGCCGGCGGCGGTGCTGTCCACAACCTTGTCCACAGCTGAGCAGGCCGGTGAGCTGGCCGGGTCGCCCAGGTCCAGAGGACCGCTGGCGCCGCGCTTCAGTGCGCCGCGTTTCAGACCGTACTGTTGCAGGCGATGCAGCGCCGCATCCTCGTCAACGTCGTTGAACAGGTCCATTTCATCGTCAATCGATGGCATGGCAATATCGCACTGGCGCCAGGCCTCGGCAATGTACTGTTGTGCTTCCGCCTGTGAGGCCCATAGTCTCGGGCGGTAGTTGGAATCGAAGGCGACCTGCTTGCCGGGCATGGAGCGAAACTCCATCAGCAGTGCCAGAAATCTGTCTCGCGCTTCTGCCGGCAATATGGCCAGCGTGATGGCTGAATAATAGAGCACATCGAAATCGCGCAGGTCTTCAAGGGTCGGTCCGGTCGCGTCGCTGAACAGCAGTCGGGCCGCAGCCTGGTCACGCCAGTAGGTGAAACTGCGTTCACCGTTCGCATCGGTCGTGATGGCGTAGAGCCCCGGCACGCGATCGGGCGTACGTGGGATGCCGCTGACGTCAATCTGTTCGTCGGCAATTCGCTCGACAATCTGATCAGAGAACTTGTCGGTTCCCAGCACGGTGAGGTAAGACACCTCATGGCTGTCAACCGTGCGTTTCAGATAGACCGCGGTGTTGAAGGTGTCACCTGCAACGCCCACCAGTGCCTCCTTGCTGTCGCCCATCAACGACAGTTCGATCATGACTTCCCCGATGCAGGCAATCTTCATGACTGATTCTCCCGACAAGCGGCGACAGTCATCAACGAGGTGCCACGCCGGTTGGTGAAGAGAAGAGGGCCGTGATTTTCGCAGTCTGTGGTTGCCATGGGGTACCTGGGGCTGATAACGGGTGGACAGGAATATTCCATGGTGGAGTATGCCCTGCAATGATCGAAACCAGCATCATTATAAGGCGTCAGGGCATCTGGTATGTCAGATGATTTCTGTCGTCACTATCGTGCTGTCCCCTGAACGAGATCATGACGTTCTGCCTCCGACTGAGCGAGTGGAGGCAGAACGGGTTCGGTTCTACTTCAGAGCGCTAGCACAGAGCAGGGCTCATTCACCTTTCCAGATCTTCAGATAGGCTTCCTTGTAGCCATTGTCCGGGTCGAAACGGTTCTCTGGCCCACCATCGAATTCGATGTTGTCGGTAGTCACGACGTGCAGCGGTGAGACATAGCCGGACCAGGGTTCTCCTGCCAGGGCGCGATTCATCTCGTCCACCAGCTGCCAGCCTTGCAGAGTCAGGGGTTCCGCGACAGTCACTTGCTGAAACTGCTTGCTGCGGATGCGCTGGTAGGCCGATTCCGAGCCATCACCTGCAGACACGTTCACCGGTGCGCCATCACCCTTGATGCCGGCAGCCGCCAGCGAAGGTCCCATGAAGTCGAAGTAGAGATCGTTGATAGCCAGAGAGTGAGTCCACTTGGCGCCGTATCTCTGCAGCAGCGAGGTGGTCAGCTGAGGCATGCGCTGAGAGGTCTCGGCGATCGGGGTGTCGACGTACTCCAGCACGGTGCCGCCCAGTTCCTCGATGACCTCCTTCATCTTGTCCGCCTTGTCGATCGCGATCTGATAGGTGGAATCGGTGAAGATGATGACACCCGGTTTGCCATCGGCATCGGCAAATGCCCATTTGGCAGCCGCTTCGGAGACCAGCATGGGGTCTGTGGTGACATTGGCGAATATGCCGACGTCATCCATGGGGCCGATGGCAGCTCCTGCATGCCAGGAAACGAGAGGGATACCGGCATCGGCCGCTGCCTGCATGCCCTGAGCCTGCTCTTTCGAATCGAAGCCGTTGATGATGATGCCATCGGGTTTCAGTGCCAGAGCCTGCCCCATGGCCGAGGTGCGACCGGAAATGGTGCCGGCACCATCCAGTACACGAACGGTCCAGCCGATCTGTTCAGCAGCCTCTTCCATGCCGGAGGTGGCACCCAGTATGCCGCCGTTCTTCAAGTCGCCTGCCAACACCACGATGGTCTTGTCGGACGGGGTCTTTGGACCGCTGGTGGGGCCGTCCCAGGTCTCGACCTTGGCCGCATACAAATTGACGAACTCCATGGCCTCGTCCATGGCATCGGCCTGGACTGCGGCGCTCAGCACCATACAGGCGGCGGCGCTGCCCGCAAGCGTGGTTTTCAACAGGGTGTTTCTGCTCATCTCTCTTCCTCGTGGTGATAATGGGTGGTGTGGTGATACTGCGTGTCTTTTGTGAAAGACTGGAAACCGGCGACACCAGGCTTGCGAAAACAAGCCCGGTGATCCGTGACGCCATCGCTCAGGTTTGTGCGGCTGGCGTGTCGTCAGTGGGGGCGGGATTCGTGCTGCGCACGGGTTTGATGACGCCGCCGCGTTTTCTCTGGGCATAGCCGGCAATGCCGATGGCCACCAGCAAGGTGACGCCATTGAACAGGGGTTCTACCCAGAAGGAGCCTCCGAATTGCTGAATGCCGGAGATACCGACGGCGAGAATGATCACACCGATCAACGTGCCCCAGACATTGACCCGCCCCGGCTTGATGGTGGTCGATCCCAGAAAGGCGCCCACCAGAGCCGGGAGCAGGTATTCCAGACCGACGCTGGCCTGGCCGATGCGAAGCTTGCTGGCCAGCAGAATGCCTGCCAGTGCGGTCAGAGTGCCGGAGGCAATGAAGGCTCCCATGACATAGCGTGGAACGGGAATACCATTGAGTGAGGCGGCCGTCGGATTGGCGCCGATGGCATACATGTATCGACCAATGGGCAGGTACTCCAGAATCAGCCAGAGCACAATGGCGATAGCCAGTACGTAGAAACCGGTAATGGGCAGGCCGAACACGAAGGTGGAGTTCAGGGCATAGAAGCCATCGGGCAGCATGGCGACGATCTGCCGCCCGCCGGAATGCCACAGTGCCAGTGCATACAGCACGGTGCCGGTACCCAGGGTTGCAATGAAGCTGTCGATACGCGCAACTTCCACCAACAGGCCATTGAGCAGACCGGACAGCGCACCCATGGCCAGTACGATCAGACAGGCGACCGGCCAGGGTATGCCGAGAGTCTGGAGGCTGATGGCCAGAATATGCCATAGCACGATGCCATAACCGACAGTCAGATCTATCTTGCCGGTGACCATCGGGATGGTTGCCGCCAGTGACAGGATTGCAATAATGGCCTTGTCTGACACGATCGAACGCAGGTTCAGCAGTGTCGGAAAGGTATCCGGCAACAGGATGGTGAACAACAGGATCAGTATGATCGTCAGTATCACCAGACCGTAAACCGGAGCCAGGCGGGCCAGTTTGCCGCCCAGCGACAAGCCCTGTATCTCGTCCCTTGTCGGTTCGAGTGCGGATGCCTTGATAGAGTTCATGCCTGTGCCTGATAATCACTGGCCGAAGCCGCCTGTACAAGCGCTTCGGTGGTCAATTGAATGCCCTGCAACTCCTGGATGCACAGGCCGCGGTTGAAGATGATGGCGCGATTGCAGATCGTGGCCACTTCTTCGAAATCGGTGGAAATGACAATGACCGGCACGCCGCTCACCACCATTTCGTTGAGCAGGGTGTAGATCTCGGCCTTGGCGCCGACATCCACACCGGCGGTAGGATCCTCGGCAATCAGCACCTTGTTGTTGGTGGTCAGCCAGCGACCGACGATGACCTTCTGTTGATTGCCTCCCGACAGCGCATCTATAGGCAAGTCGGGATTGTTCGGGCGCAGGCCGACATCCACGCCGGCCTCGATGGCCTTGCGACGTTCCCGAGCGCGGGTCATGAAGGAGAACAGGCCACGGCCCAGTGCACCCGGGTTCAGATAGAGGTTCTCGCGAATGCTCATGCCGGTGGCAACCGATTCCACCACGCGGTCTCGTGGAATCAGACCAATTCCCCGGCGCATGGCATCCTGCGGAGACTGAGGCTTGAAGGGCGCGTCCTCCAGTGTGATTTCCCCTTCGAAGTCGACGGTGCCAAACAGGCAGCGGCCGATATCTTCCTGACCTGCGCCACGCAGGCCGACAAGCCCCAGTACTTCGCCGTTGTTGACATCCAGCGAGATCGGACCGGTATGTTCGGTACACAGATTGCGGATGCTGAGCAGCGGGGTTCGTTCGGTGGGTGCCAGTTTGTCGAATGTCTTGGGTTTGCTGCCGACGATCAGATCCACCAGCTCCTCGGGGGATGTGTGAGCCACCGAGCGCACACCGACGGTTTCTCCATCACGCAGTACCACCACACGATCGGATAGCTGGAACACTTCATCGAGCCGGTGCGACACGTAGATCATGCCGACGCCGTCGTCCCGCAGATTCTGCAGAACGGAGAAAAGCTTCTCCACATCGTTGGCCGGCAGACTGGCGGTGGGTTCATCAAGTACCAGAAAATCGCAGTCCACTGCCAGTGCGCGGGCAATGGCCACCAGGGATTTCTCCGCCCGTGTCAGACGACTGACTCGCATGCTGGGGCTGAAATCGCAGCCGACACGTTGCAGCGCCTTTGTCGTGTGCAGCTCGCAAGCCTTCCAGTCGATGAGCCTGCCGCGGCGCTGATAGCCCTGAGCCAGCGCCATGTTCTCGGCAATGCTCATCCATTCGATCAGACCCAGATCCTGATGGATGAACGCAACTGCCTGGCGCACCTGGGTGCTGCCGGGTGTGTGTCGATATGGCGTGCGATCGATGACCACGGTGCCACTGTCGGGTGTGTGAATGCCGCCGAGAATCTTGATGAGTGTGGACTTGCCGGCGCCGTTTTCCCCCAGCAGAGCCACGATTTCACCTCGCCCGACATTCATGGTGACATTGTTCAGGGCCAGCGTACCGCCGAAGCTCTTGGTAATCTGGTGAAAGAACAGCCCGCTGGGCAGGCCGGGTGGCTGGACTTCTACTTCCATGTTGCCTCTGCCTGTCTGAAGATGGAAAGAATCACGGTGGACGCAGTCATTTCGGTTGCGTTATCGGTAACGTTACGGGCAGAATAGAACCACAAGATGAACCGTGTCAATGGCAAAAAGCAGCTCAGGGTCAAAAAGGAAGGTTGTCTCTCTTACCGAAATTGCGTTGGAGGCCGAGGTCTCGCGCATGACGGCTTCGCGCGTCCTGCGTGGCGCCGATGGCTATTCGGAAGCCACACGAGACAAGGTGCTGGCGGTGGCAAAACGCCTGGGTTATGTGCCGAACCGCATCGCCGCCGCACTGGGGTCCGATACGGCAACGAGTCTGGTGGCCATTGCCTTGCCGACCATCGGACGAGAACTCTACAACCAGATTCTCGAAGGTCTGGAGAGCAAGCTGACATCCATGGGCTATCAACCCATCGTGGGTGTGGTGGGGTATGACGATGAGGCCGAATACCAATGGCTCAATTCTGCACTGGCATGGCGGCCCTGCGCATTGGTGGTGGCTGGCAGAGTGCGCAGCAAGCGAAATTGCAGTCTGCTGCAGAGCCTGAGCATTCCCGTGGTGGAGCTCTGGAACCTGGGCCGTGATGACAAGGCTCGGAAGCGATCAGACCCCTTGCGTGTCGGGCTCGACCATCATGCGGTGGGTGTGCAGATGGGGGAATATCTGCGTAGCCGCTACCGCGGCAAGGCAGGCTATGTCGGGGTCAAGGTTGGCGAACATGCACTGGGAACCGACAGGTTGAACGGTTTCGAGGAAGGTTACGGCCAGAAATTGCAGACATTGCTGCTCAAGGATCGCTCCTCGTTCTATGCCGGATATTACGGAACCGAGCAGTTGCTATCGGCCGAGCCGGACCTGCGCGTGCTCTACTATCTGGATGACAACATGGCCGTGGGCGGCTTGATGTTCTGTCAGCAGAAGGGCATCAAGATTCCCGGGGATGTGGCCATCGCCGGATTTGGTGGTCTGGATGTGGGCTCGATTCTGCCGTCGCAATTGACTACCACGAATGTGCGACGACTCAAGGTCGGCAAACTCGCCGCGCAGAATCTCATCAAGCGTGTGAACAACGAGCCGGTGGCGCTGGTGGAGGACATCGGCTTCGAACTGCTCAAGGGCGAAACTTCCTGAAGCCTGACGACCATGGCAGCTTCAGTGTGCCTGATGGACGCAGCCCCCGTCCGTTGCCAGCCGTCTGGCCCTCGCCCTGGCCAGCAGCAGTTGCAGGAAAATAGCCACCAGATACAGGCAGACAACTGTTGCCATCATGGTTGACAGGTTCGCAGCGCCGAGTACTGCCAGTAGCAGTGGAGTGCCGATGATATTGCCCATATTGCCAGTCTGGGCCATGGTGCCGTAGGCGATGGCCTGATCGGCCACTTGAGAATTGAGCTGTGGAATGGCGGCATAGCTGGCGCCTTGAACCAGTCCGAGTGATCCAGTCAGTGCGATCGGTATCCAGGCAGTCGTCGGCAGCATGACGAACAGCACGGCCAGCAACATGGCGAGGACAAAGCCCAGAGTCGCCACCTGTACCGCTTTCATCACTCTCAGTAAAAAGACGCCAAGCGTCATGGACACGGCAATGGAGGCCAGCGGCATGATGCCGGCCACTACAGCGCGTTCATCGTCGGGTATCAGTGTGGGCAAGACAGTGAGCAGGGCGACAAAGGTGGCTGCATAGAACAGCCATCCACAGGACGGTGCGGCAATGAAGGGCGAGCCATAGGCTTGCCGGTGGCGACGCAGATAATCACGAAAAGGGTGTCGATGGGTTTCCTGATTTTCGTGTGTTGACGAATCTGCCGACGCTGGCAACAAGGCTGCGAGCAGGCAGGCCATCAGCGCCATGTGTATGGCGTGAACCAGAAACAGGGAGTCGACGCCGTATTCGCGAACCAGCGGCAAGCCAAGCCAGGCTGTCAATGCAAACGCCACCCCGAAGAAGGTCCCCCACAGCGACATTGCCAGAGAGCGGAAGCGCGTCGAGGCCAGAGTGCTGATCAATGTGGGAGCGGCTACCACGATACCCAGATGCGACAGTCCTTCCAGGACCCGGGATGCCAGAATGATCGGGAAGGGCGGCAGCAAGGTCTGGAACAGGGAGACGGCAGCACCGAGTAACAATGAATAGAGCAGTGTTCGTCTTGCTCCGATGCGGTTCAGCATGACACCGGCAATCAGGCCGAGTATCACACCCACGCAACTCACCAGGGAGACCAGAAATCCAATGGTCGCGCCCCGGCCGGGGTACAGCGCAGCGACCTCCGGCAGGACAACGCTGAACTTGGCAAACTGTCCGGCAGCTCCCAGTCCGGCTCCCCACAGAAGTAGTATCAGAAACAGTTGTCTACCGGGGGCTGGCATGGTGAGTGTTGCGCGTCGATGGTGAATCCCATGATACCTTGAGCGTCTCGACGGGAAGTCCTCAGGCACCGTTCATGGATGTCGTGCCTGTACCCGACAGAATCCGGAGCTACGACGCACCATGACTGAATTGCCGACACTGCTCAGGCAGGTACGCCACTGTACGATCTGCGCCGAGCACTTGCCCCTGGGGCCGAGGCCTGTTGTCCAGCTGGGCGCCGGGGCTCGCATTCTGCTTGCCGGGCAGGCGCCTGGCAGGAAGGTTCATGAATCCGGCATCCCCTTCGATGATGCCAGCGGTGAGCGCCTGCGCCGCTGGATGGGCGTGTCTCGAGAGACCTTCTACGATCCGGAAAAGGTGAGCATTCTGCCCATGGGATTCTGCTATCCGGGTACCGGGAAGTCAGGTGACTTGCCGCCGAGGCCGGAATGCGCGCCGAAATGGCGTGCAAGCCTGCTGGCTCATCTGGAAAATCTGCAGATGACGCTGGTGATCGGGCAATACGCCATGCACTATCACTTGCCCGGCAAGACGGTGTCGGTCACCGAGGCTGTCAGGCAGTGGCGAGACAGTTGGCCATTGGTCGTACCCATGCCGCACCCGAGTCCTCGCAACAATCGCTGGCTGAAGACCAACCCCTGGTTTGAACAGGAGTTGGTGCCGGAGTTGCAGTCTCGAATTGCGAATTTACTGGGGGCTGACAGCTGAGCTGACAGCGGCATCGGTAGAAGGCTGGTCCTCGCCCGGGATATGCATCTGCCCATTGCTGAAGACATGGCTGATCCTGCCACGCAAGGGTCGCAGTCCCAGATCTGCAGCGCCATGTATGTTCAGCGGGTGATTGCGGCCTGACAGCGTTGATTCCTCGATCTTCTGTTCCAGAAGGTAATCTTCCGACAGCAGGAAGAAGTCTGCCGCTGCACCGACTCGAAGGCCCGTCTCTGTGCTGCCATCGATGATCCTGCGTGGCGCATCACTGAGTTTGCCGATGACCTGTTGCAAGGGCAGATCCAGTATTTCCGGCAATTGCAGAATCAATGGGACGGCCCATTGATACGCCGCCAGTCCCGGGTCCGTGGCAGGGAAGGGTGCCAGACTTGCATCCTTGTCATGGGGAGCATGATCACTGCAAATGGCATCGATGACACCGTCGATCAGGCCCTGGCGAAGAGCTTCCCGATCATCGTGGCTGCGAAACGGCACCGCGCTGTGGAAAACGGAATCATAGCCTGACAGATGTTCGTCAGTGAAGAACAGGTGGTGCAATCCCACATCGCAGCTAACGGGCAATGCCTGTTGTTTGGCCGCTGCCACCATCTGTACGGCGCGGGCAGAGCTGATTCTGGAGATGTGCAGGCGGCAACCGGTTTCACTGCACAGTTCCAGCAGTCGGGCCAGGGCCACGGTCTCCGCGGCCACCGGAATTCCCGGCAGACCGAGACGCGTCGCCATGGCGCCGGCATGTGCGCATCCGCTGGCACCCAGTTGTGCATCCCGTGGCGTCATGAACAGAGGCAGGTTGAAAGAGGCGGCATATTCCATCGCGCTGTACAGCACGGTCGTGCTCTCCAGTGGGTGATCCGCCTGGCCGGCAACCGGGCACCCGGCAGCTTGCAAGGTGGCCAGTTCACTCAGCTGTTCGCCTTGCAGGCCCGCGGTCAGAGCGGCCATGGGAATGACCCTGGCACCGTTGGCGACTTCTGCCCGGTGTCGTACCAGCTCGACGGTTGCCACACTGTCGATGCTGGGATGGGTGTCAGGTGCACACAGAACACAGGTGAAGCCGGCTGCCAGCGCAGCGCGGGTCTCTCTGGCTATCGTGCCCTTGCGTGTCAGGCCTGGCTCGCGCAGCCGCGTATACAGGTCGACCATGCCGGGTAGTGCCGTCAGGCCGGTAGCATTGATCTCGACACTGTCGGCCGAATTCTCTGCCTGCCCGTTGGAGGTCTGGCTGATACTCTCCACCACCCCGTTGCGGATGACGATCAGGTGTGGCGTCGAGTCGCCGGGCAGGCGCACGTTGCGAATCATGATGGATCGAGTGGCGGTATTCATGTCACAGCCTCCGAATGCCGCAGACTCTCGGCGTTGCCCATCACGATGGACATCACCGCCATGCGAACGGCAATGCCATAGGTCACTTGTTCGAGAATGACGGACTGCGCACCATCGGCCACACTGCCGGCAATCTCCACGCCTCGGTTGGTAGGCCCGGGGTGCATGACCAGTGCATCGGGTTTTGCCAGCGCCAGTCGCTCCGGTGAGAGACCGTAAGTGCGATAGAACTCGCTGCTGCTGGGGACTGTCGCACTCAGCATGCGCTCCTTCTGCAGGCGCAGCCCCATGACGACATCGGCGCCCACCAGGGCCTTGTCCAGTGACGGAAAGACCGTCACACCGAGGGACTCCACATCAGCCGGTATCAGTGTTCTCGGACCCACTACCCGAATCTCGCCGGTACCCAGTTTGACCAGCGCCGATATGTCCGAGCGTGCCACGCGTGAATGGCGTATATCGCCGATGATCACCACGCACAGATTGGCAAAATCACCCTTGTGTCGACGTATCGTGAACATGTCGAGCATGCCTTGAGTGGGGTGTGAGTGCTGGCCATCTCCACCGTTGATGATGTTGATGCCGGGGGAGACATGTCTGGCGATGAAGTGAGCCGCGCCCGAGTCGCCGTGGCGCACGATGAACATGTCGCACTGCAGGGCTTCGAGAACATGCAGGGTATCGAGCAGGGACTCTCCCTTCTTGGTGGAAGAGGTCACCAGGTCGACATTCAGGATGTCGGCGCTGAGACGCTTGGCGGCCAGTTCGAAGGCGGTTCGCGTCCGTGTGCTGTTTTCGAAGAACAGATTGGCTACCGTCTTGCCACGCAGCAGGGGGACTTTCTTGACGGTTCGGTCGCCGACGCCTGCAAACCCCTCGGCCGTATCCAGAATCTGCGTGAGCAGGCTGCGGTCCAGCCCGTCAAGATCGATGAAATGGTGCAGTTTTCCCTGCGCATTGAATTGCGGATCCGGCAGACTCATGCTTTTTGACCCACGTTGAGTTGCATCTTGCTGGCATCCAGATCGATGTACTGGTTGGGCTGGACCTGCATGACCTGCCCTGTCACGTCGGCGCGAATGGGCAGCTCGTGGCCATCGCGTTGTACCAGGACGGCGAGCGATATTCTCGCCGGTCGTCCATAGTCGAATATCTCGTTCATCGCGGCCCGGACGGTTCGTCCGGTACCCAGGACATCGTCGATCAGCACGATATGTCGGTTGTCGACATCGAACGGAACCTGAGAGGGGCCGACCACCGGGTGGAGTCCTACCGAGCTGAAGTCGTCCCGATAGAAGGCAATGTTCAATTCGCCCAGTTCATCATGCACCGGGGCGCCTGCCAGCGTCAGTTTCTCCAGCAGATAGCGACCGACGTCCACGCCACCTCGGCGGATACCGATCAGGGCGGTGGAAGGGTCATTGCCGATCAGGGTGATCAATGGTTCAACCATGTCATCCAGCCAGCCGGTGACGGTGGGAGTGTCATACAGGGTACTGGGCAATTCTGTCACTGACTTATTCTCTCAAGCTGAACCAGGACTCAAGTATAAGGGCGGCAGCGACCTTGTCGACATCTCCATGGCGAGTCTTGCGACGTCGTTGACCGCTGCGTCGTTGCTGGCGAATGACTTCCTGCGCGGCCATCGAGCTGAAACGCTCATCACACAGGTGTACCGGCAATCCGAAGCGCTTCTTCAGGCGCTTGATGAAACCACGCACGTGGTGGGTGATGGCCTGTTCTTCGCCGTCTTCGGTCAGCGGCCAGCCGACAATCAGATCGGTCGGTCGCCATTGCTCTACCAGCGAATCGATGGCGCTCCAGTCAGGAGTGCCATTGGTATTGGTGACCACTTCCAGCGGGCGACTGCTTTGCAACTGTGCCTCGCCGATTGCCGTGCCGATGCGCTTGCTGCCGTAATCGAAACACAGGCAGGTGCCGACAGTCGTAGTCGTACTGGCAGGAGGGGTTTGCCCGCTGGCAGAAAATTCCTCAGGCATGCCCTGATTGTCCGACGATCTGGGCGACATCGATGCCCAGCAGCTGGCCCACGGCCTGCCGCCTGTCGGCCAGAGGTGTGTGGAAGATGATATCCGGATCGGCAGGTGCAGTGAGCCAGGCGTTGGAGGCGATTTCCATTTCCAGTTGCCCGGGAGCCCAGCCGGAATGTCCCAGCAGGGCAAGGTAGGTGTGTGGCTCTCCACCTCTGGCGAGCGATTCGAGAATGTCGCGGGAACTGGACAGGGACACTCCGGAGTCGAAGTTGCGTGTCAGTTCGAAGCTCGGGCCGGGTGGGTGCAGTACCAGGCCGTGACCTTCGTCAACCGGGCCGCCGCGCATGACATCCTGTTCCTTGATGTCGTTGTCGTCGCAGCGAATGACCATTTGCGAAAACACATCGTCCAGGCTCATACCCAGAATCTGGTTGATGATGACGCCGAATGCACCGTGTTCGCCGTGATCCAGAATGTAGACGACCGAATCGCGAAAATCCGTATCGTGCATCTGAGGCATGGACAACAGGAAATGATGCGTCAGATTCATCAGCTGGCCAAGTGCCCCGTTGTGTGTTGTCAGTAGCTTCGAACCGAACTGCTCTCGAATTCCCAGGTCCTTACGATATACAGGATATCGGTTTCTTCAGCCAGTGAGCCTGTCATGGCTTCGAACGGTGCTGCCATCTCCACGATTCGAACGGCAGCATCGTCCAGCACCTTGTGGCCGGAAGATTCGTCAACGGTAACACTTTCTATATCGCCATTCTTGTAGATACCCACAATGAGTATCAGGGAGCCGGTCATCTTGTTGCGACGGGCGGCGTCCGGGTAATTCAGGTTGCCGACGCGCTCCACCTGTTTCACCCAGGTATGCATGTAACTGGCAGCTGCGGTTTCCGTGGTCCGCGCATTGATGTGTTTCTTCTTCGGACGCTTGGCGAATTCCTGTTGCTGGCGCTCGATTTCGGCGGCCAGGCGGGCAATGTCCATATTCTGTTCCACCACGACGGAATCCTCGGCCGCGTCGGACTTCTCGTTGTTTTCGCTGGTCTCTTCGGTCTTGACCGTGTCTTCGGAAAATACCGCAGTCACCACTTCCTCGGCGCTTTCTTCGCTGGGTTTGGGCGCGCTTTTCAGGATAGGGGTAGAGGCGAGGCCGTCCGAATCGACATCCATCGAGCTGGCAAAGGGGGAGGAGGGGCGAGCGTTTTCCTCGGAGTCTCCTCCGCCATCTTGCGAGAATGTCGACAGATACGATGCCTCATCGGGCTTGTCGCTGTTGGCTTGTTCTACCAGGATGACTTCCAGCGAAGGCGGGGTGCGCATTTCATCCAGAAACGGATTGAAACTGACACCCAGCAACACGATGGCATGCACTGCTGCCGCAATGAACAGTGCAATGGTCAGGACATCAGGATGATGCCTGGTAACGGGAACGGCATGTTCGCTCATGAATGATTCATTGCCGCCTCCACGGCGTCCAGATAGTTGTCAGCAATTCCGGGCACATATTCGTTGGTCTGTGTCTCTCCAGCGTCTTGTGCATGCATGAATGCGTCCAGTTCTCGCACACAGGTGGGGCTGGTTACGTTTATTTCGGTCAGATAACTGCCGATGACGTCCAGTCCGACGAACAACAGGCCGCGTTCCAGCAGGTAGGGCGCTACCGCGTCAACGATGCGTCGCTCCTTGTCACCGATGGGAACCGGGACGCCACGACCACCGGCTGCCAGATTGCCACGAGTTTCTCCCTGGGCAGGGATACGTGCCAGAGCGTAGGGCACGGCCACACCGTTGACCACCAGGACACGCTTGTCGCCGTCCTTGATTTCTGGCACGTAACGCTGTGCCATGATCTGACGGGTATCGTTCAGGGTGGAGTGCTCGAGAATGATGTTGATGTTCGGATCATCGGGGGTCAGCCTGAAGATACCGGCGCCGCCCATGCCGTCGAGCGGCTTGATGATGGCATCCCCATGGTGTCTGATGAATCCCTTGAGCCGCTCGGAACTGGTGGTGACCAGTGTGGGCGGGCAGAATTCGCTGAACCAGGAGGTATACAGCTTTTCGTTGACGTCACGCAGTGAACCGGGACGGTTGCTGACATAGACACCCTCGGTGGCCGCTCGCTCCAGAATATAGGTGGTGTAGATGAAGTCCATGTCGAAGGGAGGATCCTTGCGCATCAGGATGATATCGTGCTCCGAGAGCGGCGCATCCATGGGCTCCTCGGCTTCGAACCAGTGCTGGTTGTCGTCATACACCTGCACCTTGCGCCGACGGGCGAAGGCTCGACCCTGATCCAGGTACATGTCCTTCTGGTCGATACTGTGAACGTTCCAGCCACGGGCCTGGGCGGCCAGCATCATGGCCAGCGTCGTGTCCTTGTAAGGAGTGATCGATTCGATCGGGTCCATCACGACACCAAGAGTAATGCTCATAAGAGTGCTTCTGATACAGGCTAATCGATGTTCCAAGTATCGCATGGACTAATGGCCGTGCGGGTTTATCGTCCGTATCGCGTGACGCTGAGGTCTCTAATCGGATACCCTTGATAGCGTACATGGCAGCGCCGACAAGGGCCTCAGCATGAAACATTCGGACAATGGGCACAGGGTCGCTGAAGCGGCAGACGACATGACGGGGCGTACGGTTCTGCTGGTTGATGACAGCAAGACGGTTCGTCAGTCGGCACGTGGCTACCTCGAGTCCGAAGGTTACAGGGTGATCACGGCGGCGGATGGTTTCGAGGCCCTGGCGCTGGTGGTCGAGCATCGACCGGCGCTGGTTCTGGCCGACATCATGATGCCGCGTCTGGACGGTTACCAGACTTGCGCGCTGATCAAGAACAATGCCGATTACCGACAGATTCCAGTCGTCATGCTCTCCAGCAAGGACGGCCTGTTCGACAAGGCACGGGGTCGGGTTGTCGGCAGTGATGCTCATCTGTCCAAGCCATTCACCGCCGAGAGCCTGATGGCTGCGGTACGGCGGTATATCTCGGCTCCCATGCTGGCTGATGAGGTGCCGGTGTCGACTGCCAGCACGGCTGATGAGCCCGCTGAAACCAGTGACGCCTGACGCCTCGTGGCCATACGACACCTGTTGTTCGAAGCCGGTGGTTTGCCGCTGGCAGCACCTGCCGAACTGATCAAGTCCGTTCATGATCAGCTGCGCGTGCAACCGGTGTCCGGTACTCAGGGCTGGTTCTGTGGACTTGCCGTTGCGCATGGCAAGCTGCTGCCGGTGACCGACCTGGGGGCCTTTGCGGGTCGTCGTTCATCCACGGGACATACGCTGGAACTGACAGACTCCGTTGGCATGAGTGGTCTGCAAGTCGATGCGGTGTTCGGTCTGAGTTCCACGCCTCTGAGTGAGGTGCCGTTTGACAAGGAGGAAATGGCATTTTTCAGTGACGGAAACCTGGCGCTGACAACGCGAGCGGTGGTACAGCAGGATCGTGTTCATCGACTGCTGGATATTGCCGCTCTGCTGCAGTCTCCTGTTTTTCTCAATATTGCGGAAACCGATTATTGATGTCTGCTGTTGCCTACACATCGCGTGAAAGGAAGCTGTCCGTGCCTTTCATTCTGCTGATACTGTCAATGCTGGCCTTGCTGGTATCCCTGATGGGACTGGCTCGAACATCCGCTCTGGCCAGTGAGCGCATGGCCGACCTGCAAGTGGCCTGGGAGGCTGTACAGGATGGCTCGGTGGAAGGCAGTGAGCTGGTCGCAACCGATCGCCTCATGACGCGCCTGCGCATGCCGGTGCCGGCAATGCGCAATGCGGCTTACTGGAGTCTGGGTCTTGCCATGCTCAGTCTGCTGCTGTTCTGCTGGCTACTGGTGTCGATGCGTCGTGCGGCACGTCAGGAGGCGAGCCAGGGTCTGGTCTCCGATACCCATGAACAGGCTGCGGTGCTGCGGTTGATGGACGAAATAGCGCCGCTGGCCAGTGGCGATCTGCGCGTGCGGGCAACGGTCAGCAACAGCATGACGGGGTCGCTGGCCGAGGCCTTCAACTATTCGATCAGTGAATTGCGCTGGCTCGTCGGCACCATGGGGCATACCTCGGAGCAGATCCAGAACGCGGTCATGCGTTCCAGAGAATCAGCCGAGTCCGTGTCCATGGCCTGCGCTGAGCAATCTGCCGAAACCCTTCGCTCCTCCAACCACCTGTCCATACTGGGCGGAGCCATGGCGGAGATTTCCAGCGATGCTGCCGATACCTCGACTACCGCCCAGGCGACGGTCGCCCAGGCCGAGCAGGGGGGAGAGGCGTTGGCGATCAGTCTCAATCGGCTGTTCTCCATTCGCAACGAGGCGGATGTCACGACTCGCCTCATGCACCGACTGGTGGAAAACGTGGCGGCAATCAATGAGCGTGTCGGGGTCATTCGGGAAGTGGCCAGACGCACCGACCTGCTGGCACTGAACACGACCATTCGAGCCTCGGCAGGATCACGTGCAAGCTCGCCCGGCGATGCGGCAGCTGATCTGGGGCGCTTGTCGGATGAGGTGGCTCAATTGGCCGAAGTACTGGGTCAGGCCACCCGGGACATAGATACACTGACCAGTACCATTGCCCAGGATGCTTCTGATACGGTTCAGTCCATGGAATTTACCAGTGTAGAACTGGCCGCCGGTGTTTCCCAGACGGAAAAGGCAACAAGCTCACTGCATGCCATTCGCCAGGATGCAGAGACTCTCCGGCAACGGGCCAGCACTCTGGCAGAACGCACCACCGCGCAGACCGCGCTGGTGCGTACCCTGTCCGAGAACATGGATGTGATCAATCGCATCACGCGCCAGACAGACGACGCTGTGGCCACCAATGCCGATTCCCTGAGTGAGCTGGAAGAGCTGGCCAGCGAGCTGCGACAGAGTCTGGCTGATTTCCAGCTGCCGACACGACCGGCTGCCGAGCAGGGTACAACTGACGGCAAGGAGGGCGAATCCTCGGCTGTCAGGGCCAGCCAGGCCCGGCGGGCTGCTGAACGGGCGGCTATTCATGGATGAATCCGATGACGATAGCGTCTCTGAGGATTCCATGTCTGCGCCCGATTTCTCACAAGAGGCGCTGGCGCATCTGCAGGTACAAAGCGATGACTTCGCCCTGCACGTACAGGTTTTTCTGGAGAATCACGAGGCATCGGCCAGGCAACTGCTGTGCGATGACCTGAAGCGGTTTCGAAACACACTGGTACTGCTCGACAAGAGTGCCGCCGTCTATGTTGCCGAGGAATTGCTGGCGTTGCTGGCTGCTGATGAACAGGGTCAGCTGAGCGATCAGGACGAACTGGCCAGGGTGCTGCTGCTGGCCAGCGATCAGCTGAGCGAACATGTCACCCTGTTACAGGGGGATGTCACGATTGATAGCGCCCTGCCATTACTGCCGCTGGTCAATGACAGTCGGGCCTGTCGCAACGAGGCCTTGCTGTCGGACACACTGGTACTGGCGGCGGGTATCGAGTTGCCGGAGCCCCGATCGCTCACTGCCGGTGGGGCTGACGATGATGACTCGTCAGGCGGTGACTGGGCTTCACAACGGCAGGCATGGATGGATCGTGCCAGTGCGGCGCACGCAGGCCTGGCCCAGCGCCTGCTGGACTGGTGGAAGAACGCGGATGACGACGATCTGCGCGGGCACAAGCTGAGGCTGGTTGCTGACGAAATCGATGCTCTGGCAGATTTCTGCGAGTCCCGGCTCTATCTGGACATTCTGCTGCCGCTCTTCCAGTCCGCCTCACTGGTAGCGCGCGCCGCAGCCGATGAACAGCTCACGGACGGTCCAGCATTGCGCAGTCTGTATGCCCAGCTGGAGCGCAGCCTGCATCGCAGCGTAACCGTCGTGGGACCGGAGGATCTTCTGCCCGGTGATCTGCTGCGCAACTTTCTGTACTACGTGGCTCAGACCGAGTCCGAGGAACCTGTCGCAGTTGCCCTGCGCCGACGTTTTCGGCTGGATCGCATCAGACAGGCAGCACGTGCCAACCAGAGCCATCTCACGCCAACCATCGGTGTCGGTTATCACCTGTCACGCGCCATCAGAAACAGTCTGGCGGCAGAAACCCATGAATTGCGCCAGTGGTTGGAAAGCGAGCCGGACGAGAGCAAGCAGCATCAGCCCAGGCTCATCCGTCTGCGCGTCAGATTGCGACAACTCGAACCGGTACTGACACTCATGGGGGCCACACAGGCCCTGTCCTGTCTGCAGTCGATCAACGCGGATCTGAACTCTCTGGATGAGAGTGCTGCCAGCGATACAGCTCACCCGGCAGACGCCTCGGAAAGGAACCCGTCCGAACACCGCGCCGTGCGTGAGTCAGCCAATGACAGCAGTGCTGCCGAGTCTCCGATGCAGCGTCGCCTGCGTCTTGCAGAGTCATTGCTGACGCTCGATACCTTGCTTGATCAGAACGCCAGAGACAGCATCAGGCGAAGTACATCGTCAGGCATTCAGGTCAATGATCAGAGCGAGAAGGTCTATGTCGACATGGCCGTTGATGCCTGTCTGCGTGAGGCCCGAGGCAATCTGCACGAAGTTGCCGATTCTCTGACTGTCATGCTCAGAGCGCAGTCGTTGACGGCGGACGAATGTCAGGCAGTTTCCAGGCAACTGGAACAGACGGATCTGGCGTTGCAGATCCTGCCCTTGCCGGAAATTACACCCTTGCTGCGTGGACTGGTCGATGTGCTGACTCACCTGCAGGTGCAGGAGGGACGGCAGGCTTCGCTGCATGAAAACCGCTCGATGCGGGCTGTGCATGAAGAAATAGCCACCTTGCTGGTTTCCATGGACTACTACCTCGGTTGCGTCCTGCAGCCACAGGCATCTGCCGGCGTACTGCTGGTCGATGCCGAGGAGGCACTGCTCAATGCCTGCAATCTGCTGGGTGAAAGTCCGCACTTGTCGCGTGCGGTGACTCATGACAAGGATGCCGAGCGCAGCGTGTTCCGCTTGCTGCCTTATTGGGACGCTCTGGGCGAAGCCTTGTTGCAATACAGAACGCAGCCTTCGGGAAGCTCCCTGTCGGCAATCGGTCAGGCACTCGGGTTGTTCCTGAACCAGTCAAGGCAGGGAGCTTCGCCTGCCATTGTGCAACTGGCCACTTCAGCCAGCGACTGGTTCGAACGCGGTCCCGTGATGCAGCAGGTGCTGGAGTCGGAGCAGCTGGCCACGTTGGATGAAGTGCACGGCGTCATTCCCCAATTGATCGATCAATGGCTCAGTCAGGGCGAGAGCATTCGCGGGTTCGAGGAATTGCTGACCCGGCTGGACAATGTCGCAGAGCCGTTTGATCTACACGATACCGGTGGGCTGACACTCAACGTGGATGACGACCTGTTGTCCGATACGCTCGATGACTCCATTCATTCTGCGCTGGACAACACGCTCGAACACGTTTTTCATTTCGAGTGTCTGGGTCATCTGGACGATCTGGAGTCTGCGGTGAGCTCGGCACTGCAGCCCAGTTCCGATCTGTCGCTGCGTCTGCCGACCGAGCAGATGCTGCGTGCATTGCACACGATGGCTGGCAGTGCACAGACCGTGGGGGCAACCGGAATTACCGCCATCCTGCAGCCCTTGCAGAGAGTGGCATTGACCCGGCAGCGCGATGGCACCTCCTTCGATGCCACCGAAACACGTTACATTCGCGAGCTGCTCAGAGCCTTGCGGGCGCGCTTGCACAGCCTGGCTACCGGCGAGCCGGTCACGGCAGAAATCGTGGAAATCGAAGCACGCCTGCCGGGGTTCATGGCAAAGGTCATCCCTGGCAGTGACACGCAATCGCGTGGTCCGCTCATGTCCTCCAGCGTGCGTTCGCTCAATGATGTCTTTGCCGAGGAGTCCAGTGAACTGCTGGATCGCCTGCGCCAGATAGTGAACAGCCCGTCCCCGGACGGCAACAGCATTGAACGCGCTCTGGCAGTACTGCATACGCTCAAGGGCAGTGCCCGAATGGCCGGGCGTACGAGTATCGCCGAGCATGCGCACTCGCTGGAGCGACAATTACAAGCCAGTACACAAGGTTCCGAGGCACAGGCGGCGCTGAAATCCGGCTTCGCCACCTTGAGCAACCTTGTCTTTCAGGCCTCTGCAGAGGCAAGCGTGGTAGATACCGGCGCAACTGTCGAGCCCTCGCTGGCCTCGGCGCAGTCATCCGAAGCCTTGCTGGTCAGCGATGAGGCGTTTGAGGGTTTGCTGGATCTGGCCACGGATGTGACGGTCAATCAGGCGCGCCTGAATCATGAGCTGGGCAGCCTGCGCGAAGTCTGTCAGGATATCGAAACCACCGCGGCCCGCTGGCGCGCCTTGCCGACACCTGAGCAGCTTCGCCATACGCCGGCCATGGACGAGATACTGGCCGATCTGGACGCAGCTCATGAGAGTATGCGACTTGCATTACACCGAGCCGAGCGAGAGCAGCAGCACTCCTCGCGGGCCGCTGCCAGTCTTCAGCAGAGCCTGATTCGCACCCGACTGGTTCGCATCGACGCGATTGAAGAGCGGCTCGCTCAAGCGGTCCAGGATGCGGCTGATACGCTGGGTTGTCGCGCACGCGTCCAGATAGAAGGCGGAGAGTTGACGCTCGACAGGGCACTGTTCAGGCAATTGCAGGCACCGCTGGAACATCTGGTCCGCAACTGCATCGTGCACGGGATCGAACGGGAGAGCGAACGCCTCAAGGCCGGCAAGCCGGCAATCGGTACAGTCGGCCTGTTTGCCAGTGTCGATGGTACGGATCTGGTCATCGATGTCCGTGACGATGGACGTGGTGTCGACAAGGATGAGCTGAACAGAATCCTGCAGCAAAGTGGTGAGGCAGCAATCGAAACTCATGAGCAACTGCAGGCCACCTTGTTCCGTTCCGGTTTCACGCGGATTGCATCGCCCACCCCGGTGGGCGGGCATGGTCTGGGACTGGCCGCGGTCGAGGCAAGCCTGCGGCAGTTGGGTGGTCAGGTACAGTTCGCCACGACAGCCGGTGAGGGGACACGCGTCAGCTTGCGTATTCCGCAGCGAATCGTTGTCAATCAGGTCGTACTGGTGGAAGAGGACGGCGTGCTGTTTGCCATGCCGGTCAATCAGGTGGAATCCGTGAACACGCCGGGTACCCGTGTGGATACGCCGGAGCGCTATCGTCCGGTCAAGTTGTCATGGCTGATAGCGCCGCATGCGCCGGCGGATAATGCCGAGTCTGGCCATGAAGGGGCCGAGCGGGCAGCGGTTCTGGTCAGTGTCAATGGTCAGAGTCTGGCGCTGGAAGTGGATCGGGTCATCGGCTATCGTGAATTGGTCACTCAGGCTCTGGGCCCGCAGATGGCCAGCCTTGAGTGTTACTCGGGCGGCAGCGTCCTGTCTGATGGCCGGCAGGTGCTGATACTGGACCTGAACCGCACAGTCGAACAGCCACGGCTGGAAACTCGCAGTCCGGCCAGGCGTGCCCGCAGCTCGAGACGGCCGGTAGCTCTGGTCATCGATGATTCCCTGACCATGCGGGTCGCAACGGACAACATGCTGCAGCAAGCCGGCATTGCCGTTCGGCAAAGCCGTGATGGGGTCGAAGCGCTGGAGAGCATGGCGTCCGCCCTGCCAGAGCTGATTCTCCTCGATCTGGACATGCCACGTCTCGATGGACTGGGCTTCTTGCGGCAGATTCGCAGGCGTTACGCGGATGCCTGCCCACCTGTCATTGTCATCAGCAGTCGGGATGACGAAACCAACCGGCATCTGGCAGAAAGCCTGGGCGTTGTTCGTTTTCTGTCCAAACCGTACGACGAAACGCAGCTGCAGGACGCCATCAAGGCTGCCGGATTTCTGCTGCCAGACCTGACCATCGCTTGAACCGAAACCTGACGTGGCACCTGTTTGCCTTGATCCGAGCTTGCCTTTGACCGCTACAGGGGTATTATTGGGATATTAATCCCAATCTTGGGTGTCAGGGGGAAAGCGCATGAATCTACGAATCTCGGTGGTTGCCGGCCTTGTCAGCGCCGTATTGCTGGCAGCCTGCAGTTCTGATGGGGACACACCCGGTGGCGTCAGTCCGGATGTTGATCGCAAACTTCGGACGTTGGGCAATGGAGAGGCCTTTCTGAGCGCGGTGCGAGAAGGTCTGATCGCACAGAACAGGTACTATTATGGTTCCCCCGAGGATACGGACGCCGCATCGGGTGAACAGGACTCGCCCCCGGTGAGCGGCGAATCCGGCTCTACGGATACTGGCGGCGACACAGGGGCAGAAAGCGGTGGTGATGACTCATCCGGCGGCAACGATGTCACCTCGACCAATGTGCAGGAGCAGGGGGTGGACGAACAGGATTGGGTCAAGGTCAATGCGAATGGTGACCGACTCTATGTGCTGGACAGGAGTGAGGGTTATTACTACGGCCCGGTCGACGCGGTTGCAGAGGGCGGGGACGGCGAGCCTGATGAAGAGCCGGGCGGCTCGTACGAACCTCCTGTCCCGACACTGCGCATACTGCAACTGGATGCCGATGCACCGGATGCCAGCAGTCTGAGCGATGTGCCTCTGTCCTTCGATGGTCGCTATGCAGAAGGCTTTTATCTCTATGAAAAGGACGGCCAGTCACAGGCCATTCTGAGTGCCTCTGGCAACAATTTCTGGGCCTACTGGTCGGAACCTGCGATGTTCGGTGGTCGCGACAGTCTCGTCACGAAGGTGGATGTCACCGATGCTGCGAATGCGTCGGTGTCCGGCACGCTCAATCTGGATGGGCAGATCATCTCCAGTCGCAGAATCGGCAAATACCTGTTTCTGGCATCGCGATTCTATCCTCAGATACCAGATGTCGACCCGTATCAGGTAGGTTCCGATCAATGGCGGCAAGCCGTCAATTCTGCCTCAGCAGAAGAGCTCTTGCCGCAATACAGCCTCAATGGCGCGGCGAGCCGCACACCCTTGATCGATCCGGCAAGTTGTTTCGTCTCGGATTCGGCAAGCAGCGACGACTATTATTCGCCCGATATCATCACGCTATCGGTGTTCGATCTGGAAACCTGGCAGTTCACGGATAACGAGTGCTATCTGGGCGCTACCGAAACGCTGTATGCCTCGCCGCAAGCCGTTTTTCTGGCAACCACGCAATATGATTATTCAGCAGGTCCGGTGGCAGAGGATGGTGTTTCGGTCAGTGTCAGCGATGGCGATTTCCCCGAGGATGTCGAATGGCATGATCCACGAGTGGACACGGACGTACATCAGTTCGATATCGAATCGGGCCAGCTGAGCTACGCCGGGTCGGGTACTGTCCAGGGACACCTGGGCTGGAATCCGCTGCGCAAGCCGTTTCGCATGAGTGAAAAGGACGGTTATCTGCGCGTGGCGACATTCAATGATCAGCAGGGACTCGATGAAAGCCCCATTCTGCTGAGTGTGTTGCAGTCAGATGGCAACTCGACCCTGAACAACGTGGCGAGCCTGCCCAATGAGGAAGAGCCCGGCTTCATCGGCAAACCGGGTGAGCAACTCTACGCCTCGCGATTCCTGGGTGATCGGGCTTATCTGGTTACTTTTCGACAAACCGACCCGCTGTACATCATCGATCTGGAGAACCCGCTGAAACCGGCAATCGCCGGAGAACTGCAGATAGACGGTTACAGCGATTACCTGCATCCGATCAGTGAGGATTATCTGTTGGGCATCGGCAAGGATGCCGTGGCAACGCCCGGCGAACCCGGTGACGGACGCGGTGCTCTGGTTCAGGGCGTGAAGTTGTCACTGTTCAATGTCAGCAACCCGGCGGCTCCGACAGAAGTGCAATCGGTGCTGGTCGGACAGAGGGGGACCGAATCACGCGCGCTCGGCGATCATCGGGCCATTGCGGTACAGGCTGCCAATGACAATCATCCGACTCGTGTCAGTTTCGGTATCGATGTCAACGGCCAGGCGTCTCCCAGTAGTTCGCCCACGGGCTTTGAGGCGTCTACCTACCATGGCTGGAACTATTCGGGCTTGCACGGCTTCGAGATTCGAACCGGGGCCGATGCGGGAATCACTTCGCGGGGAGCCATGGTGGTCGAGTCATCCGAACAGAGCGGTGAGTATTACCACAGCTACGCTGATGATCGCGCCGTCATGGTCAATGATTCGGTCTTCTACATCCGCGGTAACAAGGTCTATGCCGCGCCCTGGGATGATCTGGCCAACCCGACTCCTGCTCGCTAGTGCTGTGCGGGCCCGGATCACCTACGAGTGATTCCGGGCCCGCGCGACTGTGCAATAATTGACCGCTATGCGGCGCAGTTTGCGCTTGGTCAACATTGAAGGCAGGGAACAGTTACGCACATGCGAATCGGGATCATTGGTGGTTCAGGCTATACCGGGGTAGAACTACTGAGGTTGCTGTCCGTTCGCGACGACATCGAGATCGTTTTCATCAGTTCGCGCGCGCAGGCCGGTACCCGGGTAGACGCGCTGTTCCCGAGCTTGCGTGGTCATGTCGACCTGCTGTTTTCAGATCCTGACGATGTCGTCGACGCCGCTTGCGATCTGGTGTTTTTCGCCACGCCCAACGGCACTGCCATGAATCAGGCACCGGCTCTGTTGGAGAAGGGCACCCGTGTTGTCGATCTCTCAGCCGATTTTCGCCTGAAAGACATCGCCGTCTGGGAGCAGTGGTACGGCATGCAGCACGCCAGTCCCGAGTGGGTGGAACGAGCCGCTTACGGCCTCCCCGAAATGAACCGCGAAGCCATTCGTGAAGCCATGCTGGTTGCCAATCCGGGATGTTATCCGACCACCGTGCAGCTGGGATTTCTGCCGCTGCTCGAGGCAGGCATCGTGGATACCGAAAATCTGATAGCCGACGCCAAGTCGGGCATAACCGGGGCTGGCCGAGGGGCATCCGTGTCCAACCTGCTGGCCGAGGCTGCCGATAGTTTTCGCGCCTATGGTGTCGCCGGGCACCGGCACTTGCCGGAGATCGAACAGGGCCTGGCTACCATGAGCAGCAAGGCGGTGAGTCTGACATTCACTCCGCACTTGCTACCGATCATCAGAGGGATCCATGCCACGCTGTACGCGCGCCTCACGCAAAAGGTCGACCTGCAGGCACTGTTCGAAGAACGCTTCAAGGATGAGCCCTTTGTCGATGTCATGCCAGCGGGTGCGCACCCGGAAACCCGTTCCGTACGAGGAACCAATATGTGTCGTCTGGCGGTTCACCAACCTCAGGGCAGGGATACGGCGGTGGTGCTGGCTGTCGAAGACAATCTGGTGAAAGGTGCCGCCGGTCAGGCCGTACAGAACATGAACCTCATGCTCGGCTTGCCGGAAACCCGTGGTTTGCAGCAACCGGCGTTGATGCCCTGAACGGGATACTTGACCGGGGTTTGCGATGATTTCACGTATACCCGGCAAGGCATTCGTGTTTGTGGCTCTGGCCCTGAGCATACCGGCAGCCTGGTTGCTGGGTAATGAGCAGGCGGAAGAGCTGTCGCGGGAGCAGCTGCAACAGGTGCAGATCGGTGCCGAGCAGGAACAGCTGCGATTGCAAGCTCTGATCGACACGCTTGAATCCGAAATTCAGCAGCAGGATCTGACCCTGGAAATCGTGGAAGCCCGAGCGGCATCCTTGCAGGAAGAGCTGGATGCCAGTCTGAAGCAATCGATCGATGACGAGGCAGAACTGGCCCTGTACCGTCGTATCGAGGGCGTCGAGAACGAGCGTGGTATCCGGGTGGACGCCATCAGCCGTACACGTTCGGAACCGGATATGCTGGCGATCACGCTGGTACAGGCTCGCGGCCGTGACCGGGCATCCGGCGCTATCGGTATGACCCTGTTTTCCAGTCGGGGCGGGCGTGATCAACGCTGGATACTGAGCGATGGTGATCGTGGGGTGCTGACACCGGCTGTGTCGCCTGAAAGTCAGGGCGGAGAACAGCCGGCAGAAGAGCTTCTGGCATCAGCGCTGAGTGACGATGTCGTCAAGGTTGCGCAGTTTGACCTTCGTTTTTTCCAGACGCTCTTGGTTAAGGTAGAGAACATCACTACCATCAACCCCGATTACGTTGAAATATGGATCTTGCCGGAAGGCAAGCGCCTCAAGCCTCAATTGCAGCGATTCCGCTGGGCTGAGATCGGTTTCGATCGATGAACAATAGTTGACTAAAATGCTAGGTCAAGTAAACTGCCTAGCAATGAGAATGAGAGGAATTTCCAATGAGTGCTGAAGTCAATTTTGACGACTTCGAGATGCCCGACCCTCTGGTATTTACCGAGGCGGCGGCGTTGAAAGTCAAGGAGCTGATCGTGGAAGAGGGAAATCCCGATCTCATGCTGCGGGTTTTCGTATCCGGAGGCGGTTGCAGTGGGTTCCAGTATGGTTTCACTTTCGACGAAGTCATCAATGAAGGTGACACTGAAGTGAAGAAGGAAGGCGTGAAACTGCTGATCGACCCAATGAGTTTTCAGTACCTGACGGGTGCCGAAATCGACTACACCGAAGGTCTGGAAGGTTCGCAGTTCGTGATTCGCAACCCGAATGCCACCACAACCTGTGGCTGTGGTTCGTCTTTTTCGGTTTAAGTCAGCTATCTCTATCTGATCGGGCCATCCTGGCCCGAGATTGAGCAGCCCCGTGAACTGTCGGCCTTGAAGCCGATCGGTTCACGGGGTTTTTTTATGGCTGAGTAGTGGGGGTCGTGGAATTGCTGACGACCGTACTGGCCGAGGCAACCTGCTGATCGGCTGCCGGCAGGACACTTCGCATCTGTGCAGTCATTTCATCGGACAGGGCCTTGAGTTCAGGCAGATATTTGCTGTCGATGGGCTGAGCTGCAGGCAATTCG
>CBDUIJ010000021.1:0-31801 GCA_965367215.1 uncultured Granulosicoccus sp.
GTTGTGCGTCAATGGCCGCATCCGCATCCGCATCCGCACCTGCATCTGCATCTGCATCTGTACTCGCACTCGCACTCGCACTCGCATTGGCAGCCGGTATGTCCAGCGGAAAGCTGTAACTGTGCCAGTGTTCGGTCAACTGCTTGCGAAAGCGTGCGCAATCGATGCTGTCATTGAGGCGCGGTTCCAGCGTGGCCAGTTGCTTGTCGAGAGCTTCGCTGACGATATCTTCAAGGTCAAAATCCAGCTTGCCGCGCCATAGTGCCGTGGGCTTCTCTATCCAGTGATAACTGGCATCGACCTGTAATTGTGGGCACCAGTCAGTCTGCATCTGCAAGCCGGAACTGATGGTGCTGATCAGTGCGCCGCTGACCTGAAGCGATGAAAGGCCCAGTGCTTGAGCGGCGCTACCGCGGATGCCGACAACGCCGCTGAAACGTAATGGGGCAGAGGCGGTGATCTTGCGCTGTTTGCCGGACATCTTCAGCGGCGCGGTACGTTCGATCAGCAGATCCCACTGCGCTGTGCCGCAGACCTTGATGCCGATGATGCGCTTGCACACACGCCGTTCGCCAATCACCGGATAGGAGGCAGGCAGTTGATCGGCAGCGATGGCCTCGATATCGGCGTAGCTCACCCGAGCACGCAGCCCGAAGCGACTGGTACCAGGCTGCTCCTGGGGCATTTGCGAGACGGTTGCCGCGTCTGGTTTCTCACTGACCAGAGTGGGCTCCCGGTCGCGCTGGCAACCGGAGATCATCAGTAGTAGCGGTAGGGCGAGCGCGACGCATGCTGGCCAGGCTCGTCCAGAGCGTGGAGAGAATGGCTGATCAGCGCGGCCCGGCCACGGCCGGGGTACAACGGTCGGGATTCGAGCATCGCTGCATTGCAACGTCAGGCGGTGGGGTGAAGGGGGCACGAGCGTGTGAGCCTCAACCGATATCGGGCACTTTCATGCCACGTTGCACGGCCGGTCTTTGCAGGCAGCGCTCGAGATAACTCATGGTGTGCTCGAATTCTGCCATACGAAAATCCTCACCGGCACCGTAAACATCACGTACGGCGCGTAGCCAGGGAAATATGGCGATGTCGGCGATCGTGTATTGCTCACCGGTGATGAAAGGCTGGTTTTCCAGCTGCTGTTCAAGTACGCCCAGCAGACGTCGGGATTCATCGATGAAATGTTGGCGAGGTCTGGGGTCGGACACGTCCTTGCCGGCAAATTTCGCAAAGTAACCATACTGGCCGAACATCGGCCCCAGACCGCCCATCTGGAACATCAGCCATTGCAGGGTTTGCGCGCGACCCCGGCTATCGGCGGGGATGAGCGTGCCGGTCTTGTCAGCCAGGTAGAGCAGGATGGCGCCCGATTCCCACAGTGTGATCAGCTGGCCACCCGGTCCCTGTGGGTCGATGATTGCGGGGATCTTGTTATTCGGATTCAGGGACAGGAATTCCGACGTATGTTGATCGCCCTTGATGCTGACCGTATGGGCTTCATAAGGAAGGCCCATCTCCTCCAGGGCAATCGAAACCTTGACGCCGTTCGGTGTCGGATAGGAATACAACTGCAAGCGTTCCGGGTCTGCAGCTGGCCAGCGACGAGTAATGGGGTGGTCTGTCAGTGTCATCATGCGCGTGTCGATGAGAGTCTTGAGAGTCGGCCGAACGGATTGTATCCAGTACACTAGCTGCTTTCACGCTGCAGGGCGACCCTGTTCAGGCAACTCAGTCCGGGACAAGCTGTCCGCGACGACCTGTCCGGGACGACCTGTCCGGGACGACCTGTCGGGAACGGCCCGTCAGGAACGTCCTGTCAGGTACAGCCTGTCTGGCGACTACATTTCACCTACCGCGGGCATCTGCGCAGATGCACCCACCGATCGGATTCGATTCATGACGGGAATATTCCTGATCTTCAGCGCTTGTATCCTGTGGGCGCTGGATACGCTTGTTCGTTACCCCCTGCTGTTCAGCGGTGTCAGTCCCTGGTCCATCGTCTGGTTCGAACACCTGTTTCTGGTGCTCGTCATGCTCTATTGGCTGAAGCCGATGTGGCGCAACAGAACATTCGACAAACGCTCGCTGCTGGCCTTTCTGGTGGTGGGAGGGCTGGGCTCTGCTGTGAGTACCGTGGCCTTTACCAATGCGTTTTCGTTGATCAATCCCTCTGTGGTCATTCTGATTCAGAAGCTGCAGCCTCTGGTCGCTGTGACACTGGCGGCTGTCCTGCTCAAGGAGCGAGTCGACAGGGGCTTCATTTTCTGGCTGGGAATCTGTCTTCTGGGCAGCCTGATGATCGCAGCTGGCGATCTGATGCCGGCATTGAATCCCTCCAGCTGGGGTGGTCGTGAATCACGTGATCTGCTGCTGGGTTACGGCTGTACGCTGATTGCGGTGGTGGGTTGGGGGGCGGCGACCGTCTTCGGCAAACAGCTGAGTAATCGGGGGTTCAGCACCACCGACTTGATGTCCGGACGTTTTCTGGTCGGATTTCTGGTGCTGACGCCGGTGGCCTGGTTGCTGGCATCGCCCATGGAAGTGACCGGTTTGCAGATGCCTCTGCAATTCATTGGCGATGAACCCACGTTCAATGCGCTGACCCTGATAGCTGTCATGGTGCTGATTTCAGGTCTTGGCGGAATGGGCTTTTATTATCTGGGCATGAAGAAGTTGCCGGCCCGCACTTGTGCCATTGCCGAAATGTTCTTTCCGGTAGCGGCTGTGGTCATCAACTGGCTGGTGCTGGGGCAGGCGCTGACGAGTCTGCAGATAGCGGGTGCCGTGGTCCTGCTATGGGGCAGCACCATGGTGGCCCTCTCGCAATCAAGGCAATCTGACACGGTTGTAATCGATACTGACAGCACAGAGGCGCGACCTCACAGCTGAGACAGCAGTAGCCGATCTTGCGGTCCACTGGGGGCGGGCCCGGAGCCCCGACAGCGGGCTTCTGATGGCTTTTGCTCTCGTCGATAGAAGTCAGGATGTAACGTCGTCCTGTTCCCCTTTTGTGCAAAAGTCTGTCGCAGGCCTCGATTCTGGAACAATGATTGCCGTTATCAGGAAGCTCATATAAACACATCCTTATGTGTTTATGGGTACAATGCAAACTGAAACTCAATTGAGACCGGTGTAATGGCGCAAGACTATATCTTCACTTCTGAATCGGTGTCCGAAGGACATCCTGACAAGATGGCCGATCAGATCTCCGATGCGGTTCTGGATGCGATCCTCACTCAGGACAAGGGTGCGCGAGTTGCCTGTGAAACACTGGTGAAGACCGGACTGGTCATCATCGCCGGTGAAATCACCACCAGCGCGTATGTCGATCTGGAAGCCCTGGTCCGCAAGACCGTCACGGACATCGGTTATAACCGCTCGGCGGTTGGCTTCGATGGCGAGACTTGCGCCGTACTCAATGGTATCGGCAAGCAGTCTCCGGATATCGCTGATGGTGTTGATCGCTCCACGCCTGAAGATCAGGGTGCTGGTGATCAGGGCCTGATGTTCGGTTACGCCAACAATGAGACCGATGTGCTCATGCCGGCACCTGTCACCTATGCCCATCGTCTGGTGCAGCAGCAGTCGAAGGTGCGTCGTGATGGCACTCTGGCGTGGTTGCGTCCGGATGCAAAGAGTCAGGTCACATTGCGTTATGTGGACGGCAAGCCTGCCGGTATCGATGCGCTGGTGCTGTCCACTCAGCACGACCCGGATATCTCACAGCCTGATCTGCACGAAGCGGTCATGGAACATATCCTGAAGCCGGTACTGCCTGCCGAGTGGCTGGCCAACTGCCCCAAGAACAAGATCCACATCAACCCCACCGGTGTCTTCGTCATCGGTGGTCCTGTCGGTGACTGTGGTCTGACCGGCCGCAAGATCATTGTCGATACCTACGGTGGCATGGCGCGTCATGGCGGTGGTGCCTTCTCGGGCAAGGATCCATCCAAGGTGGATCGCTCCGCCGCCTATGCCGGTCGTTATGTGGCCAAGAACGTCGTGGCCGCTGGCCTGGCTGACAAGTGCGAGATCCAGGTTTCTTACGCCATCGGTGTTGCTGAGCCAACCTCCATCAGTATCGACACATTCGGTACTGGCAAGATCGATGATCGCAGGATTGAAGCCATCATCAACGATGTGTTCGACCTGCGCCCTTATGGCATCGTCACCATGCTGGACCTGATTCGTCCCATCTACCAACAGACGGCCGCCTACGGTCACTTTGGTCGTGAACTTCCCGATTTCACCTGGGAAAAGACCGACCGTGCCGACGCGCTGCGCCAGGCTGCCGGCCTGAGCTGAGCCGCTGGTCGACCCGATAACAACTTCTTCAGAGATTCCCCAAATAATGAATGCATCAGTACAAGACGCAAGCGCCGACTACAAGGTCGCCGATATAAACCTGGCCGACTTCGGTCGCAAGGAAATCGCCATGGCCGAGCATGAAATGCCGGGCCTGATGGCACTGCGTGAAGAATACGCAGGCAAGGCACCACTGGCTGGTGCCCGCATTGTCGGCTGCCTGCACATGACTATCCAGACGGCTGTTCTGATTGAAACCCTGACTGCTCTGGGCGCCGAAGTGCGCTGGTCTTCGTGCAACATCTTTTCGACTCAGGATCATGCTGCTGCAGCCATTGCGGCTTCTGGTGTCCCTGTTTTCGCCTGGAAAGGTGAAACCGAAGAAGAATTCGACTGGTGTATTCATCAGACCATCAAAGGCCCCAATGGTTGGTTGCCAAACCTGATTCTTGATGATGGCGGTGACCTCACTGTCATGATGCACAATGACTACCCTGAGCTGCTGGCCGATATCAAGGGACTGTCTGAAGAGACAACCACAGGCGTTCATCGCCTGGTTGAAATGGCGAAGAAGGGCACCCTGAAAGTTCCTGCCATCAACGTCAATGACTCGGTTACCAAGTCCAAGTTCGACAACCTCTATGGATGCCGTGAGTCACTGCTTGACGGTATCAAGCGTGCTACCGATGTCATGATCGCTGGCAAGATCGCCGTCGTATTGGGATACGGTGATGTGGGCAAGGGCTGTGCCCAGGCTTTCCGTGGAATGGGCGCTACCGTATGGGTGACGGAAGTCGATCCCATCTGCGCACTGCAGGCTGCGATGGAAGGTTACCGTGTTGTTGTCATGGATGATGTTGCTGATCAGGCCGACATCGTCGTGACCTGTACCGGTAACGTCAGTGTGCTGACTCACGAACACATGAAGCAGATGAAGAACGAAGCCATCGTCTGCAACATCGGTCACTTCGATAACGAAATCGATGTTGCCGGTCTGCGTCAGTACACCTGGGAGAACATCAAGCCACAGGTTGATCAGGTCATCTTCCCTGACGGCAAACGAATCACTTTGCTGGCTGAAGGCCGACTGGTGAACCTGGGTTGTGGAACTGGCCATCCCAGTTTTGTGATGTCTGCCTCGTTTACCAACCAGGTACTGGCCCAGATCGAACTGTGGGAACGCAGCGAAAATTATTCCGTCGACGTGCATGTACTGCCAAAGGCGCTGGATGAGAAGGTTGCGCGACTGCATCTGCAGAAGATCGGTGCAAAGCTGACGACGCTGTCCAACGAGCAGAGCGAGTACCTCGGTCTGGACACGGCCGGTCCTTACAAGCCGGAACATTACCGCTACTAGTCGACCAGCAAGCCTCGATACAGGCACTTGTTTGCAGGTAGCCGCTGATCGAGACAATAGTTCACGCCTTCATTCCCGAAGGCCTGATCTGGCTGTACAACAACGCCGGAGATGCGTCAGACCGCTATGTCTGAGGCTCTCCGGCGTTTGGCGTTGTGGCATAGGTAACAGGTAAAATGGCGCATTCTGGTATGCTTGTGTTCTGAAGGCGACATATCTACCCGTTGTCGGCCGATGAATTCACTGGATCTATGACAAACTTGCTCAAGTTGTGGGCAAGTTGTTTCCGGTGCGTCATACTGATACAGATGCACAAAACCATGAGGATAGACATGTTAGAAAAACGATATCTTGCCGGGGCAATCATTGCCGCTGGTCTGTTGGGTGGAAATAGTGCGAACGCTGCTGAAGAGTGTGGCGATATCACCATAGCCAGCATGAACTGGGCATCCGCCGAGCTCATCGCTGAAATCGACAAGGTCATCCTGAGTGAAGGTTACGGTTGCAATGCCGAGCTGATTGCTGGTGACACCATGCCGACATTCACCTCCATGAGCGAAAAGGGTGAGCCGGATCTTGCTCCCGAATTGTGGGTCAACGCTGTTCGTGAACCACTCGATGCAGCCGTTGCAGAGGGTGCTCTGATCATCGCTGCAGAAGTACTGTCCGATGGTGGTGAAGAAGGTTGGTGGATTCCAAAATTCGTCGCTGATGCACATCCGGAAATCAAGACACCCGCCGATGCTCTGGAACGCCCGGATCTGTTCCCGGCTCCGGAAGACGATTCCATTGGTGCTGTGCACAACTGTCCAGCAGGCTGGAACTGCCAGATCACTACCGGCAACCTGTTCAGAGCCTACGGCGCTGAAGACAAGGGTTTCGAACTGGTCGATACGGGCTCTTCAGCCGGCCTGGACGGTTCCATCGCCAAGGCCAATGAGCGTGAAGAAGGCTGGCTGGGTTACTACTGGTCGCCAACTGCCATACTCGGCCGCTACGAAATGGTCAAGTTGGACATGGGTGAGCACGATAAGGAAGAGTGGGATACCTGCACTGCGGTACTGGACTGTGAAGACCCCAAGGTCAACGGTTGGGCGAAGAGTGAAGTGTTCAGCGTCGTGACCAAGGAATTTGCCGACAAGGCCGGTGTTGCCATGGACTACATTGGTACACGTAGCTGGAAGAACGAGACCGTGAACGTATTGCTGGCCTGGATGGCAGACAATCAGGCAACGGGTGAAGAAGCCGCGTTTCACTTCCTCGAGAACTACGAAGAAATCTGGGCCCCTTGGGTGTCAGAAGAAGCAATGGGTAAAGTCAAGGCGTCACTTTGAGTCGCTGAATAACTTGTGACGAAAGGCGGCTGCGGTCGCCTTTCGCATTTCTAATCAGGAGAAACTATTAGTGGAATGGCTTACTGAATTTCCGGCGATGGACAAGTCGGCACTGCGTGCGCTGAAAAAAAGTATCGATGGCGGTTTCCGGGCCTGGACCCGAGAGAACGGGGAAGCGGTCGAGGCTTTTTTTGAGCCCATCAAGCAGATGCTGATCTGGTCCGAAAAATTTCTGTTGAACACACCCTGGCCGATCATCCTGCTCGGTATCGTTGGCATCGCCTGGTTCGCCAGTCGCAGCTGGAAGATCACACTGATGACATTCGTCACGATGGTGCTGATCGGCTACTTCGACATGTGGGACAACACGATGCGGACCATCTCGATCATGTTGGTGTCCACCTTCGTCTCCATCGTGTTGGGTATTCCCATCGGCATCGCGATGTCCAAGTCGGACAAGCTGCAGTCATTGGTGACCCCGGTGCTCGATGTCATGCAGACCATGCCCGGTTTTGTCTATCTGATACCGGTTGTCATGCTGCTGGGTATCGGCAAGGTTCCCGGACTGCTGGCGGTCGTGATCTACGCCATCCCACCCATCATTCGACTCACCAATCTCGGGATACGCATGGTGGACAAGGAGGTGCTGGAAGCGGCTGACGCCTTCGGCTCATCTGCGTGGCAACGCCTGAAGAACGTGCAGATACCGTTGGCCATGCCAACGATCATGGCCGGCATCAACCAGACCATCATGATGGCGCTGGCACTGGTGGTTATCGCGTCGATGATTGGCGTCAAGGGCCTGGGTCAACCGGTATTGCAGGCGATTGCCAACCAGTATTTCACGCTGGGCATGTTCAATGGTCTGGCAATTGTCGGTGTAGCGATCATCTTCGATCGAGTCAGTCAGGCTTATGGCAAGCGACTGCAGTCGCATTCGGAGGTTGTTCATGGGAAGTAAGGCAACAGCTGACATGGACAAGCAGAATTCCAGCGTCGAAATACGCGGGCTCTACAAGATCTTCGGCAAGCGGCCGCAGCATTTCATGCAGGCCGTCAAGGACGGCATGAGCAAGCAGGAGCTGCAGGAAAAGCACGGTCATGTGCTGGGCCTGAAGGACATCAACCTGACCATGGAAGCCGGTTCCATTCAGGTGGTCATGGGCTTGTCCGGTTCGGGCAAGTCAACGCTCATTCGTCATATCAATCGACTGATTGATCCGACGGCGGGCGAGGTCATCGTGGGTGGTAAGGACGTCTGCAAGATGAACAAGCGCACCTTGCGGGATTTTCGTCGTCACGAGACCGCCATGGTATTCCAGAAATTTGCCTTGTTGCCGCATCGCACGGTCATCAACAATGTCGTTTATGGACTGGAAGTGCAGGGTGTTCCACGGGCTCGTCAGGAGACGGAAGCACGACGCTGGATTGACCGGGTCGGTTTGTCAGGCTTTGAAGACAACTTCCCGAACCAGTTGTCCGGTGGCATGCAGCAGCGTGTCGGCCTGGCGCGAGCGTTGGCCAATGATGCGCCCTTGCTGTTGATGGATGAAGCCTTTTCGGCACTGGATCCTCTGATTCGCATGGACATGCAGTCGGTATTGCTCGATCTGCAGAGCGAGCTGAAGAAGACCATCGTATTCATCACCCACGATGTCGACGAGGCGCTACGACTGGGCGATCGCATCGCCATACTGCGCGACGGGGAAGTCATTCAGGAAGGCACAGGGCAGGATATCGTGCTGGAACCTGCCGATGAGTACATCCAGAACTTCGTCAAGGACGTCAATCGTGGTCGGGTCATACTGACCGAGAGTGTCATGAGTGATGGTCCGCATGAGGATGCAGTGGCCGAGATCAATATCTCCGACCACCTGGAAACGGCGGCGCGCAGCATGTCCGATGACGAGGTTGCGGCTGTCAACATCACTGACGATGACGGCAAGGTCGTGGGTCACCTCGATATGGAAAGTACTGTGGCGGCGATCGTCAAGCAGGAAGATCGACACACGACACCGGACGACAAGCCGGCACCATGATGTGAAAGCCGCTGCTCGGTGCAGCGGCTACTTACCGTCTGACTGTCACGCCTGGCTCATGCGCGCAGGCGTGAGCCTTCCGGATCAAATGGCGGCTGTGCCAGTACGGTCGCCGGATGGGCCTGTCCCAGCACCATGACGTCCACCGTCTCGCCTGGCTGCACACCCTTGATGAATCCCAGAGCCAGGGACTTGCCAACCGAATAGCCGTAGGCACCCGAACTGACTCGTCCGACGGGTCGTCCGCCTTGAAAGATGGGTTCGCCACCGGAGGCATCTGCATTGGAGGCATCGGTGGCATCGCCATCGAGCTCCAGTAACACCAGATGCTCACGTGCCGGCTGCGCCATGGCAGTCTCGGCGGCTTCCCGGTTCAGGAAAGGTTTGTCCATCTTGCACAGCATGTTCAGACCGACCTCCTGTGGCCAGTATTCCGGACTGTACTCGCGTGACCAGGAGCCATAGCCTTTCTCCAGTCGCAGTGATGCCAGTGCGCGCGAACCGACGGGCAGGGCACCATGGGCGGCACCCGTTGACAGTAGAGCGCTGTACAGAGCGGATTGGTCTTCAACAGAACAATGCAACTCCCACCCCAGATCACCGGTGAAGGAGACTCGCAGGGCAATCAGCTCGATGCCTGCCAGCGTGATCTGCTGAGAGCGCATGAAGGGAAAGTCGCTGGTTGCCAGTGAGGTGCTGGTCAGCTCCTGCAATAACTCGCGTGATCGCGGACCGGCCACATTGAATCCGCACATGGCCTCTGTGCAACTGTCAAAAGTCACGGTGTCAGGTCTTGGCACGTGGTTGAAGTAACGCAGATGGTAACGCTCGGCCATACCGGAGCCGACAATGAAGAAGTCTTCATCATCCAGGCGTGTGACCGTGAAGTCACCGGCTATGCCGCCACGAAAACTGATCAGCGGTGTCAGACAGGACCGCCCTGTTATCAGCGGCATGCGATTGGCAAACAGGCTGTTCAGCCAGGCCTCTGCACCATCACCCTTGACGCGGTAGCGGGCGAAGTTGGAGATGTCGATGATGCCGGCATTCTTGCGCAGGTTACGAACTTCTCGGCCAACGGGTTCCCACCAGTTCTGCCGGGTAAACCCGTTGCTGTCCTGTACACCGGCTGTGTCAGCAAACCACAGCGGGTGTTCCCAGCCATAGTTGAGGCCGAATACGGCCCCCAGTTGCTGTTGCTGAAAATCGTGAACGGGACGGGTGCGTGCGGGGCGCCCTGCGCTGCGCTCCTCGTTAGGGAAGTGAATCGAAAAGCGATTGGCATACTGGTCGCCGACACGCGCCTTGGTGAAAGCCGGTGTGGCCCAGGAGCCGAACCGTGACAGATCCCAGGGGAACATGTCCAGGTGTGTCTCGCCATGGACAATCCACTCCGCGCTCAACTGGCCCAGACCACCAGATTGCGAAAATCCCGGGATGATGCCGTTGCAGCAGAAATAGCCGCGCAGTTCGGGCACGGGGCCGAACAGGGCATTGCCGTCGGGTGACCAGATCATGGGGCCGTTGATCACCCGCTTGATGCCGGCTTCACCGAGGGCGGGAACACGGTCGATGGCACGCATCATGTTGTCCTCGATTCGATCCAGATCGTCGTCGAACAACTCATGGCCGAAGTCGCTGGGGGTGCCATTCTCGGCCCAGAAGCGCACATCCTTTTCGTAGGCTCCAACCAGCAGGCCGTTGCCTTCCTGACGCAGGTAGTATTCACCATCACGATCTGCCACCGAAGGCAGACGACGATCCATGGCTTCGATGGCGGCAATGCCTTCGGTCACGAAGTACTGATGTTCGGTGGGCATCAGCGGTAGCTCGATGCCGGCCATTCGGGCAACCTCACGGCCCCAGAGACCTGCTGCGTTGACAACCACCTCGGTACGAATATCGCCCTTGTCCGTGCGTACGATCCAGCTGCCATCGGCTTGCTGCTCGGTGCCGGTAACCGGGGTAAAGCGATGAATCTGCGCACCGTTCTGACGAGCACCGCTGGCATAGGCGGCAGTCACCCCTGAAGGGTCGACATTGCCACCCTCAGGTTCCCACATGATGCAGCGGATACCATCGAAATTTACCAGGGGGTGAAGTCGTTCGGCTTCGTCGCGGCTGATCTCATTGAACTCAAGCTTGTAGTATTGCGCCTTGGCAGCCTGCAGGCGAAGCTGATGTTCGCGCTCGCGAGTCTGTGCCAGATACAGCGAGCCCGGCTGGAACACGCCGCAGCCCTGTCCGGTAATGGCTTCCAGTTCCTTGTACAGATTCATGGTGTAGTGCTGGATACGGCTGATGTTGTTGTTGTCGTGTAGTCCATGGATATTGGCCGCGGCGTGCCAGGTACTACCCGATGTCAGCTCATCGCGTTCCAGCAGGACCACGTCGGTCCAGCCCAGTTTGGTGAGGTGATAGAGAATGGAACACCCGATGACGCCACCGCCGATGACTACTGCCTGCGCATGCTCACGCATGTTGATTCCTCTTGTATGGGTCGATGGCTGCCGCTGGCAACCTTGTCATGGGGTGTGGATACGGCCGTAGGCTGCCAGCTGCGTTTGCAGCTCGGGAAGTTCGGGGGCGTCCAGCTCCAGCGCGTACACATAGGCATGTGTCAGGTAGAAGCAGGCAGCATCGGTATCACCGCGTGTTTCCATGCGTTTGCCTGCCTTCGAGTACAGTGCTATCAGGCTGATAAGGTCCTGACCGGCGTGGGCCTGCAGCATCCGTTGATGCAGGCTGCTGTCTTCCTCATCGTAGAGGCTCACGCTGGCGGCACCTATGCTTCAGATGAGCTGCGCTGCGCGCGTGATGACTCCAGACAGCCTGCCACCCACTGATGAAAATTGTGCGTCGGCGCATCCATCGCTGGTGAGAAGCGACCTCCATCGAACAGTATGCCTCTGCGACCTTTCTGCATGCCTTCAACGACATCGATGTCCTCCTCGAACACGGTCTTCCACAGGCGAGCATTGGTTTCGCGCAGCACCGAGCGATTGTCATCGGCATCGGCGTCCGTAGCGTAATACAACTCGATATGCTCGACGGTGTTGACGCAGTCCAGCGGCTCCAGAATGATGGCGAAGCTGTGATCCCGGTGAACGCCAAACAGCACATTGGGGTAGAGAGCAATGTACTCGGCGCCGGTATTCCACTGCTCCGACAGATCCTCGAAATCGGCCAGGGTCTGCTCGTACTCGCCGGTGAGCTGACGGTAGACGTAAGTGCCCTGACCGGAGTACTGCTGCGGCTGCTGGATGTCGTAGTGATCCTCCAGTTTCGAATAGCTGTTGAGGCCGGGGTGTACCCAGGGCAGGTGGTAGCTTTCGCAGTAATTCTCCACAGCCAGCTTCCAGTTGGTCTTCACTTCCAGCTTGAATGAGGAGGCCACACCGCCGTGGTGCAGGGGTTGCTCGAACTCCAGCCAGCGTTGCAACAGATCGGCATGGCTGTCTTCGAAGTTCGGAGCATCACCGCTGATGTTCACGAAAATGACATCACGCCAGACGTGGGTTCGAATGCGAATCAGTCCCAGCTCGGCTGGTTGAATGAGTTCGTGCGTATTGTGGCCCGGCCCGCCGACGTGTGGAGTGGCCTTCAGCTCACCTTTCAATGAGTAGCACCAGCTGTGATACGGGCAGCGCACCGTATTGCGAAGATTCTTCGGCTCGCTCACCAGAATCATGCCCCGATGGCGACAGGTGTTCTGAAACACGCCTATCTCACCGTTGTGGTTGCGCATGACCAGCAATGGCATGCCGAGAAATTCCACCGGTCTGACGTCCCCATTGTTGGGTACATCCTTGCCGAATCCGATGCCGGACCAATTGGCGAACAGCACGGCCTCGGCTTCCTCCTTGAAGGTCTCCGGGTCGGTGTAATGCTCATTGGGCAAGCCTTTGGCATTGCCGATGGGGTTGCGAACAGCTGCAAGCGAAGTGGTCTTGCCCATGGATTGTTCTCCGGTCAGGCCTGTAGCCCCAGAGTGTCGTCCTCTGCTTGACTCTTTTCAATAGCCAGAAAATTCAACTACAGGTGAGTTATATTCAACTCAAGGGCAATCTGTATACGCTACAGATTGGCCAGAAGCCATTCGCGTAGCTGTTGTGCGGCGGGTGACAGTTGTTGCTCCGGCAGGCTGACGAGATGAAATCGGTTCGGGGCATCGATTGAATGCTCGCCCAGTACGGCCAGTGTGCCGCGAGCCAGCAATGGGCTGACAAGCCGTTTCCATCCCAATACGACACCAGCACCGTCTTCGGCGGCGGCCAGCGCAATGGTGTAGTTGTTCACTCGAATACCGGCATTCAGCCGCTCCTGATAGCCGAGCGCCTGAAACCAGCTCTGCCAGGTGGTCCAGTTGGAATCGTCGGTTTCCATATGGATCAGTCGTTGGGCGGCCAGCTGCTGCAGCGAGAGTTTGCCCAGCTGCTCAGCCAGTTGCGGGGCGCAAACAGGTACAAGCGTGTCGCGATAGAGTACCTGTTGTTCAAGTCCGGATCGTGGATCACGGCCATAGCGTATGTAGAGCTCCGGAGGTTCGATGCCGGTGAAGCGCGTGTCCGACACCAGCTGGTTCACGGCCGTGTCGTTTTTCTCCCGCCAGAACCGCAATATGGCAGGGCTGAGCCAGAGAGAGGAAACCGCGGAGGTGGCGCCCACCGTCACCTGCATTTCACTGCCGCTGCTCTGGATCTGTCGAACCGTGGCGGCGATATCGTTGAAGGCCGTTTCGACACTGGTAAACAGTTCGGTACCTTGCGCGCTCAGCAGCACTCCCCGATGCTGCCTGATGAACAGTTTCTGACCCAGTTGCGCCTCCAGCGCCTTGATCTGGTGGCTGACAGCTCCCGGGGTGACCCCCAGTTCGTTGGCGGCTTCCTTGAAGCTGCGCAGGCGTGCCGCACTTTCAAAGGTCTGCAGGGCGGTCAGTGTCGGCAGTTTGCGAGGTAGTCTGGTCACGTGTGAAGCTCGGTGCAGGCGCTGGTCGGGTGCAGGTTTGACATAGCTCAAGGGTGACTGGTGCAGTTATCGCTAGAGTAGTGTTCAAGTCACTGCGATGGCAGGTACCCTCATGCACGAGTATGTCAAGAATAGCAACACATCGCGCGATCAGACGGCACACAAGGCGTCGGAAAAAGGGCCTGTGGTGCGGGTCAGGCAGCTTGACTTGCAGGCACCACGGCACTGGCTGGTAGAGGGGCTTCGGGACATTCGAGCCAGCGGTTACCGCAGTCTGGTCTACGGGGTGTTCTTCGTACTGATGGGGCTGGGCATAGACAGCGCGCATGTCGAGAACGAGGCTGTGGCGCTGGGTTTGAGTGCCGCCTTCCTGTTTGCCGGACCCTTTCTGTCCATGGGCATCTATGAGCTGTCGCGGCAATTGCAGGCCGGTGAACCATCGGATCTGCTGCTGTCTCTGTTCAGCTGGTGCCGGAATCCGGCAGCCGTGGGCCGATTCGCCTTTTATCTGAGTGCCGTGATGGTGCTCTGGCTGTGGCTCTCTGCAACCTTGCTGGAGGCAAACGGGCAAGGTCTCACCGTGTTGTTTGTTCTGGCATCGCTGGTCTGGGCCTTGTTGGCTCTGTCCGTATTGATGGCGAGTGCGGTTGCCATCCCGATGCTGCTTGACTTGCCTGTGAGCGCGGCGCAGGCGGTACGCAGCAGTGTGAACTGTTTCAGGAGCAACAAGGCTGTCCTGTCATTGTGGTTTCTGATAGTCGCTATCGCCGTGGTGTTTTCCCTGAGCCTGCACTATTGGCCCTTGTTGTTCCTGGGGCCATGGTTGGGACATGCGACCTGGCATGCGTATCAGCAGTGTCTGGAGAAAACCTGAGGCGTTGATCCCGTTGGTTCTCCGCGCCGGATAGCTTCAGGGAGGCGAACGGGAAGCTGCCAGCGAGGCTTTATGGCCTGCTTTGCGGGCAGGGCTGAAGATTTGTGGCGATGCGGTTGAGGAGGCTGACGTCATGCTGATGTCACGTCGGTGGGTTTTACTCGTGCGTTGACCGACTTCAGTCTTCAGCAACGAGATCCCATCTCAATGTCCTCCAATTACAGAATACATCCATCATGGGTAATCAGCGGCCTGCTGCTTGCCACTACCGCCGGCAATACGGCCGTGGCCGACTACTTCGGACGTGTAGCCAGTTTTCCGGTTGCCGCCAACCTGCCGGCAGATGCAGCTCCTGATCAGGAAAGCTCAGCCGAGATAATCAGCGCTTCCGACGACGGCATGACGCTGGTCTACAGTGACAGTCCATTGGGCGGCGTTGGCTTCATTGATATCTCCGATGCCTCCAATCCCAGGCCCGCTGGTTTTCTGTCTCTGGACGGCGAACCGACATCGGTGGTCATGGCAGGTCCTCACGCATTGATCGGCGTGAATACCTCGGTCAGCTATCTTGAGCCATCGGGCAAGCTGGTCATGGTCGAGCTTGCGTCCAGAACCATCGTGAGTGAGTGTGAGCTGGGAGGGCAGCCGGACTCGGTGGCACTGTCCGATGACAAGTCCCTGCTGGCCGTCGCCATTGAAAACGAGCGGGACGAAGACTTGAATGATGGAGCCCTGCCGCAGCTGCCTGCCGGTTTTGTCAGCATCGTGCCGCTGGTCGATGATGTCGCTGATTGCGCTGCTCTGCGGCGCATCAACCTGACGGGTCTCGACATGGAGGGTGCCGATGATCCGGAGCCTGAATTCGTTGATTTCAATGAACACAATGAACTGGTGGTTACCCTGCAGGAGAACAATCACCTCGTGGTCATCGATGCTGTCACCGGCAGCATTCTGAACGATTTTCCGGCAGGGGTTGTGGATCTCGAGGGTATCGACGTAACGGAGGAATTTGCCTTCGATTTCACGGGGCGGCAAGTTGGCAGGCCGAGAGAGCCTGATGCTGTCAAGTGGCTGGATACAGAGCGTTTCGTGACAGCCAATGAGGGAGACTACAAGGGTGGGTCTCGTGGTTTCACGATATTCAGCAAGGGTGGTGAAGTGCTGTTTGAAAGTGGTCTGGATCTGGAATACCGCGCCATTGCGGCCGGGCATTATCCGGAGAAGCGCAGCGCCAACAAGGGCATCGAGCCCGAAGGGCTGGAGGTTGCCACATTCGACGGAGAGCGCTATCTGTTCGTGCTGGCCGAACGTGCCGGCATCGTTGGCGTCTATCGAGACACCGGTGCCGAGCCGGAATTCGTGCAGCTGCTGCCTGCCGGTATCGCGCCGGAGGGCGCCGTCGCGATTCCCTCACGCAACTTGCTGGCAGTGGCCAACGAGGCGGACCTGATTGCCGATGGTGGGCCGCGATCTCATGTCATGTTGTATGAACGCAATCAACCAGGCGCGAATTACCCGACGCTGAAATCGTCACTGGCAGATGGCAAGCCGGTGGGTTGGGGCGCATTATCGGGTCTGGCGGCTGATCCGGTAAGTCCCGGCATCCTGTATGCCGTCACTGACAGCTTCTACGCCATGCAGCCACAATTGCTGACCATTGATGCCACGACGCAACCTGCATCCATCACCAAGGCTACGACGATTACACGTGGTGGCAGCCCCGCACAGTTGCTGGATCTGGAAGGCGTGAGCAGTGATGGTGAGGGTGGGTTCTGGCTGGCCTCGGAAGGACGCAGTGACCGACTGATTCCTCATGCCATCTATCATGTCGATGCCGACGGCGAGATCCAGCAGCAGATTCCGTTTCCCGCAGAATTGCTGGCGGTGGAAAAACGTTTCGGCAGCGAGGGCATCACTCAGATTGGACGGACCCTGTGGATCGCCATTCAACGTGGCTGGGCAGATGACCCCGAGAATCGGGTCAAGTTGCTGGCCTATGACCTGGACAGCGAAACCTGGGGCGCAGTGCACTATCCACTGGACACCAGCGAGCAGGGCTGGGTTGGGCTATCGGAGATCACATTCCACGAGGATGTCGTCTATATCGTTGAGCGAGACAACCAGATAGCCGATCAGGCTCGTATCAAGCGTCTGTACAAGGTTGCCGTCAGCGAACTTGTTGCCGCGCCATTGGGAGGCGAATTGCCATTGGTTGGCAAGACACTGGCCCATGACTTTCTACCGGATCTGCAGGCAGACAATGGCTATGTGCTTGACAAGATCGAGGGCTTTGCCATTGACGCGAGCGGGCAGGCTTTTGCGGTGACCGACAATGATGGTGTCGACGACAGCAATGGTGAAACACGGTTCTTCGCTGTAGAGATCTCTGGCCCGCCTGCCAGCATCGAATAGGGTTGCTGCTTGCCACGACTCCACCTTTCTCGGTCTGCAAAAGGGCCCTGAAGGGTTGGGGTTGTGCTGCTGGATCTGCACAACTCGCCGGGTTGAAGGCGATGAGAGTCGTTTTCAGGCTGTTCCTCTTGTTCACAAGAGCCATTAGGAAAGCAGTCAAGTGTTGTTGCGATGCAACAGTTTTTTCAAAGGTTTGTCAATAGGGCAAAAATAGCGTAGGTATTTGTATAGGTGCACCAGTTTGAGGCAAAAAATGTGCTACAAGCCCTGATATGACGCGCTCTCCAGCGTAACGGTTATTCGGTTTATGACGCAGCGCAACAGAAGTAATGCCGAAATTCTGCTGTTGCATTGATGCTCAATGTCGACATAATAAGCATCAGAAGCGGTTATTGATGAATCACGTAACCCCTATATCGAATCCCGCTGGCAAGCATGGGTTTGCCGGTTCTACGTTTGGAGAGTAAGTAAATGAGTATTTTCACTAATATCAAGAAAGCATTTGTCGCCGCCTCGGTTCATAACGGCAAGGTACGAGCTCGTCAGGAACTGTTGCGCATGAGTGATCGCCAACTGGCTGATTTCGGTTTTTCCAGAGAGCTGTTGCTCGACGGCGTTGCCGCATGGCCATGGCGTGTAGATGCTGACAATCTGGTCGCTGCACCCATGTCAGTAGACGGCAGTGCCGTGAAACCGTCACATGCACGTCAGGAAATCAAGCAAGCCATCAACGAACTGAGCTCTTACTCTGATCGTGAACTGGCTGAACTGGGTGTGCCTCGTCACGGCATCGAAGAAGCTGTTCGTTACGGTCGTCCTGCTGTTGAAGGTGTTTTCGAATCACGCAAGCACGCAGCGTGATTCGTGAGAATGCATGAGGCGGCGCAAAGCCGCCTCATGTTCGTGTTGGTCCAGGGATGGAGTCACGGTGCCAGTCCCGGCCCGTCAGTCAGGGCGAGCAGACAAGCGAGTGTCAGTCAGACCGCTTGTTGCTGTTTACCGTAAGGACCGAAGCAGTTCCTGCTTCCAGCGTGCATTGTCGATAGCAAAGCAGACAGTAGCATTGGGCGTTTTGCCCAGCACGTGATTGACATCGACCACGCTCATACCTCTGGTGAGTTCGCTCGAGGTTTCAATGTCCACGAAATGTCGTGAAGCCTTCGTGGCAATATCCGGATACAAGGCCACAGCCATGGCCACAGGGTCTGCCAATGCCAGACCTGCCTGTCCTTGCAGTGTGCGTACAGCCTGCAGTGCGGTGCGATTACTGTCGATGGCCAACTGAGCTCGCTCGTTACCCAGACTCAGGATATCCTGTATTTCCTGATCATCGAGTGTGGCATCGCCACAACTCAGCTCCCAGCCGATGAGTGTCAGATTCATGCCGGAATGCATGACTCGGTAAGCGGCTTCCGGATCACACCAGAAGTTGTATTCCGCAGCAGGTGTGACATTACCCAGTGTGGCGGCAGCACCGCCCATGACGTAGCAATGCCTGACCCAGTGAGCCAGTTCGGGCTCGATGGCCAGTGCCGTTGCAATGTTGGTGAGTGGGCCGAGGGTGACGAGATCGATCTCGCCGGGTGCCGCCCTGAACCGTTCCAGCAGCGCATCCACGGCATGCTGTTTCTGCGCATCCGACTGTGGCGCCGGGTAATTCTGGTCACTCATGCCGTCCTGGCCATGGAACCACTCGGCGGTGCTGGGTTCTCGCAGCAAGGGCCGGTCGCAGCCTTCGTAAACAGGTAGTTCTGCCTGGCAGAGCTGCAATGTATAGCGTGCATTCAGACTGCCCTGAGCCAACGTGACATTACCTGCCACGATGGTCAGGGCTTCAACCTGAACCTGGTCTGCGGCGACTGCCATCATGATGGCTACAGCGTCATCGGATGCTGTATCCGTATCGATGATCAGTCGTCGCATGTGCTTCCTGGTTTGTCGTTTACTCCGGGGCGTTCAAGATACCACGGCGTCGCAATTCGGCGATGACGCGTTCGGCAGCCTGCTCGGCACTCATGGTCGAGGTATCGATCATGATTTCCGGCTGTTCCGGAGCTTCATACGGTGAGTCGATACCCGTGAAGTTGCTCAGTTCGCCGCGGCGAGCCTTCTTGTAGAGTCCTTTCGGATCGCGATCTTCGGCAATCTTCAATGGCGTGTCCACATGCACTTCGATGAATTCGCCTTCGCTAACCAGTGAGCGTGCCAGTGCGCGCTCGGATCTGAACGGTGAGATGAAGGCTGTGAGTACGATCAGTCCGGAATCCACCATCAGGCCGGCCACTTCACCGATACGGCGAATGTTCTCGACTCGGTCGGCGTCGGTGAAGCCCAGGTCACGGTTGAGGCCGTGACGAACGTTGTCACCGTCCAGCAGGTAAGTGTGATGACCCTTGGCGGTAAGCTGCTTTTCAACCAGGTTGGCCACGGTGGACTTGCCAGCGCCGGACAGGCCGGTAAACCAGACAACGGCCGGCTTCTGACCCTTGAGGCGTGCCCGTACTGTCTTGTCGACATCGGTAGCCTGCAGGTGAATGTTGTCAGCACGTCGCAGCGAGAAATGCAGCATGCCTGCACCCACGGTTGTATTGTTCATCCGGTCGATCAGAATGAAGCTCCCCATTTCGCGGTTGACCTTGTACGGGTCGAACGCCAGAGGCTGGTCAGTGCTGATGTTGCAGACACCAATGGCATTGAGTTGCAGTTGTGTGGCTGCGCTCTCTTCCAGGGTGTTGACATTGACTTGATGCTTGATGGTCGTGACCGTCGCGTTGACGGTTCTGGTGCCCATCTTCAGAAGGTAAGGGCGACCAGACAGCAGAGGCTCATCGTGCATCCAGACAATCGTGGTCTCGAACTGGTCCGCGATGCTGGCTGGTGCGTCGGCAGCGGAGATCACATCACCGCGTGATGCATCGATTTCATCAGCCAGTGTCAGTGTCACGGACTGGCCGCTGACCGCCTCATCCAGATCGCCATCCATGGTCACGATACGGGCAATCTGACTCATGCGGCCCGAGGGCTGGATGCGGATCGAATCGCCAGGGGCGACGCGACCACCGACGATCGTGCCGGCGTAGCCACGAAAATCCAGTGATGGGCGGTTGACCCATTGAACCGGCATGCGAAAGTCGCCTTGCTGACGAATCTCGTTGTCGATCTTGACCGTTTCAAGCCATGAAAGCAGGGTGGTGCCGTGATACCAGGGCATCTTGCTGCTGGGTTCGGTGATGTTGTCACCGGCCAGTGCCGACATGGGAATAGCGGTGATGTTCTCGATATCCAGTGCTTTTGCAAACTCGGCGTATTCTTCGGTGATCGAATTGAATACCGACTCGTCGTAGTCCATCAGGTCCATCTTGTTGACGGCCAGAACCACATTGCGGATACCCAGCAGCGACACCAGATAGCTGTGTCGGCGTGTCTGAGTCAGCAGTCCGGCGCGTGCATCGCACAGGATGACTGCCACGTCAGCCGTGGAGGCGCCAGTGACCATGTTGCGTGTGTATTGCTCATGTCCCGGGGTGTCGGCCACGATGAACTTGCGGCTGTCCGTGGAGAAGAAGCGGTAGGCCACATCGATGGTGATGCCCTGTTCGCGTTCGGCTGCGAGACCATCGACCAGCAGGGCGAAGTCGATGTTCTTGCCTTGCGTGCCCCATTTCTTCGAGTCACTGGTAACCGTCTCCAGCTGATCTTCGAACAGCGTCTTGGACTCGTACAGCAGGCGTCCGATCAGTGTGCTCTTGCCGTCATCCACGCTACCGCAGGTGATGAAGCGCAGCAGGCTCTTGTGTTCGTGTTTTTCCAGATAGGCGCTGATGTCATTGGCGATCAGCGCTTCAGATTCGGCTTGCATCAGAAGTAGCCCTCTTGCTTTTTCTTTTCCATGGAGGCGGCTGAATCATGATCGATCATGCGGCCCTGACGTTCGGAGGTGCGCGTCAGCAGCATCTCCTGGATGATTTCTTCGAGTGTGGTAGCGGTCGATTCGACAGCGCCGGTCAATGGGTAGCAACCCAGGGTGCGAAAACGCACATTGCGCATTTCCGGCACTTCGCCCGGCTGCATGGGCATGCGATCGTCGTCCACCATGATCAAGGTGCCGTCACGGTTTACCACTGGCCGTTCGGCTGCCAGATACAGGGGCACGATGGGAATGTTCTCTCGGTGGATGTACTGCCAGATGTCCAGTTCCGTCCAGTTGGAGATCGGGAATACACGAATCGACTCATCCGGCTTCTTGCGAGTGTTGTACAGGCTCCACAGTTCCGGGCGCTGGTTCTTCGCATCCCAGCGATGCTGAGCGCTACGGAACGAGAACACGCGCTCCTTGGCGCGAGACTTTTCTTCGTCGCGGCGCGCACCACCAAAGGCGATGTCGAAACGATGCTCATCCAGTGCCTGCTTCAGGCCCTGCGTCTTCATGATGTCGGTATGCAGAGCGGAACCATGGGTGAAGGGATTGACCTTCTGCGCCAGGCCTTCGGGGTTGATATGGGTCAGCAGCTCCATGCCGTATTCCTTGACGATGGAGTCGCGGAAGTCGTACATCGCCTTGAACTTCCAGCCCGTGTCGACGTGCAGCAGCGGGAATGGAGGTACGGCTGGAAAGAAGGCCTTGCGTGCCAGGTGCAGCATGACAGCGCTGTCCTTGCCGATCGAGTAGAGCATGACCGGGTTGTCGGCCTCGGCTACCACTTCGCGCATGATGTGGATGCTTTCGGCTTCCAGTCTTTGCAAGTGGGTGAGGGTGCGGGTCGAACTCGCCTTGCCACCGGAGGGGGCGGGCGATGCAGCAGCTTGCTGCTCGCTGGGTGTTGTCATGGTTGGGGTCGCCTGTGGAGTCAGGGGGGTGGATTGGAATTTATGTGGTGTGTTGCGGGTCGACGATCTGTCGGCGCGCTCAGGTGCTGTTGTTCTGTCCGGCGGTTCTGCTGCCGGCGAGCGTACGATTGGCGAGCTTCTGATCGAGCTGCCGGAGTTTGTCAGCGGACGATCGGTCGGGTCCGTCACGATCAGGACCTCCGTGCCACTCGTCTGTAGCCAGGGAGACAGCAGGCTGTCCCGGCTCAGATGCTCGCCGGGCAGGACCAGGGCGATACCATCGGGATGTTCCTGATCGAGTGCGGCGCACAATGACTGCAGAAAATGCAGGTAGTGAGCTGCTCTGGGTGAGCCTTCTGTCAGGCACCAGTAGGCGTGGCCTCGAAGGTCGTGGGCATACAGCTGGTAGCGCTGCTCGTCCAGACTGCGACTGCCTATCCACAGGACAGGAGTGCCGCGGCGCCGGGCCCGTCGGGAGAAGCGCTCATGAGCCGCTCGCCAGTCGGTGTGTTGCCTGTCGTTCATGAGTCGCCGATAGCGGCTTGCGGGTTGCAGAGACCACTTGTTGAGCCAGCTCAGGACTGTTGATCGGCTCACCTTGAGCGATTGAGATTCCAGCCACTGGCCGACGCGCTCGCTGGTCCAGGGCGTGGCAGCGTGATGGCCAGCTTCCGGCCTTGAAGTTGCAGCGCTTAATAGTTGGTGGTGCAGTTTTGACAGCTCGGCGACAGCGCTGTTGGCTTTGGGGCGGCCTCGCGGCCCGACATCGACAGCTTCCCAGCCACCTTGTCGGTAGGCCTTGACGGCGGCAATGATGGTCGGAACGCTCAGTCCAATGGATTTCTGGGTTTCTGCCAGGGTGCTACCGGCCAGGCGCAGCTCTACTGCCTGACGCCGCAAGGCGTTCAGTGTGGTCACGGATTGGCGGTTTTGATCCCGGGCTGACACGACGTTTGACTATAAAAGTTTAATTGAAGGAATATTTCGTAGTTTGCATGCATCGTGCCGTTAATTGTGTTTTATAAAACCTTTACAGTTTCATGGGCGTTAGTTCCTTCTTCGCCTGGCCTCGGGTGTTGCCCAGCGTGAGTTGGTTCGCGTTTTAGTGATGCCAGATAGAGCGCGTGACTGGACAGCTCACGGCAATCAGGCGGTGAGTCCCGGCAGGATAGAGCGCCCGTTTTTTGCTGTCGACGTCAATCACACGGTCAGCGCAGCGTTATATTTCCGATATTTCACCTGCTTCAGGTGACTGTTCCGTTATTCGTCGTTATTCCGTTCCGACGACAACAGGCACAGGAGCGTATACTTCCGTTTTTGGCGTTTTCTGTACATTTCATGACTCGAAAGGTATTCATCAAGACACACGGCTGTCAGATGAACGAATACGACTCGGCGAAGATGCTCGATGTGCTGGCTCAGGATGGGCCGGTTGAGGCAACTTCTGATCCGGCCGAGGCCGACATTCTGTTGCTCAACACCTGTTCCATTCGCGAGAAGGCGCAGGAAAAGGTCTTCTCCGAGCTGGGGCGCTGGCGTCCCCTGAAGGAGGCGCGCGAAGGCGTGGTGATCGGTGTGGGCGGTTGTGTGGCCAGTCAGGAAGGCGAAGCCATCAATCAGCGAGCGCCTTATGTCGATGTGGTTTTCGGTCCGCAGACCCTGCATCGCCTGCCGGAACTGCTTGCCAAGAGCCGCAACGACAAGCATTCCGTGGTGGACATCAGTTTCCCGGAAATCGAGAAATTCGATTGCCTGCCCGAACCCAAGGCCGATGGTCCGACAGCCTTTGTTTCCATCATCGAAGGCTGCAGCAAGTATTGCAGTTTCTGTGTGGTGCCTTATACCCGGGGTGAGGAAATCAGCCGACCGCTGGACGATGTCATCGATGAAGTCATGTCGCTGGCCGAGCAGGGCGTGCGCGAGATCCACCTGTTGGGGCAGAACGTCAACGCCTATCGCGGTCCCATGCACGAAGGTGGCACGGCCGACCTGGCCTTGCTGATCCGCTACGTTGCCGCGGTCGAAGGTGTTGAGCGAATTCGTTTCACCACCTCCCACCCGGTCGAGTTCAGCGATTCGCTGATCGAAGCCTATGCCACGGTGCCCGAGCTGGTCAGCTTTCTGCATCTACCGGTTCAAAGCGGTTCGGATCGCATTCTGGCAGCGATGAAGCGCGGCCATACGGCTATCGAGTACAAATCCAGGATTCGCAAGTTGATGCTGGCACGGCCCGATCTGACCCTGTCGTCCGATTTCATCGTCGGCTTTCCCGGCGAGACCGAGAAGGATTTCGAGGACACCATGAAATTGATTGAAACCATGGGCTTCGATCATTCCTACAGCTTCATCTACAGCGCCAGGCCCGGAACACCGGCGGCCTCGCTGGAAGACGACACGCCCATGGCGGTGAAGAAGGAGCGTCTGGCACGTCTGCAGGCGCAGATCATTCGCCAGGCGGCGGCCATCAGCCAGAGCATGGTCGGTAGCGTCCAGCGGGTGCTGGTGGATCGTCCTGCCAGAAAGGATCCGCGCGAGATCAGCGGCCGCACCGAGAACAACCGGGTGGTGAATTTTGCTGGCGATGCCGCTCTGATCGGCAAGTTTGTGGATGTTCGCATCACCGAGGCGCTGCCCAATTCTCTGCGTGGTGAATTTCTTGAAGTGGCCGAGCCTGCGATTGCTGCATGTCAAAACTAGAGTTTCGCGTTGAACCGCCCGATAACGAGCGACTTGCGCGCCTGTGCGGGCAGTTCGATGAACACTTGAAACAGATCGAGAAAAGACTCAATGTCTCGATCAGTAATCGCGGTGACCAGTTTTCGGTCGAAGGCGATTCCACTTCCGCAGACAGCGCCAGAGCGCTAATCGATCATCTCTACGACATGACTGAAAACGAATCGCTGGCGCCTGAAGAGGTGCATCTTTCCCTGCAGGAATCCGGACTGGAATCCATGAAGGAAGAATCAGCTGCGCCGCGTAACAACACGATCATCAAGACTCGCCGTTCTACCATTCAGTGCCGCGGACCGCGTCAGATCGATTACGTTCAGAGCATCAAGGAGCGCGACCTGACCTTCGGTATCGGCCCGGCCGGTACCGGCAAGACGTTCCTGGCTGTGGCTTGTGCCGTTGAAGCGCTGGAATCCGACCAGGTTCAACGCCTGGTGCTGGTACGACCGGCGGTGGAAGCGGGTGAAAGGCTGGGCTTCCTGCCCGGTGACATGATGCAGAAGGTCGATCCCTACCTGCGCCCGATCTACGATGCGCTGTACGAATTCATGGGCATCGAACGTGTCGGCAAGCTGGTGGAGCGCAACATCATCGAGATTGCACCGCTGGCCTATATGCGTGGTCGTACGCTGAACCACTCCTGCATCATCATGGACGAGGCACAGAATACAACGGTCGAACAGATGAAGATGTTCCTGACCCGCATCGGGTTCGGTTCCAAGGCCATCGTGACCGGCGATGTCTCGCAAGTGGATCTTCCCAAGCATCAGTTGTCAGGCCTCAAGCACGTGCAGCAGGTGCTCAAGGGCGTCGATGGCCTGGGCTTTTGCGAGTTCAATTCCACTGACGTGGTCAGACATCCGCTGGTGCAGCGCATTGTTGCCGCCTACGAAGCTGTGGAGAAGGACGACAATGCCTGATTCACAGTCGGATGCCGAGCCTCCGTCGAGCAGTGCGCTGAACGCCACCGCGATGCCCGGGGAAGGGTGGCTGCCGGGCTCACAGGCTCAGCTGCACATTCTGTTCGAACAAGGTGATGAGTCAGTGCCAGAAGGCTTGACAGAAGATTTCATGCGGCAGTGCTGCCAGGCCGCATTCGCTGGGCAGACATTGCTGCCATTGAAAGACGTTGCCACACTCGAGCTGTCCGTGCAGTTGCTCGACTCGCAGGCCATGCGAGAGCTCAACCACCAGTACCGTGACAAGGATCGCGCAACCAATGTGCTGAGTTTTGCTTCGGGACTGCCGCTCATGATGGATGAGCCTGACGCCGATGACGAGACCGCCACGGGTGGATTACTGGTTCTGGGTGACCTGGTGTTGTGTCCCGATGTGGTGGGTGACGAGGCGCTGGAGCAGGGCAAGCCCCTGTTGCATCACTGGGCGCATATGCTGGTCCATGGCAGCCTGCACCTGTGTGGTCATGACCACGAGGTGGAGCGGGAGGCGCAGTTGATGGAAGCGGCCGAAATTCGGATATTATCGGGACTCGGCATCCCGGACCCCTATGCAGTTGAAAACGTAGTGAACGGACAATGAGCGACGATAACCAGGACGGTAATTCGGGACGATCCTTGATGGATCGGCTGGTGCATGCCATCGGTGGCGAGCCGCGCGATCGCGATGAGCTGCTGGAACTGCTGCGCAATGCCCAGGCTCGGGAAATCTTCGACGCCGATACCCTGCAGATGGTTGAAGGGGTGTTTCAGGTGGTCGAGATGCGCGTCAGGGACATCATGATTCCACGCGGGCAGATGGAAGTGGTTGAGTACGATGCCACGCTGGAGGAAATCCATGCAGTGGTGATCGAGTCGGGACATTCGCGTTTCCCGGTGATCAACGAGGACAAGGACAACGTGGTGGGCGTGGTGCTGGCCAAGGATCTGCTGCGGTTTTCCGGTGCGGATTCCAGCGAACGTTTTCGCATAGACGAAATCATGCGCAAGCCCACGTTCACACCTGAAACCAAGCGACTGAATGTCCTGCTGAAGGAGTTTCGCACGGCGCGCAATCACATGGCCATCGTGCTGGATGAATATGGTGGTGTGGGTGGCCTGGTCACCATCGAGGATGTACTGGAAGAAATCGTCGGCGAGATCGACGACGAGCATGACGCGGAAGAGGACATGGATATCCGGGATCACGGCGACGGACGCTTCTCGGTTCGTGCCCTGACACCCATCGATGAATTCAACGAGACCCTGGGCACCAGTTTCGGTGATGAGGATTTCGATACCATTGGCGGCTTGCTGATGCAGCATATCGGTCATGTTCCCAAGGTGGGCGAAATCGCCGTCATCGAAGGCTGCAAGTTCCGGGTATTGTCGGCAGACTCGCGACGCCTGGAACTGCTGCAGGTCACCCCTCCCGAACCGGAAGAATAGTCCCTCGCTGATCATGTCCGCACTCCCTCGCTGGATCGCCTCCACGCTGGCAGTCTGCAGTGGCTTGTTGCTGCCGCTGGCATTTGCGCCCACGCACTGGTGGATTGCTGCCATTGTTGCACTGGCCCTGTTGTATGCGCTCCTGCAGGGCGCAAGTCCGCGCCAGGCTCTGTGGTTGGGCTGGTTGTTCGGGTTGGGCTATTTCGGTATCGGGGTGCATTGGGTCTATTTCAGTCTGCACCTGTTCGGCGCGGCCATCGTGCCACTGGCCGCTGCATTGACGCTGGCCTTCGTGCTGGTCATGACCGTGTTCCCAGCGCTCTGTTGCTGGCTCTGGGCGCGATGGCGACTGCCAGATTCCGCTGTCATCAATGCTGTTCTGTTTGCAGCCCTGTGGGCCTTGTCGGAACTGCTGCGCGGCAAGATCCTGGATGGATTTCCCTGGATTCTGGTGGGCTACAGCCAGACCTCGGGACCGATGGGTGACCTCGCTCCCGTGATGGGCGTTTATGGCATCGGGTTTCTGGTGGTGCTGCTGGCAGCCTTGCTGGTCGTGCTGGTGATGGCGAACTGGCGGCAACGTGCAGTATCCGCCGTGACCATGGTTGCAGTTGCCGCGGCCGCGGCACTGTCCACCGGTCTGAGCTTTTCTTCCCCGGTGGGTGAGCCGCTCGTGGTCAGAATGGTGCAGGGTAATATCCCGCAGGAAATGAAATTTTCACCGGAACGTCTGCGCAACGCCATCACTCGATACACCAGCATGACGAAGCAGCCGGGATGGCAGGACGTCAATCTGGTGGTCTGGCCGGAGACGGCCATCCCGACTTATTTCCAGCGGGTCGAGTCGGGCATGCGGCCATTCATCCAGTCCATGGACGACCGTGGCATCGATGTGCTCAGCGGTGGTTTTCAGCGCAGCGGCGACGATGTCTACAACGCGGTTCGGCAGCTCGGTGGCGAGCGGGCGCTCTACGAAAAGCGTCATCTGGTGCCATTCGGTGAATACATGCCGCTGCGTTTCATACTGGATTTTGCGGCAAAGTTCATCGATATCCCCATGTCGGACCTGTCGGCAGGTAGCGGACCGCATGTGCCCCTGCGGCTGCAGGGTACGGCGATAGGCGTGTCGATCTGCTACGAAGATGTCTATGGTGAAGAGATGCGGGCCTTGCTGCCCGACTCTGAAATGCTGGTCAATGTCTCCAACGATGCCTGGTTCGGCGACTCGGCGGCGCCACATCAGCACGAGCAGAAGGCGCGCATGCGTGCCCGTGAATTTGCCAGACCGCTGATTCGTGTGACCAACACAGGCGTGTCTTCGGCCATCGATTACAAGGGCAATATTCAGGGACGTATCCAGCACGATGTACAAGGCATTCTGGATGTGCAGGTGCAGCCACGCTCGGGTATGACCCCCTATGCTCGCACGGGCAACTGGCCAGTCTTCATCGTCAGTCTGCTGATCTGTCTGTGGGTCTGGCGAGGCCGGCGAGGAGTGCATAGACAGGCCTCGTGAGTATTGCTATCGAGGCCGGAGCGGCAGCTGTCTTGACGGGATGACAGCGCGTTGTGCAGCTGGCCAGCTCCGAGGGTCGCCACCATCGTTTCATGCAAGGCGGGTGAATGGATTGCCATTGCCCGCAGCTTGAGCAGGAAAGTGCCTGCCCCGATGCAGTACAATCGAGCCTATTCGAGATTCGCCGTGTTGTTGATAACGCGCGTATGGCGGCGCGCAGGCAGAGTCATTCGGCCAGAACCCGATGCGCGCAGCCAGTGCCACATACTTTTCCAGCAGAGGTAAGCCAGACACTCATGAGCAAGCACACCCCCCTATACCAGGCACATCTGGACAACTTGGCGAAAATGGTCGACTTTGCCGGGTATTCCCTGCCGATTCATTATGGCTCGCAGATTGTCGAGCACAAGGCAGTACGCAGTTCAGCCGGTATGTTCGATGTGTCGCACATGACTATTCTCGACCTGCAGGGTGAGGTGATTCCCTGGCTGCGAACCCTGCTTACCAACGATGTTGCCAAGCTGTCTGATGGGCGGGCGCTGTATACCTGCATGTGCAATGAGAAGGGCGGCGTCATCGACGACCTGATCGTCTATCGCCTGAGCGAGAATCGTTTCCGGCTCATCGTCAATGCGGCGACTCGTGAGAAGGACATCGCCTGGATGGAAGGGCACAAGCCTGCCAATGTGGAATTGCACGAAGTGCAGGACACGGCGCTCATCGCCGTGCAGGGTCCGGATGCGGTTCGCCTGGCCAACGCGGCCTTTGCCGAGATGGGACAGTCTGCCGATCTGATCTCCATGGACAGACATAGCGCTCTGGAACCGGGCGACTGGTTTGTCGGGCGAACCGGTTATACCGGTGAAGATGGCGTCGAGATTGCACTGCCGGCGGACAAGGCGACTGATTTGTGGAACGCGCTGCTGGCTCAGGAAGTCAAGCCTGCCGGTCTGGGTGCACGCGATACCCTGCGATTGGAAGCCGGCCTGTGCCTGTATGGTCAGGACCTCAATGAAGACCATACTCCTGCCGAGTCAGGCATCGGTTTTACCATCGACATCAAGGACGACGATCGTGATTTCATCGGTCGTGAAGTGCTGGAAGATCACCGCCTGTTCGGTGGCCGTTTCGTGCAGATCGGCATCATTCTGGACGGCCGCGGTGTCTTGCGCCACGGCCAGGTGGTCGAACGCGTTGGCCGGCCGATTGGTACGGTCACCTCGGGCACCTTCAGCCCGACCCGGGAAGTGTCGATTGCTCTGGCACGAGTGGACAAGACATTTCCCGGAGGCTGTGACGTCAAGATTCGCGACCGGCTCATCGGCGCACACATAACCTCTGTGCCATTTGTGCCTCACGGGCAAGCCCGAGAGTAGAATAATCCTGTTTAACCAACTTCAAGAGAACATTCGTATGGAAATTCCCGGCGATCTGAAATTTGCACCGTCCCACGAATGGGTCCGTGTCGAAGATGATGGAACCCTGACGGTCGGCATCAGCGGCCATGCGCAAGAGCAATTGGGCGACCTGGTGTTTGTTGAAACTCCGGAAATCGATCTTGTCTGTGAGGCCGAAGAAGGTATCGCCGTGGTCGAGTCGGTCAAGGCGGCTTCCGATATCTATGCACCCGTGGCTGGCAAGGTGGTGGATACCAACCCGGATCTTGCCGATAACCCCGAGCTGGTGAATTCCGACCCCTATGGCGCAGGCTGGTTGTTCAAGTTGCAACCGGATGAAGTTGCTGATGTCGAGAATCTGATGGATCCGGATTCCTACACCGCCTATATCGAGTCCGAGGAGTAATCCTCAGGCTCAGCCTGAGCGTAATACCCGATACCCTTCAACCGTATTCAGAAACGACAGCATGAGCGAGCACACAGAGTTTGTTTCCAGGCAATTTGCAAATCGGCACATCGGCCCTCGCAGAGACGATGTCACCCGGATGCTGGCCACCATCGGCGAACAATCTCTGGATGCTCTCGTTGCAAGAGTCATCCCGGCATCCATCCGGCATCTGCAGCCGCTGGAACTGGAAGAGGGTATCGATGAGCCTGCGGCGCTGGCTGAACTGGCAGCGCTGGCCGACAAGAACCGATTGCTGACCAGTCTGATCGGGCAGGGTTACAGTGACTGCCATACACCGGCGGTCATTGCTCGCAATGTCTTCGAGAATCCTGCCTGGTACACCGCGTATACGCCGTATCAGCCAGAGATCGCTCAAGGGCGACTGGAAGTGCTGTTCAATTTCCAGACATTGATTGCCGAGTTGACGGCCATGCCGATTGCCAATGCCTCCTTGCTGGATGAGGCGACGGCGGCGGCCGAAGCGATGAGCATGGCGCATCGTGGACTGCGTGGTAAACGTAATACCATCATCGCCGCCGACGACTGCCATCCGCAGACGCTGGATGTGATGCGTACCCGTGCCGAGCCCTTGGGCATTCAGGTCAAGGTGGTGGCCGTGGCAGACATGGCCCAGGCCCTGACTGCCGATGCCGACGATGTCTTCGCGATCATCGTGCAGTACCCGGGCACTTCAGGGCAGGCATCCATTCCAGAGGCAGCAGTGGCTGCTGCGAAACAGGCCGGGGCTCTGGTCATAGTCGCGGCCGATCTGCTGGCGCTGGCATTGCTCTCACCACCGGGGGAATGGGGCGCTGACATCGTGGTGGGCAGTGCCCAGCGCTTTGGCGTGCCCATGGGCTTTGGTGGTCCACACGCCGCCTTCATGGCGACCACGGATGCCTACAAGCGCAATCTGCCGGGACGGCTCGTCGGGCAGTCACTGACTGTCGATGGACAACCCGCCTATCGCCTGGCATTGCAGACACGAGAACAGCATATCCGGCGCGAGAAGGCGACCTCCAACATCTGTACCGCGCAGGCACTGCTGGCCATCATGGCAACACTGTATGCCTGCTATCACGGACCGAAGGGACTCCGGCGCATAGCGACGCAGGTTCGGCAGCACGCCGATACCCTGGCAGCGCAGCTGCAACAGCAAGGCCTGGCCCTGTCACACGACAGCTGGTTCGACACGCTGTGCGTGAGCACC
>CBDUIJ010000022.1:0-31544 GCA_965367215.1 uncultured Granulosicoccus sp.
AACATGGTGGCGTGCACGGGCGCCGCATCGAACTTCTGACCCTCAATGACGGTTACGAACCGGATCGGGCCATTGCGAATACCCGTCAATTGATCGAAGAGGACAAGGTCTTCGCATTGATAGGTGCTGTCGGCACTCCAACCTCCAAGGCCGCACAGCCTCTGGCGAAGGCCGCTGACGTTCCCTTTATCGGACCATTTACCGGTGCAGGCTTTCTGCGTGATCCTCAAAACACTCATGTCGTCAATGTGCGTAGCACTTACGATCAGGAAACCGAAGCCTGGATCAAGCACCTGACAGAAGATCTGGACAGCAAGCGCATAGCCATTCTATATCAGGACGATTCATTCGGACGGGTGGGACTGTCCGGCGTGCAGAAGGCTCTGGAAAAGCGCAATCTCTCGCTGGTTGCTGAAGGCACCTATGCCAGAAACAGTGTTGCCGTGAAAACCGCACTGCTCAAGATTCGCAAGGCCAAACCCGATGCGGTCGTCATGGTCGGCTCCTACCAGCCCATTGCTGCATTCGTGAAACTGGCCCGCAAGATTCGCCTGAACCCGCATTTCGTTACCATCTCCTTTGTCGGCAGCAAGGCTCTGGCCGCTGAACTGGGCAGTGCCGGCGAAGGTGTTGTCGTAACACAAGTCGTACCCTTTCATGAAGACACCTCGGTGGAACTGGTCAATCAGTATCATCTGGCGTTGAACAGGCTGGATGTCAGTGCCGAATCCGGTTTTGTATCACTGGAAGGCTATCTGGTCGGCAGACTGCTGGTCGAGACCCTGGAAAGACTCGGTCCCTCGGTCAGCCGCGAAGCCTTGATAGCGGAGTTCCAGCAGGCGCCCGTCAGTCTGGACATCGGCGGTGTGACACTGAACTACGGCCCCGGTGACAACCAGGGCATGGATCAGGTGTATCTGTCTGTATTACAGAAAGACGGTACTTTCCGATATGTCGATCGCCTGGATCAGGCAATAAGTACCGCAGAGCTCCCCTAGTCATGAACACACTCACGATGGGAATCAGGCCGAAGCTGCTGATGGCCTTTGGCCTGATACTGGCAACCACGCTCATGGCAAGTGCCATTGCGCTGTATGCCTATAACCGCTTTGCCGATGCCATGACGGAAATCACGCAGCATCGCGTGCCCTTCATGGCAGATTCCATGGAGCTGACCCGCCTCGGAATGCAGACCAGCGCCATCGTGCCATTGCTGTCCGCCGCTGACTCCCCCGAGAAGGCTCGTCTGTACCATGACGCTCTCAAGGACAATTCGGAAAAGATCAAATCCCTGCTGTCTCCGGCCGGTGACGGTGGTGATGGCGGAATCGGGCTGGACAACATCGCTGCAACCCGGGACACCGTGCAACTCGTTCAGGAACAGATCGATCTGTTGAGTCGTCGAGTCAGCAATGAACTAGAGGCGATTCGCGAATTGCAGGAGGCCAGCCTCAGCAGCAACGACAAGCAGGTTGCCATCAACCACAAACTGCGTGACATCATCGATACAGCCACCTTCGATTTCGTCATTCTCGCCGAGGACATGTTCACTCAGAACAGTGAATTGATCAATACCATGCTGTACGAGCACATCAGCACCATTGTCGCGGCTCTGCATATGGAATCCGATGCAACCAGACTGATTCTCGAGCTGACTGCCTCACTCGATAAACGGACAACGTTCGCGCGTGATAAAAACCAGGAAGAGGCCATCGGCTTGCTGAGCCAAGTGTTGGAGAAACGCGAGGAAATCGATGCATCTCACAACAGTGAACTGGCTATCATCGATCCGATCATTGCGCGACTGGAGGAGCTGACTCAAGGTGCGGACTCCTTGTACGAAGCCACTGGCAACACCGGTGAAAACCCGTACACAGCGTCTCCGGCAGACGAGCTGATCGAGCTGGAGGTGCAATTGGTCAAGCAGCTTTCCCTGATACTCGACGCCGGGTATTCCCGGGTATTCGACACCAGTCAGGAGTTGAGCATCAGTGCCAGCGAAACCTTGCCACTCTTCATGAGTGAAGGCGTCGCAAGCCTGGTAGGACTGCTGGAACTGCGAGCCGAATTGAATACCATTGCCGGCATACTGGCTCAGGTACCTCAGATGTCCGATGCCTCCCAATTGCTTCCTCTGTCGGATCGCTACATTGCCGCACGGGATTCCATTTCCTCCAACCTGACCTCGGTTGGCGGCATGGACGGCATGGATGAAATCCGGACCATGCTGGGCGAGCTGTTCATCCTGGGTGACGTCGACTCCGGTATATTCCAGCAGAAAAGACTTGCCTTGGAGAGCATGGAGCAAGTCAGGCTGAGCCAGAAGGAATTGAGCGTAACGCAAGACACCTTCGTCAACCGGCTTGCCGAACAGGTACAGATGAGCCGCTCGCATGTCGAGTCGGCCGGTGCCGAGGTGATGTCGATGATTACGTCAAGCAGGCTCCAGCTGTTCGTCGTTGCGCTGTTGAGCGTGGTGATTACCGCCGGCATCTACTGGCTTCTGATCTCCAGAGACTTGCTGGTCAGATTGCTGCAGACCATCTCGGCCCTGAGATCGGTGGCGGATGGCAAATATGATGTCTCCGTGAACCTCTCCGGCAACGATGAACTGAGCGACCTGGCCCGAACCGTCGAGGTGTTTCGCGGCAATGCACTCAAGGCACAACAACTCCAGGAAGAACGCACGGAACTGGCTGCGAAACAACAGGAGCAGGAACGCAAGGCGGCCGAGCAGGAGCAGGCCGTACGCGAGCAGGAAGTCGCCCGCCACCGTCTGGAACAGGCTGAATCAGCGAGACAGAAAGAGGTTGCCGATGATCTGCAGTTGCGAGTGGACCAACTACTGGCTGCGGTGAGTGCCGCAGCCGACGGTAATCTGAACTTTCCGATAGACACCCGCGGAAACGATCTGGCAGGGCAGATGGCCAGTGCACTGGATTCCCTGTTCAGTGGCCTGCGCAGCAGCATGTCCAGTATCAACATGAACTCCGCCCAGTTGACTGGAGCATCCGAAAGTCTGACAACGCTTTCCGTGGAAATGCGCGACTCGGCCAGAGCCAACTCTGCGCATGCACTGGAAGCGTCGAACCTGACCAATGATGTTGGTGCCAGCGTTGACAGCGTGGCCGGAGCAACCGAACAGATGAGCTCCTCCATCAAGGAGATTGCACGCAACACCCGGGAAGCTGAAACCGTGGCAGCCGAAGCCGTCACCCTGGCAAAATCGACCGATGCCACCGTTCGAAAGCTTGCGGACAGCAGCGCCGGCATCGGGCACGTCATCAAGGTCATCACCTCTATCGCCGAGCAGACCAATCTGCTGGCTCTGAATGCCACCATCGAAGCGGCGCGTGCGGGTGATGCAGGCAAGGGCTTTGCGGTGGTTGCCACCGAAGTGAAGGAACTGGCGAAGGAAACCGCGCGAGCGACCGATCAGATCGAGTCACGTATCAGTGATATCCAGTCAGACACGGAATCTGCCGTGCTCGCCATTCAGTCGATCAGTACCATCATCGACAAGATCAGCGCGATCCAGTCGGCCATCTCCGTGGCTGTCTCCCAGCAATCGAGCGTCACCCAGGAAATCAGCCGCTCCATCCTGAAGACAGCCGATGGCAGCCAGGCAATCTCCTCACTGATAGACGGAGTCGCCGAGAAGGCAAAATCCAATCAGATGGCCTCTGATCATGTCAGCAAGGCAGCCGGCGAACTGTCCGACATGTCCGCACAGCTGCAACGGCTGGTACAGCGCTACGCCGCCAATCAGGACGATGGCAAGTCCATGGCTGCCTGATAGACTGCCGTGCGCAATTCACGTCGTATGGGGTAGCTTGAAGAGGGGTAGAGCTGTGTCAGGAAGACGACCAGCAGCTCTTCTTCAGGATCAATCCAGAAGAAGGTACTGGCAGCTCCACCCCAGTGACACTCACCGACCGAACCCAGCATCTGTGCCTCCACCGGATCCAGCATCACGGCAAAGCCAAGGCCAAAGCCGATACCGTTGTAGCTCGTTTCACTCCAGACCGCCTGGCCCATGGACGCCATGTCGCCATTACCAGGCAGATGGTTGCGGCACATGAAATCCACCGTCTTGCTCGCCAGCAGTCGCTGCCCGTCAAACTCGCCGCCATTGAGCAGCATCTGCGCAAAACGGGCGTAGTCATCAATACTACCAGTCAGGCCCCCGCCTCCCGAGAGCAAGGCCGGCGGTTGCAGAAAGCTGCTCGCTGCTGCAGGGTCAACCAGTTGTGGTGGCTGATGACGCAGCCCCTGAGCTGCTGCGCGGGCGGTCGATACCTTGCTCGGATCCTGAGAAAATTCTGACCCCTTATCCGGCTCACCGACATTGCCAAGGTCACCACCAGCGGCGGGCATCAGCAGATCGGCCAGGCGGTCCTCATCTCCTTGCCGGACATGGAAACCGGTATCGTGCATTCCCAGTGGCTCGAAGATACGACTCTGGAAATACTCATCCAGTGATTGCCCCGACCAGACCTCGACCAGCCTGCCCAGCACATCACTGGCCACGCTGTAGTTCCACTGACTGCCCGGTTGGCATAGCAGGGGCGCACTGGCCAGGCGTTCAACCAGTTCGGCCAGCGGAGTATTGGCACCCGGGAAATCCAGCCCATGATCGCGGTAGTAGCGATCGACCGGCGTGGCATTCATGAAGCTGTAGGTCAGCCCGGCGGTATGCGTCATCACCTGTCTGACGGTGATGGGGCTTTGCTGCGGGACCACGTGACGCAGTATGGCGTCGGGGTCCTCGGGATCTGCTGCCGGCTCGCTGCCGTCCCACACCGGTGTCTCGGCGAAGGCCGGGATGTACCAGGCCAGCGGGTCGTCCAGCTGAAAGTGGCCCTGCTCATACAACATCATGGCAGCCACCGCCGTCACCGGCTTGGTCATCGAGTACAGGCGTACCAGAGTCTCTCGCGTGAACGGCTGACCGTCACCCTGTTCGCCGGCCTGTCGAGCCATTCCGGCAGCCTTGAAGAAGCCGGTCGCCCCCTTGCGGGCCAGCAGGACACTGGCGCCGGCCACACGGTTCTGCTCCACCTGCTGTTCAAGCCAGCGTTCAAGGTGTTGCAGTCGATCAGGGTCCAGACCCAGCGAATCGGGAGATGAAGAGGGCAGTGTCATGTGTCAGCACCTTCGGCAATGAAGTGCCACACACTACACCATAAGCAGGGGCCGGAAAACCGAATCAGGCAGCGCCTGCCGAGACCTCCGGCGGACGCATCAGCTGCTGGTACAAGGACTCAACCGCGCTGCGCCTTCAGCTCGCGGTAGCGAACCAGGTCATCTTCGAATTTGTCAGCCACCTCGCCCCGCTCGGCCGCCTTCGAATCGATCAGAGACCAGGCGTTTTCTATATTGCGCTGGATACTGCGCTGCTCGGCATACAACGATTCCTGCGCCTTGCCCGGACCCTGCGATTTTTCCTGCATCTGTACTCGCTTGTCGACAACGGCCAGACGCTCGGAGAGTATGCGGATACGGTCGTCAAGGCGACTGATGAGTCCATCGATCATGCCGATACGATCATCACGGGTGCGAATCAGGTCATCTTCGGTCGTGAAGGTTGCCAGCAGGGCCCTGTCGCGGATGCGCGCCAGCTCCTTTTCACGTTCCAGCTTGCGCGCCTTGCGTCGCTCCTGGCGGCTGAGCACCTGTTCGAGTACGACGCCCTGATTGTTCAGAATGCTGTGGCCATTATCCTGAATCGAGTCCGGCGCCCTGTCCTGATAGATGATCAGTCCCCGGTCCTCGTATTTATAGACCGGTTCGGCCAGCACGGAACCACACAGCAACATCAGCAGCACCGATAGCGATGCCCGCTGAACGACTGGCTTGCCTGCGCCTGCCACAGTCAGTCCGAGAGCTTTCCGAGCTTCAGTCGAGCAGTCGTTTAGCCTCAGGGCTTGAAACATGATCGCACTCCGTAAGTCCTCCATGCAGGCACACTCAGGATCAACATCCTTGTCATGCTTGCCAACATCAACCTGTCAGGACGGCTGTCCCGTCTGAGAACTAGCGTCATATCGACGAGCATCGTGAACGCAGAATGCCGATTCTGTGAGCGGTATCTCCAATCATTTGTCGAGCTGATGACACGTGTACAATCGCGCTCATGCGAATCATCACGGCCAATCTGAACGGCATCCGCTCGGCTGCATCCAAGGGCTTCTTCACCTGGATGAACCGACAGCGCGCCGATGTCATCTGTATTCAGGAAACCAAGGCGCAGGAGTGGCAGCTGGAGGACCCCGTCTTCCACCCCCGCAGTCTGCACTGCCATTATCACGATGCCGAGAAGAAGGGCTACAGCGGCACCGCCCTGTACTCCCGACATGAACCACAGGCTGTCATTCGAGGGCTCGGCATCGACTGGATCGACCGCGAAGGGCGCTACCTTGAGGCACAGTTCGGTAATCTGTCGGTCATTTCTCTGTACATGCCCTCCGGCAGCAGCGGCGAGATTCGTCAGGAATACAAATACCGCATGATGGATGCCTTCCTGCCACATCTGCAGGCGCTTCGCGCCCAGGGCCGCTCGGTAGTCATCTGTGGAGACTGGAACATCGCGCATACCGAAGCGGATATTCGCAACTGGCGGGGCAACAAGAAGAATTCAGGTTTCCTGCCCGAAGAGCGAACCTGGCTCGGCGAGTTGTTCGACAAGCACGGATACTGCGACGCCTTTCGCCAACTGCCGCAGAAGGAACACGAGTACACCTGGTGGTCACAGCGCGGCCAGGCACGCGCCAACAACGTGGGCTGGCGTATCGATTACCAGATTGCCAGCGATGACCTGGCGCCTCTCGTCCAGCGCACACGCGTCTACCGTGACAAGCCTTTCTCGGATCACGCCCCTCTGATCATCGACTACGACTTCCAGATCGAACAATGAAGCAAGCTGTTCCCCCCTGGCTGAGCTGGCTGGTTCTGCTGGTCGGTATCGTCGCGACAGCCTGCTCATTCGTCTTCATCCGGGAAAGCAGTGAACCACCGGTCATGCTGGCGGCCTGGCGCGTGCTGCTGGCCACGATCATGCTGAGCCCGGCCTACCTGCTGGCGCGACGCCGCTTCGGCGACGGCTCGGCTCTGCAGGTGTTGCAGCGCTCATGGCTACCCGGAATCGTGCTGTCTGCGCACTTCGTGACCTGGGTCATCGGTGCCCGTCTGAGTCTGGGCGCCAATGCCACGATCATCGTCAATCTGGTGCCTCTGGCCATGCCCATTCTGCTGTGGCTCATGTTCGGCGACGTCATGCAACGGCGTGAATGGCTGGCTACGGGCCTGGCAGTGGCCGGACTGGGGGTACTCGCGCTCGACAATCTGCAATTCAGCGCTGGGAACATGCTCGGAGACGCCGTGTGCCTGTTGTCGATGTTTCTCTTCGCCTTCTACCTGACACTGGCCCGACGCCATGCTCAGCTGCCCAGTCTCTGGCTATACGTGGTTCCTGTCTATGCCATCGCAGGCATCACCTCTTTGCTGGCAGCGCCCTTCTTCGGACCCGTCGCCCCGTCGTTCGAGCTGCGTAATGTCACGATGGTCATTGCTCTGGCTGCGGTGTCGACAGTCATCGGCCATTCGGCACTCAACTTCTCGATGCAGCATATGCGCGGGCAGACGGTCGGTGTGATGATGCTTGCGCAATTCATCGTCGCCGGCATCATTGCCTATTTTCTCTACGCAGAGGTGCCGAGCCTGCTCTTCTATGTGGCCAGTGCCCTGATGGTCACAGGCATGTTCATGGTCGTGATCAATCAGCAGGTGGACGACAAGCAGAGCTGAGTCAATTCTGGAATCAGCGGCCTGCCGTGCCGGATTGAAACCGATTACCTGGAAAACAGGGCCTGCAGGCGAGCAAGCAGCATCTTCAGGCGGGCTTTCAGTGTCAGCTCCGTCATGGCAACCACGGGACCTGCGCCCATGAACGGCTTCTGTCGGACTTGCGCTTCGGCAGTGCTTTCCTCGCTCGATGGTCGTGAGGCGTCCGCTCCACTGCTGCGCTCGCGGCGGCGTTTGAACCAGCGAAAGAGCGTTTGCCCCGCCTTGCTGCGCCGCCCACTGGCCCGTCCTCCAGAGTGCGCTCGCTGCTGGCTACGCGACTGCGTTCGCGACTGCGTTCGCAACTGCGTCCGCAACCCTTCACTATCCTGAACCGGCTCCTCCGGGGGCGCACTCCAAGCTGTCCGTGCTCTTTCGCTTCCCGACTGCTGCCGGCCCTTTGCCACACCCTGTCGCAAATGGCTGCGCTGCGCATCTATTTCGATACTGCCAATGCGATGCCAGTCCATGGCGTCGGTCAGGCCATCGAGCAATTCCAGTGCAATCGGTTTTTTGCTGCGCCACAGGTTCACGACCGAGCCATCGAGCATCACCACATTGATTCGATACCGGGTTTTCATCCGGAACAGGGCCAGCGAGAAACCCAGCAACAACGTCAGGCTGGCGGACAGCATGATCACGGGAATGATCTCGGGTGTAGCGCCTTGCAGGAAGTGATAAAGGCTCAGGCCAACCAGAAAGACACTCAAGCACAACATGAGCACAATGCCCGCACGTGGCTGGCGATCAGTGGAGAACTTCAGTCGCGCAACCATCCGGATTGCATAGCGGGATCCGCCGTTGATCAGCCAGGACGGCGTGACAATCGATTTCCCGTCATTGAAGAGTTGTTCGTCCAGAACCGTCGATCAGTGCAGCACCGGAGGACGTCGCGGCTCATCCAGCTCATCGAGCTCGTCGTCCAGATCATCGAATCCGGTGTCATCGAACCCCTGAAAATCGGCGTAATCGTCCTGGAAGGCCGAATCCGGTTCGGGTGAGGCATGGTGCAGCAACATACGCCAGCCATCGCCTTCGACGTGATAGATATTGGTGGACACCATGATGCTCACCACTTCTCCGTCGAGTTCGATTTCTTCGCGCACCAGATGCACAGCCAGACTCTCATTGCCGGTATACAACGCATCGACAATGGAAAAACTGAGAATCGGGGCATCCGAGAACAGCTCGACATAACTGTCCATGACCGCCCGCCGTCCCTCGATACGCGAGGAACCGGGATGCACACAGACGATATTGTCGTCACTGGACCAGACTTCATCGAGCGCCTTGATGTCGGCCTGCTCGATAGCCTCGTAGAAGGCGGCCTCAGCCTCTTCGGGGGTCTTGAATATTCTACTCACAGCTCGTCTGACGTTTGTCCAGACAGTCAGTCTATCTCGGACACCTGCATAATTGTCGGGAAAATGCCAGATTTAACGAAGCAGTAGAATGAATCCGTGGTTACGTTGACCGATCCGTATCGCTCAGGCTTGCAGAGCTTCCGGAGGAACGTGCTGCATCCAGTCCACCTGGTCATCACCGTAGACCAGGAAATGCGGATTGATCAATGATTCACGCATGTTGTAGGTCAGATCCCGGCTATTGATATCGCGGATATGCCCCCCGGCCTCTTCCACGATGCATTGCGCGGCAGCGGTATCCCACTCGCCCGTAGGTCCCAGGCGTGCGTAGATATCGGCAGCACCTTCTGCCACCAGGCAGGACTTCAAGGCAGAGCCCATGGGGATTTCATCGTGTTTGCCGATGCCGTCGAGAAACTGCTGCAGGCAGGGGCCCGTCTTGGGGTTACGGCTGCGAGCCACGGTAATCTGCGTCGGCGCCGAGCGTACCCTGATCCTCTGAGGTGGCAAGCTACCCACCTGTTTGAAGGCCCCGCTTCCCTGCGTCGCAAAGTAGGCGACATCGAGTATCGGGGCCACGATAACGCCGATGACAGGTTTGTTATCAACGACCAGAGCGATATTGACGGTGAACTCGCCATTGCGACGCAGAAACTCACGTGTACCATCCAGCGGATCAACCAGCCAGAAGGCCGGCCATTGATGGCGTTCCTCGAAAGAGATGGCATCCGACTCTTCCGACAGAACCGGATAGAGCGGACTCAATTCCTGCAGTTTATCGACAATGATGGAATGCGCCGCCAGATCGGCAGTCGTCACCGGCGTCTTGTCATCCTTGTAATCGACATTGCAGTTATCAGCCCCGTACACCTCGACGATGCGGGTACCAGCCTGTCGTGCAATGGCTAGTGCATTGCGGGTCAGGCGGCGGGCTGTTTCCGGGGGAATCCTCATGGCTGAATGATCTTGCGGTCCTTGTTCCGAACTAGCGGCAGTCTGGAAGTTTACTGAATCCTACATCAGACGATTGACATTACCCTGCCGTTGAAAACGTACCCGACCCTGAGAGTCAGCTCGTCCCATCTGACGCAGACCGTTGACCACGGCAGGTGGCGCATTCGCCGACGGTGTAAACAGAACATCGGCTGAAAAGTCACCATTGAGGGCGATCGTCACGGCCCCGTCCATCGAAACATCACCACCTACCGCCGACAGTGTCACGACATGTGATTGCTCGCCTTCGGGCCGGATAACGATATCCACCTTGCCCAATGCGGTTGGAACGGGTCTTTCCAGTGCAGCATTGTCCCAGCTCAGGGAACCGTTCATGGACTTCATGACATTGTTGGCCATGGCGATGGTATCGAAATGCCCACTCAGCTCACCGGCAAAACTGGCAATCGGCACTGGCAACAGCGGCTCCAGCGCCTTGGCCTGAGCGGTGAAATCAAAGTCGCTGACCACGATATCGCCATTCCAGCGACGCATGACCTGCCCGGTACCGCCACCACCGTAACCATCGAACTTCAAATTGGCACCAGCGCCACCACTGAGCAGGGTTCCCGGCGCCAGAGTCCAGCCAACGTTCTGGAATTCCAGTGGCAACAGGTCGTCGGTTGAGCGCACACGATCGATGACACCGTTATAGAGCTTGCCGTTGACACCTTCGAGCGCCACTGGACCGAGTTGAGGACGAATCCTGTCAACCACGGGGGCGGCGGGAAACAGCACCACGGTCGCAATCAACCAGGACAGCACACCAATCAGGCAGAGCCAGAGAATCCGCATCAACTACGCTCCATGTTGAATCGTGCACTGACGGTACCCGGGTTCTTGCGACTGATTGTCAGCGTGGTGACTTTCAGGCCATACAGCTCCAGTTCCGCCAGCACACCGACAAGCTTGTCGAACTCCACCTCACCGAACTGCACTCTGGCGCCATTGGCACCGCTGGGTTCTACCCGTTCGGGTGGATCCATCTGCGCCTGACGAATCACTTCGTCAATCAGCAGATAAGGTGCCTTGTCGGAGGTCTTGCCCTGTACGGCGCTGCCGCCGGATGCGCGCAACTGCGCGCCTGCTCGACGCACGAACTCCAGCGTTTCCTGCTTGCTTGTCAGCGCCTGCTCGGTGCGCAGCTTGCGCGCCTGCAGCGGATACCATGCCAGGGCATACAACAGGCAGATCAAGGTGAGTACCGAAACCACTATGACGATCATGCGATCGCGTGGCGACTGCCTCAGATACCAATCTTTCATCGTTGTTGATGCTCCGTCACTCTATGCGCACGCGACCGCGCACGGTGTTGTTTTCACGATTGGCCGACTGGACACTCATGTTCAGGGATCCGCGCTTGGACAACTCTGACTTGAGGGCATCCAGCGTGGGTACCGCATCCGTATTCAGGTCCAGGTCGAATCGTCCATTTCGGTAGCCGATGGTCTTCAGTTCGGTCTGTGGCTGCGTGGTCAGACTGGCTGCAATCTGCGACAGACGACTGGTGAAGCCATCCGAATTGTTGCTGCCCAGATCGTCCAGTGCAGACTGGATCTGGCGTTTGGGTCTCTGCATCTTCACGCCAGGCAAGGCCTGCTCGAAGGCCTGCCTGATCTGGCTGTCCAGATGCGCTTCCTGTTCGCTCAGTCGCTGCACGTCCACCCACTTGCCCACGAACAGCGCGACACAGAGTGCCGCTGCCAGCGCAGCAGTCCAGCGCCACGGCTTCCAGCTGTTGTCGAAGTTCTTCTTCGGATTGTAGTCGCCCTGCAACAGATTGATAGTGGGTGACGTCATCAGGCCACTGGCATAGAGCGCCAGTCGGTGATCCACAGGGCGTTGCTCGACATCGATGGTGGCCGGTACGTCCAGCGTTCCGGCCTCTGCCGTACCGAATATGACCAGAGAGGCGCCAGCATCTTCCGGCAACTCGGCGTAGGCACCTTCCAGCATCATCGCGGCCATGCCCGGATCAGTTGCAAAACCCTTGCAGCCATCGAGCCGTACAACGGCCATGTCACCATCGAGAAGCGCGCTCCAGGCCCGGATATCGGGGCTGCTGCTGTCCAGCTGAGGCAGTGCCAGCGGCTCTGGAATCAGCTGCGTTGGCCGCAAGCCGGCTTCTTCGCACTGCGCCAGCACGGCATCCATCATCTGCCGGCTGATCACGGCCACCGGGTAGCGATCATCGCGTCCCTTGGGACCGAGTGCAAAATGCAGTTCGTCCACATCGTCGGCCACCTGATCTTCCAGCGCGTAGGGTACGGCCTGCAGTGCTCGAGCCTGTGAGCCACCGGGCACGACTGCTTCGGCCAGCAACACATCGTCTGCCGGCAGGATCAGCGTCACGCGCTGTCCTTCGACCTGTTCAGCCACCTCTTGCAGCGTGCTGTACTCGATGCCGCTGCTCAGTCTGCCGTTGTCTTCGGACACGGCCCACTGGACAGCCTCCTCCCCGACGCGGGGCATATATATGATGACCTGTTTCGACACGATGATTCCTGTTTTTAAAGCGTATCGCGAGAACGGTAAAGTACTCGCGTCTTGCCCTCAGTATCACGCTCGAACAGCGTGTACTGAGACATCTTTATACCTTCTGCCTCGACATTGATGCGAATCTGAAAGTAATTCGAGCGCACATCATACGTACCGGCGGGTGCCTGTTCTTCCCCCGTACCCGCCGAATCGGCTGCTTCGTCAAACAACAAGGTACTCTCGTAGGGTTCCAGATCCCGGCCAGCTCCCGCAAGGGTGTCAGGCCCGTCATCGGCTGACAGATCAAAGATATCCTCACATTCAGGATAGTCTTCATAAGCGCCGGTGTCCCAACGGGATAGGTCAGCCGCCAGGAGTTTGATCTCATCCGACAGGGATGCCAGCACCTGCGGAGTTGCTGTATTGACGTTCACCGGCGTCGGACCGTTGACTGTCGGTAGCGCCGAGACATGCGGTAACAGCAGCTCGTAATCCTCGGCTTCCGCCGTGATGGCGCTACTGAACCCCTTCACCAGTTGCAGTTCACTGACGCTGACGAATGGCCTGTTCGCTGCCCGATAGCCGTATTCCAGCCCGGTATAGTAATCGTCTTCGGCGCCCTCGGGGATCGTGGCATTGACATCCTTGTCCACCCAGTCGAGTATCGCCTGCGCCTTGACCTCATCGATGTTGAGCTCGGTCAGCAGGCGAGTCAGTTGTTTGACATAGAACTCGACAGCTTCCCCGTCTGCATTCACCAGGTTATTCAGATTGAACCGGCCTTGCATATCCACAATGCAACCCTGGATGGACGCATTGTCGATCGGAATGGGAGGAATGGTCTGCGCCCAGTCATCATCGAGTGAATCGGTATTCTCGCGCAGCCCTGCCTGCACGTCTCGATACAACACCGCCGCTGCAAATCGCTCGCCACTGACGCCCACGGCGCGGGCTTGCAGGATAATGCCCTCATTGCGCTCGCGCTGCATGTCCAGTTGCTGCCGGCTGGTGATGGCCACCATGGTGATGGTACCCAGTGCAATCAGCAGCATGGCCGTGATGATGGCGACACCTTGCTGACGGCATGGCATCGCCTGCCCTGGCACCCTTCGTCGTCTCCGAACGGAACGAATCGGTGACAGTTTCATGGCACCTGGTACGGCACTGGCGCTTGTGTTCTGTTTGCTCATGAAGTGACTGATCATCCGGGCAAGGCAAACACACGTTTGATTTCGCCATAGTCCTCGAGTTCCAGATTGAACTCGATGGCCAGAGGCATGCCGGGATCCTCGATGTCAGCGGGAGGCCAGCTCGTCTGCCACTCGCCTTCGCTATCGAGAAAACGCAGGTCCATGGACTCCACGCCGCTGAGCATCTGACGACGCCGAGTGGGCTCTTCATTGATCGGGTCCAGATGATACCAATACTGACGAATCAGCTTGTCATCATCCAGCCCATAGGCAACACGTTGCAGATTGGAACGGGTCGGCGATACCTCGGCAGCCGGGTTGGTCCATCCGGCTCGGGTGAACTCGAAGACATTCTCTCCCTCGAGGTTGAGCTGCAATGGTGGCAGCTCCAGATCGACGGCGGATCGAATGGGGCGATCTGCAATCTGGGTAATGTCTTCGGCCAGCCAGTAGAAGGTGCGCTGCAATTCGCTCAGACGCGCAGACTGCTCATCAATACGATCACGCGTTGCCGTTATCTGAAACAGCATCTGGAAACCCGCCGTGCCGAGTATGGCGAGCAGGAACATCGCCACCAGCATCTCGATCAGTGTGAAGCCACGCTGTCTCACTGGCGTATCTCCGGATTGCCGACAAAGCCGGATACCGTATAGATGTAACTGTCGGCATCCTTGTCGCGCCGAACCTCGACGTCCACGCGGCGCAAGTCGGCATCCGCCACCTTCTGTGTTCGGGTACGTACGTACCAGCGAAAGTCACCGAGCATCGCTTCTGTATTCTTCGTGCCGACGTCTGGCCAGGCAGGCAGCACCTGAAGCTCGGTCAGGCGATTGCTGGCCACCCAGCGACCGAATTCACGCTCCCGCAGATAATCGGCGCGCCAGGCGCTGGAGCCTGCCGAGGCCACGAGGGCAGACACACCCACCGCGATGATGGTCATGGCCACCAGAACCTCGATCAGTGTGAAGCCGCGGCTGCAGGCGCGGGTATCGTGTCCTGTTTTATTGCTTGCCGTCACGAGCCTTCCAGCTGCTCCACGACCACGGGCAGGACCTCGCCGGTCGCTACCTGATAACGATATTCGCCTTCAAGGTCACTGATGAGAATGCGGAAATCGGGGATGATTTCGCCATTGGACAGGAATATGACGTGAGGCTTCATGGGGTCTTCTTCAGTGGCATCCTCAAGCTCCGCCACCAGGTCTTCCAGAACGATTGGAACGCCGGAGATATCGACCTGGAATTCAACCGGAACATCCTCTGGTCTGAATCGCAGCTGACCGTCTTCGAAGATCTCCCAGGTCGAATCACCGTCCTCGTTTTCGTTGAGGACATAGAACTCGTAGGACTCCGGATGAAAGCGGATCCCGAACTGCAGGCGTGAGTACACGGCCTGGTCGGCTGCCAGATCCATCAGCAGGCCGGTACGCTGAGCCGTGTTGCGGACACTCTTGCCCACGTTCCTGAAATCGATGTTGATCACGACCGCGCCCACCAGAATCGAGATGATGGTCACCGTGACCAGCAGCTCGATCAGTGTGAAGCCCCGTGCGCGAGCAGCAGCAGGACGCGACCATGCCGTCCCCGTCATGATTCAGTCGGCGTCAAGGTTGCTGATATCGGCATCGAAGCCTTCGCCGCCTTCCACACCATCATTGCCCAGGGAAATGATTTCGAAATCGCCATCTTCACTCTGGTACAGGTAGTCACGACCCCATGGATCCTTGGAAAGCTTCTTCACGTAGCCACGACCATTCCAGTTGGCAGGCTCCGGATCACCAGTAGGCTTGGTCACCAGCGCTTCAAGTCCCTGCTCGGTGGACGGATAATTGAAGTTATCCAGTCGGTAGAGTTCCAGCGCGGATGAATAGGACGAGATGTCGTTCTTGGCTCGCACAACGCGCGCCTCATTGGGTCGATCCATGATCAACGGCACGACAGTTGCGCCCAGAATGGCGATGATGGCCACTACGACCATGATTTCGATAAGGGTGAAACCACTTTGCACCGAACGCTTTCCAGCAATCTTCGCAGCTGACGAAGGCGTCTTCGTTGCCTGTAAAACCTGTTCTTGTTGTATCTGTTTGTCCATCAGGACTACTTCTCCCGTATTCTCAAAGGGTTGATCTGTCATGCCGTGAGGATAGCACCGCCACTAAGACTCGATGCCTGCTTAATGATTCAAACTTTAGAGATCCTGATACGCTCACCGGCCCACCGTCTGGCCCTTGCGATTGCTCTGCTGTGCATTGCCCTGCAATACGCGGGCCTTGCAGACTTTCTACGATTCGATCGAGCGGCAATAGATTCCGGCCAATGGTGGTTATTGCTTACCGGTAATTTCGTTCACCTCGGACCGAACCACCTGTGGATGAACCTGGCAGGGCTGGCGCTGGTCGTCGCATTGGTATGGCAACACTTCAGCGCTACCCAATGGTTGCTGCTGACGATCTTCTCCAGCCTTGTGGTGGGGGTGGGTCTCTGGCTGTTCAACCCCGAGATACAGGGTTACGTCGGTTTTTCCGGCACCTTGCATGGATTGATGATTGCCGGTGTGTTGGCAGACCTGCGTTCCTACCCGAAATCGGCTGGCATTCTGTTGCTACTGGTCACCGGCAAGCTGGTGTGGGAGCAGATCGGTGGCGCTCTGCCCGGCAGTGAATCCGTCGCTGGCGGTCTGGTCGTCGTCGATGCGCACCTCTATGGCGCCATTGCCGGTGCGGTATTGGGAATCCTGATGATTGCCGGTGAAAAACGCAACAAGGGTGAGCGCGTACCCACCCGAAAACCGGACACACTGTAATGGATTGGCAATTCAGACGCTTTGACACCCTGGACACCACAAACCTGTTTGCGCTGATGAAGCTGCGCGTGGATGTGTTCGTGGTTGAGCAGAACTGCGCCTACCCGGAACTGGACGAGCACGACATTGGCCCTGATACGCTGCACCTGCTGGGCCTGAGCGACAAGGCATTGGCGGCTTATGCGCGCGCCATGCCCGGCCTGACGCCGCCACCGGTGGTCAGCGATGCCCTGGCGCAACTGACTACAGCCCCGGAGGACGGTCGTATGGTACGAATCGGCCGTGTCGTGGTCGCACCGGCGTTTCGCGGCAAGGCGCTCGGCCAGAGGCTGATGCAGCGCATGATCAGCCATCTGGATCAGGAATACCCCGAACAGGTGCAATTTCTGGGGGCTCAGGTGCCGGTCCGGGATCTATACGAGTCTCTGGGTTTCATCCCGGTATCGGGCAGTTACCTGGAGGATGGCATCCCGCATATCGACATGCTACGCATGCCACCCTCGCTGTCCCATCAACCGCGCCCTGCATGACGCCATCGGTCTAACGCCGCTCGGTCAACTCGACGGATGCTGGCCTGCTGCCGCCAGCCTTCGCTCCCAGCCGTGAAACGGCGATACCCACCAGAATGAAAACCAGCGCCACATAGGCATTGGCCGGCAGTGTTTCACCCAGCAACAGCACGCCTGCCAGCATCCCGAACACCGGCACCATGAAATTGATCTGACTGAGAAAGGATGCCCCTTGTCGCGTGATGATGATCAGAATCATGACGGTGGCCACTGCCGTCGGACCGATTGCCAGACCCAGAACCGCACTTATCGATTGCCAGGAGGGCCGCAACAGCCACGGCGTGTCGAACAGCAGCGCGAACGGCAGCAACATCAGGCAGGAGGCAAACATCAGCGACGTCATGACCGACCATCTTGGCAAATGAGTCAGACGACGGGTGATCAGCGCATTGATCGCATACGACACCGCACTGATCAGGATGGCACTCTGCCTGACCAACTGATCCCCCAGCGCATCCAGAGCAGACACCCCCATCAGCACGATCACGCCTGCCAGGCCGAACAGCACACCGACAAACTTCCAGCGTGACAACTTCTCGTCATGCGTGAACACATGAGCCAGCAGAATCGTGACCAGAGGCATGACCGCCATGAAAATGGATGTCAGGCCAGCTTCGACCTGCACCTGCCCCCAACTGATCAGACTGAATGGCAAGGCATTGCCAAAGAAACCGGCAGCCACGATCGGAATCCAGATGCGGCCCGGTGCCGGCATGGTCTGCCCGAACAGTCGCATCAGCGGATAGAGCATCAGAAACGCCAGTAGCAGCCTGCCGACAGCAATGCTCAGCGGCGGCACATCCAGCACAGCGATACGCGTCAGCGTGAAACTGAAACCGAACAGCATCGCCAGCGAGACCAGTAACAGATAGTCTCCCAGGGCCGGAGGCCGGCGTTCGACATTCATGCGGCTTGCCTCGCTACGCCTGCTTGATCAGTGCTTGCAGCTCAGCCAGCATTTTCCCCGAGACCATGACCCCCTCCTTCTGGTGTCGCTGCCTGGCAATGTGCCGGCGCTGGGATGGCAGGCGGGTCCCGGGCTGATTCAGTATCTCGCTGAACAGGAATTCGGCCCGTGACAGATGGTCTCCGGAACGATTGCAATGCGCCGGATCAATTGCCAGGATCAACTCGCCGCCCAGCGGTGCGCCCACACCGTGGGAGTCGCTGGCGCTGGATTCCAGACTGAACAGATCGCCGATCAGCGCCCCGGCGAGCAGTTCGACCATCAGCGCAAGGCTTGCCCCCTTGTGCCCACCGAACGGCAGTTGCGCCCCTTCCAGTGCCGCTGCCGGATCGGTCGTCGGCTTGCCGTCCTTGTCGATGGCCCAGCCTTCGGGCAAGGCCTTGCCTTCGCGCAGATGCAGCTGAATTTCGCCGCGGGCACTGGCACTGGACGCCTGGTCAAAGACCAGCGGAGGTCCATCCTGTCGCGGAAAACCGAACGCCATCGGGTTGGTCCCGTAGATCGGCTTCGTGCCGCCTGCCGGCGCGACAAAGGCATTGGCAGCCGTAAAGGCGAAGACCACGAGCCCCGCCTCTGCCAGACGTTCGACCTCCGGCCACAGGGCTGCGATATTGTAGGTATCGTGAATGGCCAGCGCCGCAATGCCGTGCCGCCGAGTCTTCTCCAGCAAGGCCGGCTCCCCCAGCTTGAGCGCCAACGGGCAGAAACCACCATGAGCATCCACATGCACCACCGAGGACTCGGTCACGCGCAATGTCGGTTCGATGAGCGCATCGGCGTGCGGATTCTTCAGGGCCGCCACGTAAAAGGGTATACGAAAGAGACCGTGTGACAGACAGCCATCACGCTCGGCCACGGTGACGGTCTCGGCAATGGCCTGCGCCTGCGCTGCGGAGAAGCCCTGACTCGTCAACACCGTCGTCGCGAGCGTTTCCAGTTCTTCAAGGGAGAGACGTTGATCCTGGGGCATGACGGCAACTCGTATAGGGAATGTCACGCTAGTTTACAGTCCCGCCCGACTTTCAGCGGCACTATGGATGACTTCCTCAGTATTGCCTTCAGAATAAATCGAGCCATCTATGAATTTCGTCGAGTGCTGTTTATGCGGTGGCCTCGCCGTTCAGGAAAGCGTCAGGCGAGACCACAGCGCCACGATATTCTGCACAGAGAAACTCTGTGGCAGATATGACATCACTGAATCAGCCATGCACGCGCTGCAGGACGGCGCCACGCTCAAGGAACCTGCCGAGAGCGTCATCTCGCGTGTCTATCTGGCCAATCGCCGCGATGAGCGCATTCTGATCAGCGACAGTGATCTGCTGACCGAACCCGCCTCGTAGTAACGGGTATCTTGCGGAACCATTCCGCGTCACGCCCAGCAGGCACGTCAGGCATGCATAGCGATATCCTGGATTCATTGATGGAGAAGACGGTACTGCCCAGCTTCAGCAGTATCGGGTCGGCTGTGCGCAGACGCCGCCAGGACTGGGCACCTCTGGAGTCCTTCGACCTGAGTGGCAAGGTCGTGGTACTGACCGGCGGCACCTCGGGTATCGGTAGCGCCGCTGCACAACTCTACGCGGCACTGGGTGCCACCCTGGTTCTGCTTGCCCGCGATGAAGCGAAAGCCGATCGCCAGATAGCAGAGCTTCGCAGGACAAGCGGCAACGACAACATACATTCACTCATTGTCGACCTCGGTGTGCGCGAACAGGTCATACAGGTTGCCGCGCAGCTGGCCGAGAACTACCCGGTCATCGATGTGCTGGCGCACAATGCCGGCGCACTGTTCAATGAACGCCGGAGAACCGCTGATGGTGCTGACCTCAGCGTCGAACTCATGGTGGCCACCCCTTTTCTGCTGACAGCGAAACTCCTGCCGCAACTGGGTTACCAGGCTGCAGGCAGCAACACAGCCTCACGCAAGGAGCCCGGACGAGTCATCACCATGAGTTCCGGTGGCATGTACACGCAGGGTCTTCATGTCGAGGAACTGGCGATGAGCGATGCCGATTACAGCGGTGTACGTCAATATGCGCGAGCCAAGCGCGCACAGGTCATTCTCAGTGAAATGTGGGCAGAGCGTATACCGCAGGATGAAGTGGTGTTCCATGCCTTGCATCCGGGCTGGGTGGACACACCGGGCATCAATGATGCACTTCCGGGCTTTGTGAAGCTTCTGCGACCGCTGGGTCTGTTGCGCAGTGCTCGTGAGGGTGCCGACACGCTGGTGTGGCTCAGTGCCGCTGGCGAAGCTGCGAGCTGCTCGGGTCTGTTCTGGCACGATAGGGCCGTGCGTGACATCGACATGAGCGACAGCACACGAAAAGCCGACACTCCTGATCGTCGTGAGGCATTGTGGCAGTGGTGTGAAAACAGAACCGGGGAGACAGTACTTACGGGAATGACCCAGTCACCTCCTGTGACTGAGTCTCCGGCAATTCAGCAACCTGAGAAGTAGCTGGTAAAAGGATACGTGGCTCCGCCCGAAACGGTTCAGCCTAACGGGTTACAGAACCGGACCGATCATGCCGAAAGATACGCTGTACATCTCATTTCACGACATGCTCGGCGGGAATGGACACATGAAAGCAGGAGCCTTTTCCAAACTCGGAGCTTACCGAGATATGCCAACCATGGGCATCACACACCTTGGCACAGATTGCCAGCCCCAGCCCGGTGCCGGATACTGACAGCGAACCGAGGCGTTCGAAAGGAATGAACACACGCTCGAAGTAACGCTCTTCGATACCGACACCATTATCCCTGATATCGATTATCAGCCTGTCTTGTCCATCGGGATACCGCGCCTGGATATCCACGACACAATCTACCTCTTCACGTCGATACTTGATGGCATTGACCAGCAGATTACCGAACAGCTGTGACATGCCGGTTCGGCTGGCCATCACCACCGGCAACTTCCCGACTTTCACATGCGCGCCGGCCTCGGCAACAGTGACATCCATGTCTTCATACACCGCCTGCATCAGTGTATTCAGATCGACCTCTTCCTCGCTCATGTCGCTTCGAGCCGAGCGGGCATAGTCCAGAGTATCCCGAATCATGGTGCTCATGCGACGCGCTGAATTGGCAATCGCCTCCAGATAGAAAGCACCATCGCTGTCGAATTTCCCCGTGTAATCCTCTGCCAGCAAACCGCTGAACTGCTGCAGTTTACGTAACGGTTCCTGCAGGTCGTGTGAGGCCACATGCACGAACTGCTCGAGGTCTTCATTCGCCTTGCGCAACTCGTGGTTGCTGGCATTGAGTTGGATATCCTTGCGTTGCATCTGCTTCTGCACCTGATCCAGCTCACCCAGCACCTGTGACAACACCTCGATTTCCCGGATGAAATAGGCATGCTCCGGCTGCGTGAATCGCTCCGTCCCGACATCATCCAGACGGGCGGCAATCTCGCCCAATGGGACTACGGTGCGGCGATACAGCAGCCAGTAACCGATGGAACCCAGTACCAGCATGGACAACAGCAAGGCGAAGAACAGGAACCAGCGATAGCGCTCGAGACCCTTGCGAGTGGCCGCCGCGACCCGCAGCAAGATGGCTTCCGACTCTGCACGAATCTGCTCGGTAACAGCGGGGACATCAATGGTCAGCTGCGCCAGCTCCGCACTGAGCTTCTGCTGCTGGGCGTCTGTATCCAGTGCCGCCAGGCGGCGGGCAAACAGATTGTTCTCACCACGCAGCGCCTTGCGGATGGCAGTAAGCGGTGTCAGCAGCAGATCACTCCCCCCCTGGTCGCTGTGGTAGATGGCTCGATTCACCATCGCCTGCACCAGCAGGTCACGGGTCTGCTCCGCCACGACGATCTCTTCGCGAGCAAGGATCAGTGGCAACCGCTCCAGAACCGACTTGAGCCCGATCAGATCCTGGCTGAACAGCAGGTAATCCTGAATGATGAGGCTGTTGGCTTCAAATCGATCCAGAGCAAAATCGTAGGCTTCGGATTCGCGTGCCTGTGATCCTTCGCTGTCGACGTTCTCATCGGAAAATGTCGATAACACTTCACGCGTCTCCAGTAGATCATCCGTCAGAATGACCACCCGGTCCTGGACCACCTTGAACAGTTCATCCAGTTCGGCAATCTGTCGTTCGCTTTCCTCTTCCAGGCGGGCACGGTTTTCGAGCTGCCTGCCACGGACATTCGACAGTCCGGTAACCACCACCTGTATCTGGTTGATGGTATCCGCCAGTCGGTCCGTGTCGAAAGCACTGAGCGAGGAGTGCGACTGAATAAGCGACTTTGTTTCGCGTATCGAATCGCCCAACAGGCGTTTGCGCAACGCCAGATCATCTGCCGTACTGGCCGTTCTGAGCAACAGGCCTTGTGACTGAAGCCCGGCGGTGGCACTCGTGAAGTGATGGGCCAGCTCCAGGTTCGGCAGCACATACGACGACAACTCGGTCTCCCGACTGAGAATATCGGCCGTGTATTTCCAGACTCCGGCCACCAGCACGATCAGCAGCAAGGCCTGTAGCAGCATGCACAGCACGAATGCCCGCATCAATGGTGTCTGTGCGCTGACCACGGATACCCGGCTCACTTGGCTGTCGCTCCCGCATGCTCTATTCTGACTTGATGGCGCACCTTGGTGAATGATAGCCCCCGGGCTACTTGACGGTAGATTGATTGCCGATCACCCGAACATCGTTCCCGGTGCAATCAAGATGAATGATACGGGCCTGTGGCTCGACTGAACGAGTACCGGCGGAAACATGGATCCATCCAGACGTAGATTCACACAACTACTGAGTGCCGGAGCACTCGCCAGTCAATACAGCACGCTACGTGCCGAAAACACTCAGGACTGGTATGCGAGCATAGCGCACAGAGCCAGGCAACTGTCAGGCCAGGGCCCCTTGCACCTGCTGATTCCCCAGGGTTCCGGTGCCTGTGTGCACGCCGGCACCGATGCCTTCACTTCCATGACCGGCATCGAGTGCATCATCAGAGAAGCGCCTGTCGATGAAATCAACGTCGAGCTGGTGCTTCAGGCACATAACGGTGAGACCACCGTGGATGTGGCCTTGCCGGCGACGTTCGGCTTGCCTGATCTGGTTGAAGCCCGCGCCATCATGCCACTGGATGAGCTTGCGAAGAAATATCAGCCCAACGGTTTTTCCGACGACTACCTGTACCGCAATGGTGATTATTATCGTAACCGCCTGTACGGCTACCAGACAGATGGCGATGCCTATCTGCTGTTCTACAACAAGCGCATGCTGGAAGACCCCGTGGAACAGGCAGCCTTCGAGAAGCGCCATGGCCGGCCTCTGAGCGTAGCCACCACCTGGCAGGAACTGGATGAAATGATGGCTTTCTTCCATCGCCCTGACCAGCAGCAATACGGAGGTTGCCTGTTTCGCAACGCCGGCTACCTGGTGTGGGAATGGTGGGCCCGATTCCATGCCAAGGGCTTCTACCCTGTACAGGACGACATGACCCCGAACATCAACAATGCAGCAGGTGTCGAGGCACTGGAGGAATTGATCGCTGCCAGCCAATGGCAATCACCCGATGCGCGTACCAATGGTCTGTTCGAGAACTGGGAGGACTTTGCTCAGGATAACGTTTTCTGCAATATCGGCTGGGGTGGAACGCAGAAGCACATGATGACGCTACCCGGCATGCGCGACAACCTGGTTCATTCCCCCCTGCCCGGCATTCCCGGCGAGGGACAATCACTTGGCATGGGTTACTTCAACTGGGGCTGGAACTACACGGTCAGCACGCAATCGACCCGCAGTGAACTGGCTTATCTGCTGACGATATTCTGTACATCACCCGCAATATCGACTCTGGCAGTTCGGCAAGCCACAGGCTTTTTCGATCCGTTTCGGAAAAGTCATTACGACGACGGGGAAATTCAATCGGTCTACGGCTTGTCTTTTCTCGACGCCCATCGTCAGAGCCTGGCCAACTGCATACCGGACTTCTATATCAGTGGCCAGAGCAGCTATCTGGACGCCTTGCGCCAGCAGATACTGGCCACGATCAACGGCGAGATCGATGCGCGCCGGGCCCTGGATATCTGCGCTCAACGCTGGAATCATGTGACCCGACGACTCGGCGCCAGAAAACAACGTTCACAGTGGTTGCTGCTGAAGAAAACCTACCCCGACACCCTGCAGGCCCTGCTACAGGATCGTTAAGCGAACATGTAACCCCGAGTAACGGTTTCCTGGCTCAGGTTTTCCCGAAACGTGAATGAAACTTGTTGCTGTTTCATGAAAAATAACGCGGTTACCTGCAACAAGAGAATGCGCAAGGATCACTCTTACACCAACAGCCGCTTCGCCTGGCTGACGCCACTGGCTGGCCATATGAACAACAATGGCCCCTGGTTGATCGTCGAGGAAAACACCTCTGCAATCGCTCAACGACCGACTGAGCAGTGTCGCAAGGTAACCCTTCGTGGCCTGTTGCAGATGGTATCCGACGTGCTGTACAGCACCAGCGAATCAGGCAGCAAGACGGCACGAAGCCATTGGGGATCATCATGCGGCAGGTTTTCTGTCCGCCTGGAAAGGGCTGACAGCGATGATTCAAGACTGTTTGTACAGCGGGCCGAAGATTATTTCTCGCGCATCGAGCTGTGGCTGGACGGGCAACTACTGGTCGCCTTTCAGGAGCCTGTCTGGCCTCATCTGCAAACCGGCAATACAAGCATGAGCAATCATCTGTCGATTCCAGCCGACTGCCTGGATGCACTGGAGACCGGCGCCCTTGCCAGCAAGAGCATCCCGGCCTCCAACAGAGGCGAATCTATTGCGTCAGCAGCATAGGCGAATGCACACTACTGGAATTGATGGCGTGACGAATGCTCAGTTCCAGCAGCAGGGCCGACATGTCACCCTTGTTGAGAAAGTACATCAGCAGATTGTCGGGAACGCGCTCTTCGAGTTCACTGCGGCTGTACCCTGACATGAGTATCACTGGCAGCTGATTGTTGTGATCGGCAATCTGCCTGGACAGGTCATCAGCCGTTTCCACGCCCAGGCGATAGTCGACCAGGCAGACATCGATGTCGTCGTTACGCAGCGAATGCAAGGCGCTGTTGATGTCATCCGCTTCGAAAGTCTCCACTATCAGCGATCTGATATGACTCAAGTGCCTCTTGATGACACGGCGATCACTCTCACTGTCATCCACCACCAATATGCGAATCTTTGCCATGGGCGGTGTCAGTTGCCCCGGATAACTCTTCGGCGTCAGGATGGCTTTGGCTCGATGATCTTCATAGGCATCCAGTCGTGGCGACAGATCCGTGATGGTAATGGTCACGGCACTGGTCTTGCCGCGATCAACCGCTGACGAGGAATAGGGCAGCAACTTGATCTGAACGGGTGCCCCCTTGGCTGTGAACACCTCTCGATAAACGCTGTGACTGGTGCGACTGACCGTTTCTATATCCTCGAATAGTCGGCTGTATTCCAGCTCGTTCGAAATGTGATGCAACGGTCGTCCGACATCGCTCAACAGCAGATTGAAATACTTTGCTGCCACCGAGGTGTACTTGCGAATGAGCATTTCACCGTCGAGAAAGATGATACCCACCGATGTGGCAACCAGTATGTTGTCCATGTCATCGTTGACGGTCATCAGCTCTTCGATCTTTTCCTGATGCTCGCAGTTGACGGTGTACAACTCTTCGTTGACCGACTGCAACTCTTCGTTGGTGCTCTGCAGTTCCTCGTTCGACGACATCAGCTCTTCGTTGGCTGCCTGCAATTCCTCATTGGTGGTTTCCAGCTCTTCATTGGCCACCTGCAGGTGTTCCTGTTTGTGCAGCAGCTCGTTTTCCAGATCACGAATGCGTTGCTGGGTTTCCTCGGAATGGTCAAAGGAGCTGCCGCCCAGCTTCATCTCAGGCTTGGCATTGGCCTCCATCAACACCACCGAGTAATAGGCCTCCATGCCGCCCTTGTCCGGAAAATACTCGACCTGCATGTCGACCATCGCCGGCTGATCGTTGATGGTCGTCTGGATATTCGAATAAGTGACCGGTTTCGACTCGGTCTTCGAGCGTGACAGAGCGGTATCCAGCGCCACCGACAATTCCTCGACGATGATCTCGTGAATATTGGTGGACACCCGCCCCACCGGAAAACGAATCAGGTACTTGTTGGCATCTCCGTAGAGGTGCATGGCCTGATGTTCCGAATTCAGTATCAGGCAGGAGGGCACGAAATCATTGATCAGATGATCCTTGACGTGCTCGAAACGGTTGGCGTTGTTGCTGTGAGCTCGGTAGCTGCGCAGCAGATTGGAGACCGGACGCATGCCCAGTTTCGGTTTCTCCGAACCGGCACTGTTGACACTGGAGATAGGCAGACGTGTGTTGGTGATCTTTTCATACACGCGGAAGCGCTCATGCAGCACCTTGTAGTGTGTCTTCAGTTCACCCACTGACTCGGAGGAACCGAAAAACACGCGCGCATTGTCCTTGAGCGAGAAATGAAATGCCGACATGACGACTCGTTGCACCGCCTGCTGAAAGTAGATCAGGACATTGCGGCAGGTGATCAGATCGATGTTGGAGAACGGTGGATCATTGATCATGTTGTGAGTCGCGAACACCACTGTCTTGCGGATATCCGGGCGAATTTCATACTCCATGCCTGCCCGAATGAAGTATCGCGCCAGACGATCATTGGACACATCGTGAGCAATCTCTTCGCGGTAACGGGCTGTCGAGGCATGCGCGATGGCTTCGACATCGGCATCAGTTGCAAAGATCTTGATTCGCAGCTCCTTGCCGAACTCGCGTACTGCCTCGTCGATGACGATAGCCAGCGAGTAGGCCTCTTCCCCCGTGGAACAGCCGGCCACCCAGAAGCGCAATTCCGCATCATCATCAGCCTGTTCCACCAGCGGCTTGATGACTTGTGCCGACAGGTAGTCCCATGCCGCCTCATCCCTGAAGAAGGAGGTGACATTGATCAGCAGCTCGCGGCCCAGCGTTTCCAGTTCGGTCTTGGATGTCTGCAGGATGTTCAGGTAGTCGAACTGACTCTGCACCTGATTGATCCCCATACGCCGTTCGATACGTCGTGCAACGGTGGTCGCCTTGTATTGTCCGAAGTCGATACCACAGTTGGTTTTCAGGAGACTGAAGATCAACGAGAGTACACTCTCTTCGTTGTTGTCTGCCGCGCGCAGAACCGAACGGACACCACGCACCATGGAGTTCTTCAGAAACGTGGACAGATAGACTGCCAGTTCTTCCGGGGGCAGCACGAAGTCAGCCGTTCCCGTTTTCTCGGCATTGAACGGCATGCCGTCGAACTTGGCCGACTCGCGATCCTGCACCAGAATCAGACCGCCCGCCTCCTTGATCGACTTGATGCCACGACTGCCATCACTACCGGTCCCCGACAGAATGATGCCCACGGCGCGATGCTTGGCATCGGTGGCCAGCGATCGGAAGAAGTGATCGATGGGCAGATTGACCCCGCCCTGACGCACCTGTTCACTCAGGTACAGACAACCATCGACCAGAGTGATGTTCTTCTTGGGAGGAATCAGGTAGATGGTATTGGCCAGCACCTCGACACCGTGCACCACGTTCTCGACAGCCATGCTGGTATTGCGAGCCAGCAGCTCATCCATCAGGCTTTCAAAATCCGGAGACAGGTGCTGCACCACAATGAAACCGGCATCGCTGTCAGCACTCATGTGATCGAAGAAATCACGCAGGGCCTCCAGACCACCGGCCGAGGCACCGATACCGACATAAAGTACCGGTGTCCTCACGGGTGCGGCAGGCAATTCCTCCTCACCCAGCACCAGATCAACCCGCTTGCCATTCGGCATCTGTACCAGCTTTCCATTGTCCAGTGGCTGAGTCATATCCTGGTCGACCCGTTCATCCGGTGCCAGACTGACGGTTCCGGGGTTGCTGTTCTCGACCGACGGCGGCTCACCCGGGGCTTGCCGAGGGGTCGATGGATCGCCACCCAGTGCCTGCGTGCGGGAGATCCCGGCAACTGGCGACGATGTGGATTCCACGTCGGCAGTTTCCTTGCCGGGCTCGTTCTGGTCTCCCGTATCTGATTCATCAGCCATGACTGCTCTTCCTCGAATTACCTTTCATGCTCCACAGGAGGACAGGACTCCCGTGCAGACGTATTATCCGGCTCACGTCAGCTCCGCCGCTTCGGCGTCCCGATAACGCTCTCTCATCATCAGAGTCTCTATCTCATTGACAGGCAAGGGTCTGGATACCAGAAAACCCTGCCCATATCGGCAGCCAGCTTCATGCAATTGTTCCAGTGTACCTTCATTCTCGATACCCTCTGCCACCACGTCGATGCCCAGGGCTCCAGCCATGGCCAGCACCGACATGACGATCGTGCGACTGGTCTCGTCAGAATCCATCGCCATCACGAACGATTTGTCGATCTTGAGAAGATCTATGGGTAATCGAGTCAGGTAGGCCAGAGAGGCATAGCCGGTGCCGAAATCATCCAATGACAGTTGAACCCCCATTGCCTTGATTTCATTCATGACACGAATACAACTGCTGTTCTTTTCGATCAACGCCGACTCGGTAATCTCGATATCCAGACAACGTGCCGGCAGTTTGCAGCGCTCGAGGATGCGCTGCAGTCGTGAGGTGAAATTGGCCAGACTCAACTGTGCGGCGGAGACATTGACGGAAATCGTGCAGCTCTCATCGATCATGCCCATGTCGAGCCAACGGCGATGCTGTTGACAGGCCGTCTCCAGAACCCATTGCCCGACGTCGTTGATCAGGCCACTCTCTTCCAGCACACTGACAAGCAACTGTGTGTCGGGTGAAGGCAGGTCACTGGGTGTCCAGCGCAACAGTGCCTCGAAACTGACGATGCTCTGGTCGTCGATACGAAACTGTGGCTGATAGACGAGCGTGAATTCATGACGCTCCGTCGCCCGCCGGATTCTTGCACCCAGTGCCGAGCGTTGCTTGTCCTCGTGCTGGAATTCCTGCGTATAGACAATCCAGCGCGATCGACCGGACGCCTTGGCCTTGTAGAGCGCGGTATCTGCCTGTTTGATGAACGCATCACTACTGCCACTGTGCTCATCGGCAAACGCAATACCGATGCTGATGGACAGGTGCAGATCGTTATCGAACACCTCGAAGGGCTGATTGAATCCTCGCACAATGGTCTCCGCAATGGCACAGACTTCCTCCAGACTGCAAGCCGAGGTCAGGATGATGGTGAATTCATCACCGCCGAGGCGTGCGCAGATATCTTCAGCGCGAGTCGCAGACTGCAATCGATACGCAACCTGACGCAGCAACTCATCACCGCAATCGTGGCCCAGAGTGTCATTGACGGTCTTGAAGCCATCCAGATCGAGATACAGCAGAGCCGTACGCACGCGAAGTCGCATGGAATCGAGGCGCGATTGCAGATTGTCGAGAAACGAGGTGCGATTGGCCAGCCCGGTCAGCACATCGTGAGTGGCCGCATAGCGCAGACGCTCGCTGGCCTTGTGGGTTTCGGTGATATCCAGCATCACCAGCAGGCACCCGGTGAACTGCCCCAGATCATTGACCGTTGCTGTTGCGGAAAGTGACACCCAGCTGATGTTGCCAGTAGGGCGTTGCAGGCGAATATTCTTCGAAAAGATGCGGCTCTCGCTCAGCGCCTCGCGCAACTCCACCAGCGCATCCACGACATCTTCGGCATGCAGTGAATCGACCCAGCCCTCTCCAATGGACTCATCCATGCTCAGCCCACTCAGCTGACACCACATCTCATTGGCATAATCGCAGGTCCAGTCAGCCGCCAGCTGAATGATCCCCACTGGCGCCACATTGGTCAGAGCCTTGAAATGCTGATGGCCGGTACTGGTGTCGGGCACACCAGCTGTCGTGGATTCGTGCTCGAAGACGAAGGTGGTGTAGACCATCGGCTCCAGCCGCGTGAAGTAGGCGGAGGTCTTCAGATGGATGCTGCAACCACTCTCGGCAATGGCCGTGACCGAACGCTGATCGATCGGCAGAACCGATTGCGGCGGACTGTCCACATCCATCGAGACAGCACGCTTGAGAATCGGCATGAGAAACTCGGTAGGCAGGTAGCGATCCAGCGATGTTCCCAGAGCATGCACACTGTCGCGCCCGAACAGGGTCTCTGCCGCCGGGTTGAACGCGGTGATCTTGCCGGCGGAATCGACGATGACCACGGCATTGAGCGAGGCGTTCATCAATTGCACATAGTGGCGGGCGCCATCATCGGCCCCGGGGCTCTGCATCTGATTGCCCACAGACGCCAACTCGCTGTGCAATCTGGTGGAGAGTATCGAACACATGTCCTGCAGCCGAGCCATCGTGTGTTCACGGCCCCGCTCCAGAAGCTCTACAGTCGGATTCGCAATGAACAGCACTGAAGTCAACGACACTCCAGTCTGCATCGGCACCATCAGAAAATAACGAATGGGCGGATGGGATCCGGGCAGACATTGCGGCAGGCCGATGTCGGTCGGCTTACCCTGCACCCCTCGGTTCAACCGCATGACGGAGAGAATCATCGGATCCGGTCGCCGGTCGGTCAAGGTGTCATGACAGGCCATCAGACGCCCTGTCTTGTCACGCTCGACAGCCGCCCCGAGTTTCACGAACTGTTCGGCGTAGGCACCCGCACCTGCCGGCGACAGCACGAAGCCATAATCACCGCCGGAGTCTTCCAGTGCATACTGCAAGAGTGCTTCGAACTGCTGCCTCTCGAGACTGACATCACGACCAGACGCCTGTCGCGCAAGACTGTCAAGCATTTCAGCCAGAGTGGGGCGCTCGTGAATACGTCCGAGTTCGCTGCTTTGCATGGGTAAACGTTGTTGAGATCAAGTCAGTTGGGGTCAGGCTGAAGGACACAGAACGAACTGATGCCACCAGACGTAAAGCGATCATCAGGACTTGACGACATTCCACAGAAGGAATGACACCACGGACTTGCTCAAAAAACCATACAAGATGGGTAAAAATGTAACAGTAAGGTGCGGAAAACGATCATTTTCTCAACTGAACCTTCACATCTTCGAGCCTTTCACAAGCCGTCGAAGGACAGTTGACGACAGAGTCAGACTCCGCCGTAGTCCTTCTTTTCCTCACCGATCCAGCGCCGGATAAGCCCCTGGACGGACTCCGGCCAGGACATCAGCAGGCTGTCTGCAATCTGACTGACATCGTCCAGTAGATCGTCGTCTCGACCCAGCTGCGCAATACGAAACTCGGCCAGTCCGGTCTGACGGGTGCCCAGTACTTCTCCGGCACCGCGCAGCGACAGATCCTTTTCGGCACTCACGAAACCGTCATTGGTCTCG